>CAZOEW010000174.1:0-7725 GCA_964578935.1 uncultured Desulfobacterales bacterium | reverse complement strand
CTCTCGTTTTATATTCCCCGCGGGCCCTTTTTGTCAGTTTGTCGACATCCGCCTTTTTGGTATAGAGCGTTACCTGGACCTTATCCAAGATCTTGGTAAAATCCTGATGAAATTTGGCATGAAGAACAACACCGATGTCTTTCAGCGTAAATCCTTTTTCGATTGCGGATTTGCTGATACGAACCCAGGAGATGTCTCTCTGTCCGATATGCATGATGCCTTGAATGTAGTTGATCAGGTGATGGATCTGACGTTCCATGATCGGCTCAAAGTCTGTCTGAAATTCACGGCCGGCGATTTGAACATAGATCCCAAGCGGGAATGTTTCACCCTCCTTGATATCCGTGATATCCGGGCCGACAATTTCCACCTTGCCGTCTTCGATATCATTCATCTCCGCCATTTTTACCAATTCCGTACACTGGGTCTTGCCGCCACCGCACTGACAATACAGGTCGGCGCCGCGAACACGCTCACCCTCATATGCGGGGCCGAATGCCAGCGGAATATCGATCTCCGTAACCTGAACCTTGAGTCCGCGGACTTCAACAGATCGTTGACAGATTTCATCATGCGGGACATTGGCCACTACATGCTCGTAGGTACAAATACCCGTGGGAAGAATTTCAGGGATATCCGTATCTGCAAGGGTCGGGAAACCCCAGTTGACGCAGCCGGCCGCAGCCACACCCCATTCGGTTCCAATGTCACCCAAGGCGTTGACAAACGCAAACACCCTGTCTTTGTTGTAAAGAAGAATCTTCTTGTAATCCCCGGGTTTAACGCCGCCAAATGCCATGGCTGCCCGGTTTGCAAAACCAAGAGCAAACACCGCGGATGAGATATCCGGACCAAACGGAACGATACGGGTGTTCCAGCCGATCTGAACACCGGCTTCGATCAGTTGCTCGATTACGGATGTTCCGTTGTGGTTTGCCGCGCAGAAGATGTACAAATTCTTTTTCTGATAGTCTTCTACAATCATCTTGGCTATCTCAGGATTCGGAGCTGCACCGACCATTGCCGCAAAACCCGGCGCGGAGCCGTCAACAAACTCAACCCCTCTTTTGCGCAGAATAACATCATCCGCAGGCCCTACCCAGATTTTTCCGGCATCCAGATCCGGATCTTCCTGGGGAAAATAGAAATCCGGTTCACGAAGAACGCGCAGGGCTTCCTGAATCTCGTACGCAAAAATGGCTGCCATGCCCGCATCCAGAAGAGGACCAAGGTATGGCAGATGATTTTTACCCTTTACATGCGGCGGAAGAAGGCCGCGGGCAAATTCAAGTGGTTTTTTCAAATCTTCAAGGGTTTCCACCTTCATCCCGGTAAGTGAGTAAATAACCGGAAGGTAGTAAGCGGTATTCGGAAACCCGATCTTGGTGTCTGCATTATAACTATCAAGAGCTTTTTTATACTCTCCTTCAACTTTTGAAACAACTTTATAGCCGCCCTGAATGGCCGCAAATGCTACTAACTTAGACATATTTTCCTCCTTCGTTGAGGATTTTATAGAATCAATTAACCTTCCAGCGCCATACGATCAGCCATATCCATGAGAACCCTTTCTCTTGCCTTGTCAATACCGAGCTCCTTGCGCTTCCTGTCGATATGGGCGATCATCAATCTTGCATGCTTGATCGGATCCGCTTCAATATCCCACATTCCACCGTATATTTTTTCAAGATCCTTAGAAATATAATTATGGAATCCCGGAGCCCCGGATGTGGGCAGGGTTACCCCAAACACCGTGTATACACCGGAAGTTACAAAATAGTGACCGATACTGATGGCTTTTTCACTCATCCACTCTGGTGCGCTTCCTGCTGCCGGAAGATCACAGATATCGTTTCCAAGTCCGCCGGCTTTGACGACCTCGGTCGCGGCCAGAAGAATACGGCTGTTGTCCACGCAGGAACCCAGATGCAGAACAGGCGGGATACCAACAACCTCACATACTTCGGCAAGTCCCGGACCGCAATGAACCGCGGCGCTTTCAGGAGTGAGCAGCCCTTCCATGGCACAGGCAATGCCATTGCATCCGGTGGTCAGGACAATCACATCGTTCTTGATCAGCTCTTTGACGACCGTGATATGGCCTTCATTATGCCTTGTTCGTGCATTGTTGCACCCAACCACACCGGCAATACCCCGGATGCGGCCGTTGATGATGTTATCATTCAAGGTGTAATAACTGCCTCGGAAGGTTCCGCCAAGGTGATACTGAATGGATTCAACCCCAAAACCTGCGATCTGGGTTGATTTCTGAGGAGGAATCATTACCTCGCTCCCCCTGTTCTTAAAGTTGTCGATAGCCATTCTCACTATTTTTTCAGCATCTTCGATGGCATGGTGTTCATCAAACTCAATATGGATGACATTATCCTGTTCCATTTTTGCTATCGGATGTGTTGTGATCAGCTTGGTATGGAAACATTTTGCGACATTGGCAAGATTTTGCATGATACACTGAATATCAACAACCATGGCATCACATGCACCGGTTATGATGGCAAGCTCCTGCTGAAGAAATGTTGCCGCAGTTGGAATTCCGTGACGCTGGAGAATCTCATTAGCAGTGCAGCAGATGCCGCCGAGCTGAATTCCTTTGGCACCCTTTGATTTTGCGTATTCAATGATATCCGGTCGTTGAGCGGTTGCAACGATCATTTCGGAGAGAACCGGTTCATGACCGTGAACAATAATGTTTACATGATCTTCCTTCATGATACCAAGGTTTGCTTCACTCTGAAGAGGGGTAGGTGTTCCAAACAAAACATCCTGAAGATCTGTGGCCAGCATCGATCCGCCCCAGCCATCTGCAAGACACGCTCTTGTGCCCTGTTTAATCAGGTTTTTGTAATCCTGGTCAACGCCCATATGGGTTCTGTGCATAATTTCGACAATTTCCCGGTCAATGTTTCTCGGAAGCACGCCCTGTTTTTTCCACTTTTCATACAAAGGTGCAGGAGCTCTCTTCATGTAAAGCAATTCACCTTCGGGCTTACCCCATTCTTTTATCGCCTTTTCACCCACTTCAAGGGCGATCTCGTCAATATCTCTATCCTGTTCTTTTCCATCAACCTCAACTTTTGTGGCAACACCAAGGTGCGGTGCTATCGCCAGCAACTTGACTGTATCCTTGATTTTATAAGCCTCGGTTTCTTTTCTGGCTGCTGAAAGAAATACTTCTGCTACGCAGCGACCATGATCCGAATGAGCCGCAGCGCCTCCGGCAATCATTCTGATAAAATTACGTGCTGCAATCGTATTGGCGGTTGCGCCGCACAATCCCTTACGGGTATCTTCGCCTTCAATACCACCCTTGGGAAGGGGCAGACGGCAAGGACCCATAGAACAATTTTTACAGCATGTGCCCTGAATTCCGATATTACAAGGCTTCATGCTTTCAGCCCTGTCAAAAATCGTTTCAATGCCCAGTTGCTGAGCTCGTGCTATCATTGTCTGGGTCGCGACATCGATAGAAGCCTCAACCGGATTAGCCAGTTTCGGCGCCTTTGCTTCTTTTTCTTTTTTCTCTTCTGCCATTAGAGGTTCCTCCTCAATATTGTTTTTCCGACATATGAAAAAAAACAACTTCATATGCCGAATGTATCTTGATCGGCTAGTACAAAGGAATCCTTCTGTGGATTCTGTTCAACACTTCAATTATTTTCTCATTCTGACTTCTCTGTTCAGTAGCGGCTGTCATTGGAACAACCTTCCCTTTATCCGTTTTAGCACGCTCTGCTGCCTGTTTTTCGCGTTCTGCTGCACGTTTTAAACGAAGCGCATTTTCTTCTTCTTCACGTTTTGCGACCGCTTCTTTATCCGCCTTGGCCTTGGCGGCTGCCGCTGCCTTTGCTTTTGCCTCTTCATCCGCCTTTGCTCTGGCATCTGCCTCGGCTTTGGCTTTGGTTTCTGCTTCCGCCTTGTCTTTTGCAGCCCTTTCAGCCTTTATCTTCGCTTCCGCTTCGGCTTTGGCCTGTGAAGCCGCGTCTATCGCCGGCTCAGGTGCAGGAGCGGCCTCGACCTTGGGTTCAGCAGCCGCGGCCGCGGCTTTCTTTGGAGCGGCTTTCTTCGGGGCTGCTTTCGGGGGAGCGGCTTTCTTGGCAGCAGCCTTTTTAGGCGCCGCTTTCTTTTCTTCTTCGATGGTCAAATCCGGTTTCGGTGAAATGGCCGCATAGTCGATTTTCACTTCCTTAAGCTTTTTGGCTATGGGAGCGACATCGTTTGCCTTACCGCCGTCCATAAGCAGATCGATATATGCCTTGGCCATCCGGATCGATTCCGGATGCCTCATAATAAGAATATCGGAGCCAGCCATCAGATAGGTTACCGCTCCGATCGCTTCCATGAGGATAGCGCGCTTTTCAGGATCACCAAGCGCCGGTGCGTCTTTAGCAGACAGTTTCGCTTCCTTGCATTTCCATACTTCATTCCCCAGATTGTTGATAACCGGATACTGCAATTTATCATCACCCTGAGCCATTGCGGCCATTCGCAAACGTTCCATTACAGAGTAAGAATATTCAAGTCCGTATCCAAGACCGCCTGTTGTGGGATCAACGATCAGACGATCCAGCGGCATTCCCAGATTTTCCAGAAGGATATTGACCTGCTTGGCAAGGTTTACATCGATGGGAGAAGATGAAATCAGGGTATGACCGAAACCCATGGCTGAAGCACCGATACCTTTATGATTTTTGTCCTCAACCGGACCCATGGTCAGGTTTTCCCCGTCGCATGCTTCTGAAATCTTCTTTAAAACCTCTTCATCTTTCTGGGGATTGGCGCACCCCCAGATAATCAATGGAACATTGATCGCTCCCAAAACCTTTTTGACGGTTGCCACGGCATCGGCCGGGCTGGCATTTTTACCGTTGGGATCAACGCTTTTCAGTTGAAGTACGATCGCTTCCGCGCCGAACTCATCTACACATTTTTTTGCCCATGCTGCCGGATCGGAAACCACGTCTTTGAAATGGGCCAGAGCTGCTTCCGGCCAGTCTTCCGGTTTCATATCCCAAACTTCCATTGCAATTTTGGGTTTATTGGGCATATCCCCTTCAAATTGATAGAAGGGGTAACAGGTCTCCCCTCCGACGGTGATCGCTTTGTCACCTTTCCCGATGGAAATCTCCCTGATGCCTCCGGCATAGGATTCTTTTACAATTTCAAAGCCCAAAATGACCTCCTTATTGATCAAACAATTAATTTAGTTAAAAATTGAAAGCTTCGTAAAATGCCTGTCGTGCCACTCAACACGCATCAACTCATTGCTGTGAATATCTTCCTGATCTCCCCCCTTTCATGATTACGATATAATCCCTTAAAATATTATAAATCTACAAACGGTAGATAATAGACCCTGTTGACGCTGTCTTCAGAGGAAATAAACACAAGGTATACGGATTTGGAACCACCTTTCCCCATTTTAAAAGCCAAAGAATTCTTTTACATGGTGATCCTGAATTTGTCAATAGAAGAGCCGGGAAAAACCCGACAGGGTCCACCAATTTATAACATTTTGATTTGACAGGCCATAAAAACGCGCTCGCTTACGGGAAAAGCCTTGAATTCGCAGGGCCTGAATGGGGATTGCCGCTCACACATGAACGGTTAGGGCTGCGTTCAGACGGCCGGCAGACCTTCCGGATCATTCGCGCAACCTGATTTGAAAGTTATAGCTGTTTTTTCCGGCTATTTTTTCTAGCCTCCAGCCGCGCCTTCAGTTTAGGGAAATGGTTCATATCCGTGTGCGGCAGAAAAAGTGATGCAACATAATGTTCCATAAAGGAATGGGTTTCCGAGAGCTCGAAGTTTGTCATCATCTGAGTCACCTGGGCAACATCCTGCCGGATACGATTTGTCAGTGAACTCATTTTAGCGCCCATTAGAGAACCGTTCCCTACAAAGGTTACCTTTTCCGGATCAATTTCCGGCAACAGGCCGATTACAATTGCTTTTTCAAGATCCACATAGCTTCCAAAGCCGCCTGCAAGAATAATCTGATCCAGATCGTAAATGCTCATTCCCACCTCTTCGAGCAGCGTCTGGCAGCCACTGAAGATCGCGCCCTTGGCCCGGATCAGGTTTTCAATATCAATCTCAGTCAGAACCACATCCCGGTCAATCTGGGATTCATGTTCCCAGGCCACCACATATTCCCAGACACCATCATTTTCTCGTATTCTGGGTGTGTCCAGATCACGGTTGAACTTTCCGAGATTGTTGATGATATCCATTTCGAACATGGTGGCCACCATGATGATAAGCCCGGAACCGCAAATGCCTTTCGGCCTTACACTTCCAACCGTTATGTTCATCGGCTCATAGGTGATCGGATCCACGGAAAAATCCTCGATCGCTCCTTCCGTCGCCCGCATGCCCAGTTTAATCCCGCCCCCTTCAAAAGCCGGGCCCGCGGAACAGGCAGCGCATGCCAGCCAGTCTTTGTTACCCACGACAATCTCCGCATTGGTGCCGATATCAATATAAAGCGTAAGTGCTTCCGTGCGATACATTCCAGACCCCATAACTCCGGCAACGATATCGCCGCCCACATAGCTGGATATCTGGGGATAAACCAGAGCGGTTACATGGTCCCCGAGCTTCATGCCGATATCGGCCGCTCGTATCGGCGGATAAATCGTTGCAGCTGGAACATATGGCGAGCGGCGGATATATCTGGGATTTACACGCAGCAGCAATTGGGTCATGGTGGTGTTGCCGGCAATGGTGATCGTGGAAATTTCATCCGGATCGATCCCGGCTTTTTTGATAATTTTTCCAATCACATTGTTGATTGTCTTGATCACCGCACCATGCAGGATTTCAAGGCCGCCCTCCTTTTCAGCAAAAATAATCCTTGAGATGACATCTTCTCCGTAGCTGATCTGGCCGTTAAAATCACCATATTCACTTAAAACCTTTCCGGTTATCAAATCAAGAATCTGCCCATTAATGGTTGTGGTTCCGATATCCATGGCAATGGCATAATTTTGATCGCTTGTATCACCCGCCTGAACGTTGATAATCCGAGTCCTGCTGTTTTCGCGAACCGGACGTTCCAGGGTCGCGGTAACCCTGAAATTATCCTTTCTCAGAACATCCGGAATTTTTCGGATAACCGACAGTGTCAACTGGAGCCGCTGTTCACCGTAGTTAATCTTCAAAAAGCTGACCAGCCTGGTAACGTCCGGAAGATGATCCTGGGCGTTCGGCTCCGGCAATTCAAGATATCGTTTTTCAACAGGAGGCAAAAAAAGACCTTTTTCCTTGAGGTCTTCAAAATCCATCTGCTTGATCTTTGCTTTGAGCCTTGGCGTGCTCTGAAGATTGAGCACACGGCTGTCCACCGCCGATTCGATGGGTATTCGAACAACCAGGTCGCCCTTCACCTTTGCAAGACAGGCAAGCCGGTATCCTTTTTCCTGATCTTTCTTGTCAAGAAGCCCGGACACTCCCCCTTCCACAGATCCTTTTTCGATTAAAACACGGCATTTGCCGCATACCCCCTCACCCCCGCATGACGCGTTTACATGAACACCAGCGTCCATTGCGGCTCGAATAAGAGTGGTGTTGTCTTCTACCTTAATTTCTTTTTCATGAGGCAAAAATCGAATGGAATGCATTGTGTTGAAATTTCCCCTGATTTGGTTAATATCGTTTCCGTCTGGAAGACTTCCATGCAGGTCGTTCCAGCCTCTCTATCTAAAA
>CAZOEW010000173.1:0-7889 GCA_964578935.1 uncultured Desulfobacterales bacterium | reverse complement strand
CTATACGTAACAAATCTTGATCCATCCGTAAAAAGTCAAAATTCAGATGACAAAAAAACTCAAATTTGAGGCGCATTGTATCCTGATGAATGCCATCAGGATACAACGCAACAAAGGAATTGGACTTTTTGCGAAGCCATCTCAAACCGGCACTTCAATTTCCCCAATCGCCATCCGTACGATGTCGCCGATAAATATAAAAGGCAGGTTGTGCTTCAATGCCGGTCCTGACAGGGAATTCCTGCACATGGGACAGAGATACACCATTGCCTGCGCGCCGGATTCTTTTGCATCAAGAACATTTTTTTCCTGATCCGGAGCCGGATCTCCCATACCCAGCAACAACTTGACCCCGGCGCAGCAAAGGGCTTTTTCCCGGTCATAAGCCCGCTTGATCCGTCTGACGCCGGCAAGCTCAAACAGCTCATCGATGAAATGTTCTTTTTCAGGGGTATGCCTGGACGCACAAGGCCGCTGATATGCGATATCAAGATCCAGCGGTTTGATCCGGTCTTTATTTTTTTTCAGAAAGCGTGTCAGGTACTCCGCAAGGTGAACCGGCCTGAAAGGAACCTTGATCCCGTAATCCGGAGCGATCCGCGCCAGCATGGCGTAGCAGTCATCATGAAAACAGACAATCTCCTTTGCTCCTGTCATGGCGAGCCGGTTGACAAACTCCTCGGCATGTTTTCTCTGAATGCTTTCAACGCCCATATGGCTGAAAAGCAGCCAGCAAAAATAGGGTTTTCCGCCCACAAGGGGGATATTGTAAATCTCACCCTGTATCAAGGCAGCTTCATTTTTTCCAAACACACAGGTTGTCATGATCGTTTCAGCGTCCGGCAGATTGGTCAATTCCCCTGAAAATGTATACTGCTTTTCAGTCGCGTCCACAGACTCCGCCGGTATCAGCGTGCAATGCTTTTCCTGAAGCTCCGCTATCAAATCATATGGATTGGCGCCCTGAGGGCAAATTTCATTACAGGCATAACAGGTGATACACTGGTCAAGCGCCGGAGAATATTCACCGGCATTCATCGCTTTTTTCCACGTGACCGCCTTGTCAACGTCCACATCCATCCACTGGCATTTCACCAGACAATCTCCGCAAAGAATGCAGCGCTCAGGTTGAAACATTTTTGTCACCTCCTGTTCAGTATCGATACCTCCGGAACAAAAAAACCCCTGCCGGAACATCTCCGGCAAACCGGTCCGTCCGACAGGGGCTTGATATCATGTCGATGAAACTGGATCCGGCCGTTTCTATGCCAGAAGCGGACCGATATATCTAAAAATATCAGAACCGCTGTTGAGAGGTTCAGACTTCTCAAGGCTGTCGATTCCGGCAAAATTATCCCGCACTTCTTCCACGGGAATATCCCTGTTCGCATCACCCAGGCAGATCCCCTCGCCGGAAACGATCGCGGTTCGGCCATACCAGCCGCCGCCCATCACAAAAATCTTTCCCGAATCCTTATATTCTTCGGAACAGAGAAGTAAAACCAGTGGAACATTAAATTTCGGTTTCAGTTTCTTTCCCACTTCTTCAGGAATAATATCTTCGGTCATTCTGGACCAGGCCGTAGGCGCGATTGTATTGACCTTAATATCATACTTTGCCACTTCAAGCTTAAGGGTGTTCATGATTCCGACAACACCCAGTTTTGCGGCGCCATAGTTTGTCTGACCAAAATTTCCGAAAAGCCCTGAAGTGGAAGAAGTAAAAATTATTCTTCCGTAGTTGTTTTCCTTCATGACTTTCACGGCCGGTTGTGTAACACAGAACGCCCCCTTCAGATGAACACCGATTACGGCATCCCATTCAGCCTCGGTCATCTTCAGGAACGATTTATCTCTCAGTATGCCCGCGTTATTGATCAGAATATCAACTTTCCCAAATGCGTCAACGGCTGTTTTTACAATGTTTTCTCCACCTTCCATGGTCGCTACGTTGTCATAGTTTGCAACTGCCTCGCCACCGGAATTTTTAATTTCCTCAACAACACTATCCGCAGCAGATGTTCCGGAACCGGATCCATCACGGGAACCCCCAAGATCATTCACAACAACCTTTGCGCCTCTTTTTGCAAGTTCAAGCGAATACTCCCTTCCAATACCCGCTCCAGCGCCGGTTACAACAGCGACCCTACCGTCGTATCTTATTTCAGACATAATCTCCTCCCTTTGTGTTTTCTATAACCCGCCAAAACCTTCATCAGGAATATCCAGTGCCGCGGCAGAGGTTTCCTGTATCGCATCGAGTTTCCCAAGGGTTTCATAAATCACCGTACTGATAAAAAATTCCGCTGTTTTTACCTGGCCTTGATAAAAAGCCTGATCTTTTTTCTTTGCGGTTGCAACTTTCGGGGCCGCGACAACGGCCCGCCAGAGAAGCATCCATCCCATAATCACGTCACCCATGGCATGAAGGTAAGGAAGTGCATGCGCGAAGGCTTCCTTTATCTTGCCCTCCATTGCGGTCTTTCCAAGGTGCATGGCAACTTCGCCAAGACGATTGACAACCTTTTCAAGTTTTCCGGCAAGGCCTTTCAGTTCTTCCATCTCTTTGGCCTGCGCGATTACTTTGTGAATCTCGCCCATGAAGGTCATGAAAACCTTGCCTTTCTGCATGGACATTTTACGTCCCAGAAGATCCATTGCCTGAATGCCGCTGGTTCCCTCATAAATTGATGCGATCTTACAGTCCCTGGCATACTGTTCGACAGGGTAATCCTGCGTATAGCCGGCTCCGCCGTAAACCTGCATCGCCTGGATACATACGTCATGCCCCTTGACGGAGAGATACTCCTTGATCAGGGGAGTCATAAGCTCGAAAAGTCCTGTATTAAGAGCCTTGTCTTCTTCATTTTCGGACAGATGCGCCTTCAGTCCGGCAGTGGTCATATAATAGAAAAAGCTCCGCATGCCGTCCACGTAAGATTTCATCCACAAAAGATTTCGCCGTACATCCGGATGTTTGATGATGGGCACCGAGGGCGCGCTCGCGTCTCCGAAAGATAGAAGATCTTTCCCCTGGATCCGTTCTCTCGCGTAATTAACGGCAAGCATATAAGCGGAAGATGCGTAGGCAAGGCCCTGCAATCCGGTAGCCATTCGTGCTTCATTCATCATGTTAAACATGATTTTCATCCCGGTTTTCTCTTTACCGAGCAAATATCCAATACATTTCCCTTTTGAACCGAGGCTCAGGCTGCATGTGGCACTTCCGTGAATACCGTGCTTTTCCTCTACACCGGTGCATAGGATATCGTTTCGCTCCCCCAGGCTGCCGTCCTTATTGACCAGGTATTTGGGAACGATAAAAATCGAAATCCCCTTTGTTCCCGGCTCATGACCCTCAATTCGAGCCAGGACAGGATGGATGATATTTTCGCAGAGATCATGCTCACCGTTGGTAATGAAAATCTTGTTCCCGCTCAGGCAATAGGTTCCATCTTCATTCTTCACCGCCGTCGTTTCGAGTGCTCCGACATCCGATCCAGCCCCGGATTCGGTCAGAAGCATGGTTCCACCCCATTCTCCGGAAACGATTCGTTTCACATAGGTTTCGATCTGCTCTCTGGTTCCGTAATCCTGAATCATTCCGGCGGTACTGCCTCCCATTGCCGCATAGGTGTACAAAGACCAGTTTCCGCCCATGAAATATTCTGATGCGGCAGAGGCAATAAAAGGAGGCGCGCCCTGACCACCCAATTCCGACTCAACCGGAAGGCTTCCCCATTCACCCTCCAGAAGCAGCTCATGAGGCCTTTTGAAACACTCGGGGACCCGTACCACTCCATTCTCGAATTTGACCCCCACTTTGTCCCCTTCATGAAGCGTTGGGAGCAGCTCTTTTATCGCGAGCTTACGGGCTTCCGTGATGATCATGTCGCATGTTTTCCGGTTAAAATCCGCATAATGGTCCAGCTCAAGGTATTGTTCGCAATTGAGCTGTTCCCAGAGGACAAAATCAATATCCCTTCTGTCTGCCAGTTCCTGTGCCATTTTTCATACTCCTTGTTAAAACGTAATAATTATCTGAAATACAGAGCCCGGGCTGAACGATGAATATCGTGTGTTATGCTCTGTACTCACCGTGTAGTGTTGATAAACGCTATTCACACTTTTCTATACCACTAAAGGATTTGCTGTCAAGCAATTTTTTTTATTATTGACATATCGATTTTTTTTTCATATTCATTTCTCTATGATTTGAAGCAATCCATCCCTGCGCAAAAGGCAGCTTGAATTTGCCGCAAAAACAGGCATAAAAAAGGACCTCGTCACGAATAATGTCTTTCTGCCATTTCTGAAACGCACGGGATAAAGCAGAAAATTTGAAACATAAAAACATTAACATCCAGAATAAAAGGAGAATCATCATGGCTATCGAAATTTTACCTCTTGAGAAAATGAAAGAACGTGTTGGTGATGAACTGGGTGTAACCGACTGGCTTAAAATCGATCAGGATCGGATTGATAAGTTTGCCGACTGCACGCTTGACCACCAGTGGATCCATGTTGATAAAGAAGCGGCCGCCAAAGGCCCTTTTGGGAAGACCATTGCCCACGGTTTTCTGACAGTATCCCTGTTGTCCCACTTCTCGGAAAACTACGCGATTCTCCCCGAAGGCACCATGATGGCGATCAACTATGGAATGAACAAGCTCCGATTGATCAACCCGGTGACAGTCGGATCAAAGATAAGAGACCGGATTGTGGTCACTGATGTGGCTGAAAAAGAAGGTGGACGAGTTCTCGTCACCACAACCCATACCGTTGAAATCGAGGGGCAGGAAAAGCCGGCCTGTGTTGCGGAAGTGTTGAGTATGTTTTTTACTTCATGAGGATGGCGTTGTAAAAAGTCCAATTCCTGTGTTGCGCATCATCTTTCGTCATTCGACGTACTTAAAAGTACGCACGCCTTCGGCTACCGCTGGCACAGTACTCCAAAAGACTCGCGCGCCTTGAACTCGAATTTTTTTCTTTGCCATCAAAACGTTAACTTTTTACGATTCGGTTTAAATGCCGAATTGATTTTTAGCCTTAGACGGGGCGAGGCTTTCTTCCCTTGCCCCGACAAAAAGGCCCTGCCATGTGGAAATTTGAAATCGAATTCACTCGATTTTTGAAAGATCCCATTCCAGCTTCATTTCCTTAAACATCCGCCCCGCCTTTTCCAAATATTCCTCCCCGCTCTTCCCTTTGACCAGAAGCCTGCCTCTGAAACGGTGCGACAGATTCCATCCGATTTCAAAGCATGTTCGTGCGACTTCAAGCCGGGCTCCCAGACGCTCTCCTTCCTCAAGGCTTTTTTCCCACCATCTGATCGCATTTCTATGGCGGCCGGTCATCGCACAACAGCTGCCCAGTATTCTCAACGCTTCTGTCCTGTAGGAAGCTGCTTTTTTTGAACTTTTAACCATTGCCCTGCAGGCGGACAACGCCTGTTTCCCACATGAAGCAATCTTCCCGGGATCTCCATCTGCTATGGCTTTTTTCAGTCTATACTGCTCAAAATGAGTCAACCCCATGTGATAGTGGCAGAGATAGGACGAAACGATTTTAGTTTCAGATCTGATTTTATCGGCTTCTCCAATCGATTTTTCGGCATTCTCATCATCCTGCAAATAAAGATAAATCATACTCTTGAACGAATGCAGTGCCATGAGCACCTGTTTGAAGTCGGTCCTTGAAATAAAATCGATCCCCTCCTCCGCTTCGATCAGAGCTGCCGGAAGTTTTCGATATTTCATCAGCAGTTGTGTATTCAAAAAATATTTCAGGGTTCTCGAAAAATCGTGAGAGTAGGTATCGCCAATCTCCGACAATCGTCTTACCATTTCCCGCGCTTCACCATAAAAACCCTGTTCGGTTCGGATGCGCCCGTAAAATGTGATGTATCCGGACACATGCATAATCTCACCCATTTTTAAACCATGCTCGACCAGACTGCTGCGATACATGATATCCCACCTGCCGGTATAATAGGCGTGGAATAAATCCGCCAGTTCGAAATTCAGCAGCGTTCCCAATTCCTTTTCATCAATCCGGGACTTTACAAACGAGAGTATTTTTCCGCTTAATCGGAATGAAACAGCCGACCATGAGAAGGCAACGCTCAACCCTACGAACATTCCTATTCCGCCTTTTATTTTTACCAGATCAAATTTCGAAAGGTATTGTGAAAAAAAGAAAGACTCGAGAAGGAATTTTCTGGAATCCAGATATACAAGGGTTGCAAGCCTGTAATAAAAAAGTCCGATGACCTCCATTTCGTGCTTGTTTGGATATTGTTTCCATTTTAGAGACGGAAAATACAAACTGATGAAAAAATTAACAAAGGCAACGGCAAAAACGGGCATAAATAAAAATCGATTTTCGGGCATTTTAATTCCATGGCAGGCGAGCGCTTTTGTATAGCATTCAAATGCCTCATGATATTGTCCCTTTCTATAAAAGCTCAAGGCGATTTGTTTCTGAATCATAGCCATTTTCAGGGGATTGACCTTGTCTCCGAATTTTTTTACATAAATCCTCATCGCTTCCTGATAGTAGTAAATCGCCTCACTTGAAGCCCCGGATTTAAGCGCCTCCTCGCCTGCTTGCAGCAGATAGGATTCCGCTTTATCCATGTCATCACTGCTGATGAAATGATATGAAAGCATGCCGTAAAATTCATTGAGACGGCCGGCGAAAACCTTTTCAATGGCAATAGCTGTTTTCCGGTGAAGATCTCTGCGTTTTTGAAAAAGAATCGAAGCATAGGCTGTTTCCTGGGCCAGGGCATGCTTGAAAAAATACTCCATCTCCTCCATCCTGCGACGTTCTCTGATGAACTGCATCTCTTTTAGATTCTCCAGACAGGAACTCGTATGTTCCTCATTTCCGGAAACCTCCGACAGGATTCGATGAAAAAAGCTCCTCCCGATTACCGAGGCGATGCGAACAATCTCCCGGGTGCGGTCATCAAGCCGGTCAATCCTTGCCATGACAACATCATTTACCGTCTGGGGAATGGAGACATCCTTCATCCTCTCGGTGATCTCATAGCCTCCGTCTTTCATAACGACCGCTCCGATATCGACAAATGACCTCACCACTTCTTCGATAAAAAACGGATTCCCGTCCGCGCGCGCCAGAATCTGCTCCCGGACCTGTATCGGCATTCCGGGAATATTCATCAAATTGTTTATCAGCATCGAACCCTGGGAATCCGTAAGCGCCTGAAGCACAATTTCCGTAACCTGATCCGGATAATCCGCCCTGACCTCGTTGACCGCTTTTTCGATCCGATGATCATAATCCGGACGAAGAACGACAAAAAAAAGAATCGGAAATTTTTTCGAAAGCGGATAAAGTGCTGAAAGAAATTGTGTAGAGCTTTTATCCGACCAGTGGAAATCTTCCATTAAAACAACAAGAGGCTTTCTGAGCGACATTTTAGAAAAAAGCTCTTTCATACCCTTTAGAATAAGGATCTCCAGAGATTCTCCTTCCAGCTCCCTGACTCTTCTGTTATAAAATTGAGGAAGCGCTATGCCCGATATGGTCGCAATAAAAGGAAGGGAATCCTGAGCCTCTTGCCCCAGAATCGCGGAAACAGATCTCTCCAATTTCTCAAACGCGACCCTTTCGTTATCATTTTCATGGATACCCGCCCAGTTTTGCAGAAGGATACTGAAAGGATAAAAACTGAAATTTCTGCCGATTGCGATGCATCGACCTTCAAGAAAGGCTATTCGATTCCAGATGTCCTTCTTTCTGATTTCCGCTACAAGCCTGGACTTGCCGATGCCCGCTTCTCCAATAAGGTGTATGATTCCCCCCCGGCCGGCAGCCAGCTTTTTCATACGCGATTCCAGAAGCGCGATCTCGGTATCTCT
>CAZOEW010000172.1:4981-7892 GCA_964578935.1 uncultured Desulfobacterales bacterium | reverse complement strand
CATCTTACATTTTTAAACCGGAAGGATTATGACATTTTCACACCGGTGCTAACATTTATGGATGGGTACAATCTAACGGCACAAAAATTGCTTTGAACATTCAAGGAAACAAATATGGATGGACACAATTTAACGGCGTAAAAATTGCTGCGAACAACCAAGGAAACAAATTAGAAAAGGAAACCCGCCCATGTTCAAGTTGACCGGCATTGCTCACAGCTACAAAAGGAGGACCCCTTCAATGACTTTCAAAAAAAGATGGTTTCAAACAGCCCAGCTGTTGATCGTGGTGTTGACGCTGACCCTGGTTTTCGCATGTAGCAGCGATGACAGCGGCGGAGGCGGCGAAGACAATGAGATGCTGCTCTCCATTTCCGTGAATCCGGCCGATCCGAGTATCAGTGCGGGTGACACCCAGCAGTTTAGCGCCACCGGTACCTATTCCGACACCTCGACCAGGGATATCACCGCTCAAGTCGCCTGGACGTCATACAATCTTGCGGTGGCGACCATCGACGATGGCGGCCTGGCCTCAGCCATTACAGCGGGTACATCCACCATTACGGCCACGTTAAGCGGCGCTTCAGGTGTGACCATGCTTACGGTGACTTCCGACGGACCGGCGCCCGATCTGGTGTCCATTGCGGTGACACCGGCCAATCCAAGCATCAGCGCAGGTAACAACCAGCAGTTTAAGGCCATCGGCACCTTTTCGGACACCTCAACCAAGGATATCTCCGCGCAGGTCAGCTGGAGCTCGTCCAATACAGGGGTGGCCACCATCGACGGCAGCGGCTATGCCACGGCCATAGCCGAAGGCACGGCAACCATTTCCGCGGAATTGGACACTTTCACGGCAAGTGCCACCCTGACGGTGACGCCTTTTGTGATCGGCTCAAGAGGCCCGATCATCATCACGGCCGATGATCAGTTCACTCCAGTCAATGGGGTGGTCAGGGGTTCAGGAACCGTGGCCGATCCCTATGTCATCGAAGGGTGGTCCATTGACGCCTCCACGAACGATATTAATAGCTGGCCCTATATCAAAGTGGGTATCGGTGTCTACCAAACGACCAAATATTTTGTGATCCAGGATTGCCATATCAGCAACTCGGCAGATGCCGACAACGGTATTTTGCTCAGCTATCTGGACAATGGGACAGTGCAAAATTGCACCATCACAGACAGCTATAGCGGTATCAGTCTCGGCGCCTGCACCAATGTGCTCATTTCCGGCAATACCATAGAAAATTGTGAGGAAGGCATTTCCAACGGCAGCTCTTCTTCCGACCGCATCACCATTTCTGGAAATACCATTTCAGATTGCACGGGTACGGGAATCTACTTTCATTACCTAACCAACAGCAGCGCCATTGGCAATACCGTCACCAATAACGAGTCAGGAATATATGCATCTGCCCTGTGGTCCGGCAACTGCACCATTTCAAACAATACGGTTCAAGGCAACACCTGGAAGGGCATCGAGGTTGATGATGACTCGCAGAACAATACCATATCCGGCAATAACACCAGCAGCAATGAGGTCGGCATCGCCATCTACGGCAGCAACAATACCATATCTAACAACACCTCGAACGCCAACAGCTGGACAGGCATATTGCTGGACAATACCGGCTTGACGACAGCTACGGCAAACGGCAATACAGTGTCCGGCAACACGGCCAACAACAACGGCCGGGATGGTCTTTATGTCGGCTCCGGGTGTATCAACAATACGATTTCAGACAATATTTTCACCGGCAACAATACAGTTGGAGAATGGTATTACGACATCAACATCAATGATCAGCCCAACACCCTTTCAGGCAATACCTTCGGAACGAGCTACATCTATACTCCCTAGGTGGATGAAAAAGATCTTCTTTTCGCATCAGCAGTGACCCGTTGCCTTGACCGATTGATCAACCTGGGAAATGGGTGTCGGGCCAAGACAACGGGACGGAAGAAAAGTGGAACGAAAAAAGTGGGGTCGGACCAAGACAACCAACTGGAATTAAAACGGAAGATCTCTAGAAAGAGCCTCTGAAAACGTCTTAAACCACTCTTTTTGACCCCCAAAAGGGCCTTTTAAGGGAGATTAAAGACAAAGCACTCTGACTTTTAATGTTGCGGCTCCGCGGCTTTGCGTGATATTTTTACTGGATGCAGGACCCAACCTGAAAGAACGAGGTGAATCTTGTCTGAACCGATAAAAGATCAGAAAGAGAACCATGCTGCCCCTTCAAAAATGACGGATAAGCGATTTGGCTGTTTTGGGGTTCTGGTGCTGTTATTCCTTGCGGTTATACTTACCGCCGGGGTGTCTGTTCTGTTTTTTAAATTTTATTTTCTCCCATCCGAGTTTACGCCTGTGAATCTGAACCCTCAGGAAGAGAGCGCGCTGGCTGAAAAAATTGAAACCCTTGATTCCATAAGCCATCGCATTCCTTCTCCGGGGAGTGATGCGTTTCGCAGGTCATCCAGATCCATCCGGTTTGATTCAACTTCCGCAATCGAACCAGAACCGTACAGCGAAAAAGGCATGAAACGGGAAATCGAATTTACCGAAAGAGAACTCAACGGAATGCTGGCAAAGAATACGGATCTGGCGAAAAAACTGGCGATAGATTTATCGGATGATCTCATCAGCGCAAAACTGATCCTGCCTGTTGATGAGGATTTTCCCATAATCGGAGGCAAAATTCTCCGTCTGCGATCCGGCATGGTTTTTACATACACCAAGGGCAAGCCTGTCGTTATTCTCAAAGGCATTACCATTATGGGCGTACCCCTTCCCAATGCCTGGCTGGGAGGAATAAAGAATATCGATCTGATGGAAAAATTTGGTACGGACAAAGGCTTCTGGAAGGCGTTTTCTGATGGCGTCGAAAATATCCGAGTCGAAGAAGGT
>CAZOEW010000172.1:2932-4881 GCA_964578935.1 uncultured Desulfobacterales bacterium | reverse complement strand
GGTAATCGTTATGGATATGCGCGCTTTCTGTATTGCAGTTTTTTTAACAATCTTTATATTTTTTGCATCCATTGCATCAGCCAAAGAGCAACCAGCCGTTAAAAAGACACTTAAAGCAGATAAGGCTGTTGAAGCCAAAAATTCAGACAGCTACAACAACGGTATCAAAGATGCCCGCAGGGATGGAAGCTTTGCTGCCCCGGATCAAGCGTATTCCGACCAGATCATAAAAAGCTGCAGCGAAGCGATTGAACGGAATCCAAATGATTTTTCAGCTTACAATAACCGCGGGAAGGCATGGAATGAAAAAGGGGAATATGACAAAGCGGTGGACGATTACTCCAAAGCGTTGGAGATTGAACCGAATCATGCCGAAGTTTACAGCAACAGAGGGGCTGTCTGGAATAAAAAAGGTGACAGCGACAGGGCCATATCGGATTTCAACAAGGCAATCTCTCTGAATCCGGATTTTGCCGAAGCGTATTATGGAAGAGGAATGGCATGTAACAGCAAGGGCCTTTATTATCAGGCGATTGCGGATTACAACAAGGCGATAAAAATTAATCCTGATTTTGGCAAGGCCTATAACCAGCGAGGCATCTCATGGGACAATAAAAAGAAAGTTGAGCGATCAATCGCTGATTATAACAAGGCACTGAAAGTAGACCCGCGATACGCAGCAGCATATTTCAACCGGGGATTGGCATGGGGAAAAAAAGAGGAGTATGACAAAGCAATCGCTGACTTTACAGAAGTAATAAAAATATCTCCCGATCACAGCATGACCTATCTTCAACGAGGCATCAATTTTAAAAAAAAGGAGGATTACGACCAGGCCATAAAAGATTTTGACAAGGCCCTGGAGATCGATCCTCTCTCAGCCGATGCTTATGTTTTACGGGGGGTGGTTTCTGGATTAAAAAACAATTATGAACTGGCCATACAAGACTACACCCGGGCGATTGAAATCAATCCAGACCATGCAGAAGCTTATTTCAATCGAAGCGTTGCATGGGAGAAGCTGGGAAACAGCACAAACTCCCTTGCGGATAGTTCCAGGGCAGGACTTCTGGATCCTTATTATGCAACCGCTTCCCAACAGTTTGAGGAAAAAACAAACCACAATCAACATCAGAACCTGAAAATCAGTAAAGAGACAAAAGCCCTTCTGAACAACGGGATTGCCTTGAACAGGCAGGGCAAATACGATCTGGCGATCGTGGAATATGACAAGGTGCTCAAACGCAATCCCAATTTTGCTTCGGCATTTTTTTACAAGGGGCTTGCCAGGTATAATCAAAATGAACTGAAACAAGCGCTTGATAATTTTACCAAAGCCCTGGATCTTGATCCGGAAAATACCACATATCAGAATATTGTATCCAGTGTTGAAAAGAAACTGACAAAACCTGCAAAGTGACTTTGTTGTATCGGCAATAGGAACAAAAATTACTTGCATGCGGTTCTTAACAAGAAGGGTATCGGGTTGTGGTTCCGTATCGCCGATCAGATGGAATGCTGCTTTACTTTGCCTGAAACTTGAGTGCCGAGCCATGAATAGAGAATCCAATAAAAATAGATGGAGCCTGTTTTTTACCATGTGAGTGGTTGCGAAGGAGATGAGTCCATGCAAGAGCTGCTAAAAAACATTGTGCAGAAACTGGTTGATAACCCGGAACAGATCAAAATCACGACAGTAGAAGGGCAGCAGGTCATTATACTGGAACTAAAGGTGGCAAAGGAAGATATTGGGAAGATAATCGGAAAGCAGGGTCATACCGCTCACGCAATTCGGACCCTTCTTAGCGCGGCTTCCGCGAAAATAAAAAAACGTATAACCCTTGAAATCATTGACTAATGGAACTCGTCTTTTCATAGAAAAGGTAACAGCACCTCTCTTGGCGTTACCTTCTTTCCTCAACGGTTCAGTCGCTGCAAACACAAATGAA
>CAZOEW010000172.1:0-2922 GCA_964578935.1 uncultured Desulfobacterales bacterium | reverse complement strand
TGATTAAAAGCTTTCCTTCATAAGAAAGGTAACAGCAGTTTTCTCAGGTTTTAACCTCTTTCCTTAACGCTTCAACCTCTGCAAATACAAATGATCTCAGATGAGGCATTGAAACATCCGGTTAATTCTTCAGGAATGGATCTGTCTGTCGGAGCACGTCAATTTTTTGTCGATCAGGCTGAACGATAACCGTATCCAGATGCATGGGTTGGAAGTCTTTGCCTTTGTGGCGATTCGGAAGTACTGCATCCAGTCCACAGGTTTCAGAAGAAAATACAAACATTCCCGGGTCTCCGCCGATAATCCCGGGTCGAAGTTTTTTTCGATCCTGAACCATAAACAGCGTATTGTCCGGGAGACAACCCACAACACAATTTGGCCCATCGATTATAAGCTGTCGGCAGGAATGTTTCAAAAGTCTTAAACAGAAAGCATCTGGATGGTAAGCGATCTTTTCATCTGCCAGGGGAGTGATGATGTGCTTATAAGCTTCGATTCCAAGTTTCAATTCTGACATTGTATAATGAAGGATATGGGTGAATATTTCAGAGTCAGACATGTATCCATTGTATCCCTGGCATCCTATGGCAACTAAAAAATCCCGATTGGTGACAAAGGCGGTGTTTTCACCGTTGGTCATCGTGGAAAATCCCTTGAGGAAAAATGGATGGCAGGAGTATAAATCAATACTATAATTTGTGTTCTGCCGTCCTTGAACCATGATAATCCGTGCGTTAAAATCCTTACGGTCAAGCTGCAGGTATTCCGCAATCTCAACCGGATCTCCGATCTCTTTTATCATAATGGTGTCCGGCCAGAAAGAGAAGACAATCATGTCGTGTTGTTCTTCACCCATTTTTTTCAGGTGAAGTCTTATTTTCATGCATCCGTCCTGCAATTCCTTTTGGTTGTAATTTTCCCATTCATCTGGATAGTCATATGCACGGACAAGATATATATCTCTTTTTGGAACACCCTGTGGCGGTTTTTTAGGCAGGTTGAATGAACTCTTGTATTTCGTGGTAAAACCCATGTCCAGCATAAACTGGTCAAGACGCCGTAAACCAGAAGTGCTAAAAATTCCTGATAATATAGGAAAATCCTTGATGTTTTCAAATGGACCACCAAGGTCTCTCAACAGGAGGCCCACTCCGGAACCGTCATAACCTTCCTGCATCGCATTCAACCCCTCAATGCCTCGTGTTGGAGAGATAAACTTATCCGAGGTTATTGCAAGTAAACGGCACATAGCGTATTGATCCTTAGCTCTTTAATCCATTTTAAATATCATTATTAAAATCAAGATGCATGAGGAGATCCGAACGGCCAACCAGTTCACGGATACTGCGCATACCAAATTTTTTCAGGATTTCAATGAGGTCTTTCCGCCATGCACTATAGAGATTAATGAGTCGCTGGGTGCCCCATTCGATGTCTAATTGAGTTACCAGACCTGGATCGGTTGTAGCAATACCGCGCGGACAGCCCCGCCCTGCAGAACACCGGGAGCAGCGAACACAGCCAAGGGCTACCAGTTCAGCAGTTCCGACGACAGCACCATCAGCACCCAGTGCAATGGCTTTTGCTATATCATAAACCGTACGGATCCCGCCGCTTGCGATCAGTACCACTTTATCTCTGGCACCTTCATCCACCAGAAACTTATGGACTTTTGCAACCGCGTACTCAATGGGCATGGCGATATTTTTTTTGGCGATGTCCGGTGCTGCACCGGTTCCACCGTAGCCGCCATCCAGGTGTATGATGTGAGTCCCTGCAGAATAGCTCCCAACGGCCACCATATCCACATCCGTAGGCGTGGACACCTTTGTGGACAGCAAGGCCCGCCTGTTGACATGTTTAATCCAATCCAGGTGCTTCATGTGGTCTTCAATGGAATACACACTATGGAATGGAAAAGGAGAAAACAGTGATATGCCGACAACAGCTTCACGTATTTTGGCAACCGCCGGCGTGTTTTTGTCACCCAACAGATGTCCGCCAAGGCCCGGTTTAGCACCCTGCGCATACTTGAATTCAACAATACGAACGCGCTGAATGGTTTCCTCACGGACACCGAAAAGACCTGTGGCCACCTGTGTAATCATATGGTCATCATAAGGTCTCATCCGTTCCATGTATCCACCTTCTCCGGAACAGGAGAATGTATTAAACGCGGTTGCAGCGCGCACTTTGGAGAGTTGTGTGACATTGCTCACCGATCCAAAAGACATGCCACCACCATACCAGGGAACATCTATTTGAATCTGAGGCCTGCCATCATCCCTGTGGTTTAATAAGATACTGGTATCAATCTCATCGTCTCTCAGTTCACACGGCGGTGTTTCAGGAAATTTAAACCGGATACGATCAAACCCGCCTTCAGATTCTCCAACCCGATAATCATATTCATATTCCGCAGGCGGCGGCTCGCCGGTTTCCGCCATTTTCCATGTGGCCAGGAGCATGTCTGCGGGCCATCTATAATCTCCAAGGGCCTCTATCATGGGGTTTTTAACGATTCTCAAGGCCTTTTGAGGGCATTTTTCGATACAATAATGATCTGTCTTTTTGCAAGCTTCTCCAGTACACAAATAGCTCTTGGGCATGGCAAAATATTTATAGCCCGGCTTCCGGACATGAACATGATGCGGACATAGTTCCGCACACTTGCCGCACCTTATGCAATCATCACTGCGATAAATGATATATTTTGCAATTTCATTTCGATAGCGCGGCAGGGCCGGTTTGACCTCGCGACTGATCTGAACCTGCGGTAAACGTGTTTTCAGCGTCTTTTCCGGCAGGATCTCCTTAATCTCTTTTTCTTGAACCGAAAAGCGTTCCAAAAATCTCCTCCTCAAGCTTTTCAAAAAACATGGCACGTCCGACATCTCCCCGCAGACGGCGGGCTTCACGCAT
>CAZOEW010000171.1:0-8036 GCA_964578935.1 uncultured Desulfobacterales bacterium | reverse complement strand
AATGTAAAGAATGCCGGATCATAAAATTTCCAAAGTCGCGGTCAATCATTGACTTGATTTTTTACATCTGGTATTCACGCCATCAAAATTTAACCAAGAAAGGATACAGACCATGATGGAAAGAACACTATCAATCATTAAACCAGACGGTGTACGCCGCGGCCTGATCGGCGAAGTCATCAAACGCCTGGAAAAAAACAATATTAAAATTGTGGCGATGAAAATGATTCATATGACCAAAAAACAGGCCGAAGGTTTTTACGACGTTCACAGGGCACGCCCTTTTTTCGGAAGTTTGACCGATTTTATGATTTCCGGCCCCGTGGTTGTAATGGTCCTGGAAGCTGAAAATGGGATTGCAAAATACCGTGATCTGATGGGCGCGACAAATTACAAGGAAGCTGCCGAAGGAACCATCCGAAAAGACTTTGCGACAGATATCGAAAAAAATATCGTCCACGGTTCTGATGCCCCGGAAACAGCGGCATTTGAAATCGGTTATTTTTTCAACCGCTTTGAAATCGTCGGCTGATGACTGCACTACCGGATCTTGAAAATATTTCCATTGTTCTCCAGCGGCCCCGGTATCCTGAAAATATCGGGGCTGTTGTGAGGGCCGGGCACAACATGGGAATTACCAGCCTGATCGTTGTCGAGCCCCTGGATTACGACAAAACCCGGATTCTCAGGATGGCAACGCATGCAACCGCCGATGCGGTGGATCGAATCAAGGTTTTCGACAGTCTGAAAGAAGCGCTGGCGCCTTTTCATTATGTTGTGGGCGCAACCGCCAGGATGGGAAAACACCGTCAGAATTTCCACTCTCCTTCCGATATGGCGGAAAAAATCATTTCTCTTGCGGCCAATAACCGGATCGCCCTTTTATTCGGACCGGAAGACCGGGGGCTCACCAATGAAGACCTGCAACTCTGCCACGGTTTTGTAAATATACCGACCGCGGCTTTCTCTTCCATCAATCTTGCCCAGGCGGTCATGATCATCTGCTATGAAGTTTTCTCGGCCCGGAAAAAAGATCCGGATGAATTTCTGCCGAAATTGGCGAATCGCCATGAGCTGGATGCAATGTATGATCAACTCACAGAGATCCTTACCCGTATCAGCTTTTTAAACCCCCAGAATCCGGATTACTGGATGAATAATATACGGTCATTTTTTTCGCGTCTGCAGCTCAGAGCCAAGGAGGTCAAAATTATCCGGGGAATTTGCCGCCAGATGAACTGGTATGGTGAGAAAAGGTTCCAGGATGGCATCGATCAGGGTAGAAAGAAAAATCGGCAATCCTAGACTGCATGGAATGATTCAATATTCTTAAAATTTAAAACCGCTCCCTTTTGATAAAACGGTAAAAAGTCAACATTGTGATAGCAAAAAAATCGGGCTTTTTACGAAGCCATCACTTTTTGCTTAACCCCTGTTTAAACTGCCGTTCAATTTCCGCAAAAAGGTCTTTTTTGTTTTTTCGCTGATCCGCCTGGATCTCCTGAATCTTTTTGGTGCTCATTTTTTGAGTTGCCTGAAATTTCTTGACCTCTGATTCAATGCTGCTCTCCGGCTCTTCCTTTTTTATCTCTTCGATCAGCAGGTGATTCTGCAGATAAAGCTTTGTACCAAAAGCGCCCTCCACAACATCGACAATCCCCCTGTCTTTCAATTTTTTGCAGATCAGATTCCCCTGCTCGACTGAGATGGAAAGCATCCGGCTTACCGCATCGATTGAAGGAGGCGCATTATCACGGTTTTCAATCAACCGGATGGCAGCAACAACCAGATGGGCGTTGTCATACAGGCTTTTTCGTTTCGTTGACATAATTCAGAGAATTCCCCTTGCAAACTTTCCGGTCTGCCGGCAGGGCATTCCGGATATCATCGTGTCTTAACTTATCACCAAGATCCATCATTCCTGTGCTTGACATAACCGCTTTTGAATAGTAGCATTTCAATTCAATTTGTCAATATGCATACCATGCCGGAAACATACAATTCAACTATTTCATTAAATACGATAATTTGGAGGATACCATGACTGAAATCATTGATGTAAAAGCAAGAGAAATTCTGGATTCAAGAGGGAATCCAACTGTTGAAGTTGACATCATAACAGCCTGTGGCGCTGTCGGTCGTGCCGCTGTCCCTTCAGGAGCATCTACCGGAACACGCGAAGCCCTGGAACTTCGGGACAAGGATCCAAAAAGATACCTGGGCAAGGGTGTTACCAAGGCGGTCGAAAACATCCGAAACGTTCTTACCCCGGAAATACAGGGAATGGATGCCGCGAACCAGGAAGATCTGGATAACATTATGATAAAACTGGATGGGACTCCCAATAAATCAAAGCTTGGGGCCAATGCCATTCTGGCCGTCTCCATGGCGGCGGCAAGGGCCGCGGCCGAAGCGTACTCGACGCCGCTATACCGATATATCGGCGGAATCAACGCGAGAAGCCTTCCGGTTCCCATGATGAATATCGTAAACGGCGGCGCGCATGCCCCGAACAGCCTGGATATCCAGGAGTTCATGATCATTCCGATCGGGGCGAAAACCATTGCCGAGGCTGTCCGCATGGGTGCCGAGACCTTTCACAGCCTGAAAAAATTGTTGAACGAAAAAGGACTGAATACCGCTGTAGGAGATGAAGGCGGATTTGCACCCAATCTTGAATCAAACGAAGCTGCCATAAAGCTGATCATGAAAGCCATTGAATCGGCAGGATACAAACCGGGAAAGGATATCGGCCTTGCAATGGATGCCGCCGCCAGTGAGTTCTTCAAGGATGGCAAATATCGCCTGGAGTCGGAAAACAAGGTGTTGACGGCCGAAGAGATGATCAATTACTATGCCGAGCTGGTAAGCAAATATCCGATACTCTCCATAGAAGACGGCCTTGCAGAGGAGGACTGGGACAACTGGGCCCTGATGTCGGACCGCCTTGGCGCATCGATACAAATTGTTGGAGATGATATTTTTGTTACGAATCCGGAAATATTCCGCAGGGGAATCGATGCCGGAATTGCGAACTCTATTCTCATCAAGCTGAACCAGATCGGAACGGTCACGGAAACGCTCGATGCGATTGAGATGGCGAAACAGGCGGGCTACACAACGGTTATTTCGCATCGTTCCGGTGAAACCGAAGATACATTTATTTCAGATCTTGTTGTCGGTATCGGCGGCGGGCAGATTAAAACAGGCTCCATGTCGAGATCGGATCGGGTCGCGAAATACAACCAGCTGATACGGATAGAAGAAGAACTTGGCGATGCGGCAACATTCTCAAACCATCTTTTTATGTGAACACGTACAATGAATCCAATCCTGACAAACATAGTTACGGCTCTCATTTTCATTGCGGTGCTGGGCTTTCCCTCAGGCCCTGCAAACGCCTATGTCCTTGAAGGAAGGCATATTCTTCATCTTACGGTAAACAAGCTTGCAAGCCGTTCAAATCTTTCCGCGGTGCAAACCCTTACCTTCCATGAAAACGATTCTCAGGGAACAACCGCTGAATATGAAGAAACCGTCTATTACAGTTTCCCGATGCAGTTCCGATCTGATCTGCTTAACGGTCAAACCGGAAAGACTCATGTTTTTTCAAAAAATGAAGCCATAACGATAGTAAATGATACCATATCACCCAATCCGGAAAGCGGACTGGATCACTATAAGGATCTTCTCCTTTTCCGCAACCGGAGCGTGCTTGAAAAAAGGCTTGCCCTTCTGGGAGTAGATGTTTCCATCTCGAGTCTCGGTCGATTTCAGCACCAGATATTTTTTATTGTCGGCGCGAAATATCCGGATGAAACACGCCCGCAGGTATGGATAGAAAAAGAAACCTTTCTTCCGACTCGATATCTTCTGGTGGAGACCTCCACATCAGGCCTCGAATCCATTATTGAGTTCAGATATCTGAACTGGATGAAAACAGAAAGAACCTGGTATCCGATGCGGATAGAAACCTATGTTGATGAGGTGCTGGTAAGGACCATCGACGTAAAAAGCATTAATGCAAATCCTGTTTTTAAAAAAGATCTCTTTGACATTGCTCATCTTCGAACGGTTTATCCTTCTGCGGCACCTGAATTTCATGATCCGAATGAAGCAGATGATCTGGAGGAGGTGCAGCAGTCTATTGAAGATTTTAAAAAAAGATTTGAGTAAAACTGAAAGGGAACCCTATGGCTTTTAACACAAAGTTTATTTTTGTAACCGGCGGCGTACTCTCCTCTCTGGGTAAAGGACTCGCTTCCGCCGCCATTGGCGCACTGCTTGAAAGCAGAGGACTCTCCGTTACAATCGTAAAGCTCGATCCATACATCAATGTCGATCCCGGAACCATGAACCCTTTCCAGCATGGAGAAGTTTTTGTCACCGATGACGGATCGGAAACCGATCTGGATCTTGGTCATTATGAACGTTTCACCAGCGCGAAGCTGGGAAGCAGCAACAACTTCACCACCGGAAAAATCTATTTCTCCGTCATAAACAAGGAAAGACGGGGCGACTACCTGGGAGGAACGGTTCAGGTAATTCCTCATATCACCGATGAGATCAAAAACAGCATCCTGCTGCACGCGGATACGGTAGATATCGTCATTGTGGAAATCGGGGGAACAATCGGCGACATTGAAAGTCTTCCCTTTCTTGAAGCCATCAGGCAATTCAAAGCAGATCAGGGAAAAGACGACGTGCTGTACATCCACCTGACACTCGTACCCTATATTGCTACCGCGGGTGAAGTAAAAACAAAACCCACCCAGCACAGTGTAAAAGAGCTGAGGAGCATCGGAATACAGCCCGACATCCTGCTCTGCCGCACCGACAGGTTTTTATCCAAGGATATCAAAAAGAAAATCGCTCTTTTCTGCAATGTCGGCGTAGATGCCGTCATCACGGCAAAAGACGTGGAATGCATCTATGAAGTGCCTCTGGTGTTTCACAAAGAGGGCCTTGACGACAAGATCATTGAACTGCTTCATATATGGTCACGGGCTCCCCGCCTGGAACCCTGGGAAGAACTGATCCGGAAAATCAAAGAGCCTGAAAATTCCGTCACCATCGGCATTGTCGGAAAATATGTCAATCTGACAGAGTCTTACAAAAGCCTGAACGAGGCGCTTTGTCATGGCGGCATCCCGAATAACTGCCGGGTCAACCTTGTTTTTGTTGATTCAGACAAAATCGGACAGAGCAATTGTGATAAAATCCTGGGTGATGTAGACGGCATCCTTGTCCCCGGCGGATTCGGGTCTCGCGGAACAGATGGAAAAATTCTTGCCGCGAAATACGCGAGAGAAAACAAGATCCCCTATTTTGGAATCTGCCTCGGGATGCAGATCGCCGTCGTTGAATATGCACGCAACGTTGCCGGGCTTTCAGGTGCTCACAGCTCGGAATTCAACAAGGAGACGCCCTACCCTGTCATCTATCTGATGCGCGAATGGTATGACGATAAAACCGGAACCATGCAAAAACGGGATATCCACTCGGAAAAAGGCGGAAGCATGCGGCTCGGAGCCTATCCATGCCGGATCGGGAAAGATACATTCGCATATGCGGCCTATCAGAAAAATGAGATTTCCGAACGGCACCGTCATCGCTATGAATTTAACGCGCAATTCAGGGAAAAACTTGAAAAAAGCGGCTTGACGTTCAGCGGCGTTTCCCCCAACGGAGAGCTTGTCGAAATTGTTGAGATCAAAGATCACCCATGGTTTTTAGGATGCCAGTTCCATCCTGAATTCAAATCACGACCCATGGCGCCGCATCCGTTGTTCAGAGATTTTATTAAAGCTTCCCTGGAATATTCACTGGAGAAGATCAAACAGCCTGCTTGAAAATGAGACGATTTTTGCCTTGATCAACACGTAGCGCCAAGCTAACCGGCGGCGGTTTTAAAGCCAGGGCTTTTCAGGAGCTGAAAAAGCTTTTAGATCGATAATATGAAACGGGCCGACCTCAGATGCGATATCTGCTAAAAAGTGGTATGCATCTGAAAACCATAGTAGAATAACCGTCTAAGTTAAACACCTGGTTCTGTGATTCTATTTTGTTTTCTAAAAAACACAAGGAATTCCGAGGGAGAAAATATTCTCCGGCCTTCTCTATATGAAGGAGGATAATGGGCAGTATTTCCTGTGATCAATGACCGAACTTTTCCAGCAATGGCGACTTCGAGAAATGGTTCATCGTCTGGATCAGGCAAACGGTTCTTAAGTGGCGAACCCGAAACAAATTGTCCATATTGTTTTATAAAATCAAGCAAAATGCTGATATGATCTTTATTGAACTTGAATTTTGGACGGTGAAGAACCTCTTGGTATTCTGATAAAATGCGTGCATCCATATATAAAACAAGCTCCCCTGCGGATACCATTCGAACAATTTCACCGCTCGGACCAAAAGGGGTAAGTAATCCAGAGACAAGAACATTTGTGTCCAATACGATTTTCATTTTTTCCGTTTAGCCCTTACGGTCACAATTTCGGAATCGATTTCATCCATAGATATCTTATCGGTCCCTTTTTGAGCGGATTCGTATTGAATTGATGCAACCGTATTGGTTGCGCGAGCATGACGAAATGCGTTTAAAACCTGCTCAAGATTATTTTCATTAATGGATGAAAGAAGGGCAATCGGTCTGCCGTTACTGGTAATGATCATTTCTTTTTGGCCCGGCAGTTCCTTCCAAATTTGTGACGATTTTGTTTTTAGATCTCTTACGCTTAAAAATTTCATAATATGATTACCTCCAGTTGAGACTCAATAATATACTCAAATGAGACTCAATGCAACTACTTATTTTATTCTGATACAGAACGGAGAATTACAGCGAGAAGTCGTTCCTGCTCGAGGCAGCTATATTCGGAAAAGGAAGAACAGGGCAACTAATGAGATCTATGGATTGGAACCGGTTTCAAAACCCTCAATCCGGTTCAGGGGCGCGGCGGAGCGAGGGGGATAAAACCGCTCCGCCGGCAAGTCAGAATCTTTTACAGGCATCGATACCCTGTTTCAAAGATCAAACACCCCTTCCCCTCGACAACCCAGGAGGAGATTTTAAAACCGGTTCCAGGCATCGCGCTATTTAACGGCGATCTTATCCTTGTTCGCCTCATAGACTTTCGGACCGATACCTTTTACATTCATGATATCCTCAGGCAGTTTAAAAGGACCATTTTTTTCGCGGTGTTCAACAATCCGCTGCGCGTACTTTTCACCAATCCGGTCCAGTTGTACAAGTTCCTCTACCGGAGCCTTGTTGATATTGATCTTTCCGGACTCTTTGGCCCAGGCACCATTTCCGGCAAAACCGATCACAATAAACATAACCACGGACAACACAAAAAACTTCTTCAACGTAACCATTTTCCAACCTCCTTTTTAATGAGCGTTAAATGTTAACTGCATGCAGCAGCCCTTGCCGCTGCCTTCCATGGAATTCTTGATATCTGGATGAGCCGCATACGATTGTGGTATTTCTACGGCGCAAACTACTACCCGCATCACTCCTTCCTGCAACAGAAAAAACGCGCTTGTTTATATTGTCAACTTTGCAAGCTTTGAGGCTATCTGAACACCTCAAGTAAATAATCAGAACGTGAAACCCCCGCTATGCGGGAGTGTGAAATTGTCTTTTAAGTTCCCGCAGGGAAATTTAACGTTTATGACCCATTGCTTGACTGAAAGGAAAAAACGGTTCAATCCAGCCTGATTTTTAATTCCCTCGAATTCGAAGGAATTAAAATCAGAATTATAAATTTCTTCCCAGATCCCCAGAAATTCGATGGTATTTTTATTTCTCAGCCATTTTTCGATCAGGGAAAGTCCATTCTCAATATTCCGGACCATATCGGTCAGGGATATATAATCCTGCTGATTCGTTGAAATGATGGTGATTTCTTTTCCCTGTACTTCAATTTTAACCACTCTTCACCTCAATTTTCTCAAAGTTTCAAATAACGGGTCTTATTTTGACCTTTATTGTTTTTTCACCCTTTTTCATAACACTTGGATCAATC
>CAZOEW010000170.1:0-8042 GCA_964578935.1 uncultured Desulfobacterales bacterium | reverse complement strand
CGGAGTCATCGGCGGATCGTTTATTGCACTTCGCGGTGATGACAGCTACAACACCTTTGTGCTGGCATTTCCCGACGGGACCACCTTTTCCCATGACAAGGACCAGCCAACCATGTGGGAAAACTGCTGGTATGTCGGCGGAAATGATGATGGCGTCCTGGATACGCCGGCAGGAAAAATCGGGGCGGTCATGTGCTGGGAGATGATCAGAAGCCGGACTCCCCGGCGTTTGCTGAACCGCGTCGATCTGGTTGTCGGCGGTTCCTGCTGGTGGGCGCTGCCTGAAAAGTCGCTTCCGGGTTTTCCAAGAACCCTTGATGATCGGAATATTGAAATATTAGCCCGAACCCCCGGAAGACTGGCAGGCATGCTGGGCGTGCCGTTTATTCACGCCTCTCATGCCGGGCCGCTGAAAAGTGGTTTGCCGATGCTTCCCGGATTCCCCTATAAATCATACTTTCTCGGGGAAACCCAGATTGTTGATGGGCAGGGCAGCATACTGGCCCGTATGACCCGTGACGAGGGGGAAGGATTTATCATCGCGGATGTGGATTTAGGAAAAAAATTCAGACCGAAAGAACCGGTTCCAGAGCGTTTCTGGATACCGGATCTGCCGATTCAATTCCGACTGGTCTGGGCATACCAGAACTGGCATGGAAGGCGGTACTACAGAAAAATAACAAAGCCTTTCCGAAAAAAGGTTTCCGATCGTGCCTGATGGAAGGTTCTGGAACCCGGTTTGGAGAGTTCCCGGAAGTTTGGCGGCAGAATAACCGGATTCCGGTTTTGAATATCCGGTTTTCAGACGTTGCCGGTTTGACGGTATTTTTTGAAATGGATGAGAGGAGATGGAATGATCGATATTGTAAAACGTTTTTTCAATAAAGCCGCAGAAAAAGAACCAGGAGTGGAAAACCGGAACACGGGCCATGACAAAATCGTGGCGGTCTGCGCGCTTTTCCTGGAGATGGCCCGTATAGACGAAACATTCTCCGGTGAGGAAGTGGATGTAATTCTGATGATTTTGAAAGAGAAATACGGCCTTTCCCAGGAACATGCGGACGCTTTGATTGTAGAGGCTGAAAAAGAATTGACTGAAAGTATCGATTACTGGCAGTTTGCCAAACGCATCAACGAGAATTATTCAACTGAAGAAAAAATCGAAATTATCGAAAGCCTCTGGAGGATTATCTTTGTCGATCAAAAGATGGACAAGCATGAGAACTACCTGATCCACAAACTCTCCAACCTGCTGCGTCTTTCACACGATCAATTGATCGATGCAAAACTGAGAGTGCTCCGTCCGGGTTGAACATGTTTCAGAGCGGAAGCAACCGCATCCGGATGCAGGCAACCACTTTTATGATCACATGCCGGTCAATTCATTATAACGCGAAATGTTATCTTCCCCTGCCGGGCAGGCTTTGATCGCGTTCAACCCGCCTTCCTGGCTGCGGCAGCCTCAACAATCATTTCTTTCAGGTAAAAGTGAGCCTGTCCTCCGGACAATTCCGGAAAGGCCGGCCGATACTTCCCGACCATCCCTGAAAGCGCATTATCGGTTTGCATCCAGCACGCAGAGATAAAATAAAATGGGTGCCGGAAACCATATGAATTGCGGCAGAAGCGTGATCGGATGACCATTGAATAGAAACAGGGTCGGGTTCCACCAATACCCGTGTAAATATACCCAGCCGTCATTAAACGTGCTGGCCAGCTCGACGAGAAGTGCGGACACCTGCCCGTAGCAGAGAAGTATGAAAAGTTCCCGAAAGGAAAATCGCTCAAACCGGGGTGGGCGGTGGAGCAGATGAACCAGCAGGATTCCTCCCAGAAAAAGGCCCCCGTCCCAGAGCGTATGACAGAGCATAAAAATCAGATAGTGATAGGGAAGGGGGGTTATCCATTCAATAACGGGGTAGGGCGTGGCTTCGGCACTCAGAACGAAAATCGGCACTTCCCATAAAAGACCGATCGCCGCTCCGGTCCAAAACAGCTGCCATGTTATTTTTGTTACGACTCTCAGCTTGTAAAGACAAAAGAGGAATATCGGAAGGGAATAACCGATCGCAAGGTCTATCAGGTAAAAATTGGTTTTTAGCTGTGAAAGCATGTGTCTTGATTTCTTCCGCGTGTTATCTGTTCCCATCTGACCTGCCGGAAGCAGTTCCAGCCTGAACCCGTGATCACCAATGGATCATTGAAGCATGATGGCTGTGAAAATCATCATTCCGGATCATTTCTGTAAAACATCATGGATTTATTTAAAAATCAAGCTGAAATGGTAGACAGGTTTCATAAAAAGTGCGATACACAGGGGCAGCGGATTTACCATTCGATTATCGGATCTTGTCGAAAAGAGGGTGAAGAGCCGGAAAAGGTTTTAACAAGATGAGCAGCGCCTATGTTGGATCATAAATTAAGACGCGTTTTGGGGCTTCCAGCAGTAACCTTTATCGCCATCGGTACGACCATCGGAGGCGGGGTGTTTATTTTTACCGGTATTGTGTTCAAAATTACCGGATCCGGTCTTCCGCTGGCCTACCTGCTTGCGGTTATTCCGGTCTTTATCAGCATGCTGCCCCTTGCGATGCTGGGTTCGGCCATTCCGACAGTGGGAGGCAACTATCGGTATCCCAGCAGAATGGTATCTCCCGGACTCGCATTTGTCGGAATCTGGGTATATGCCCTTGCGGCCTTTTTTGGTCAGATTCCCCTCTACGCCTTAGGTTGCGCAAGGTATGCGCAACTCCTTTTCCCCTCCCTGCCACAAGAGGGTTTCGCGATCGGTCTGGTCACATTTTTTTTTGTTATCAATCTGACAGGGGTTAAACCTGCCGCTCAAATCCAGGGTGTTCTGGTATTGATCCTGATTGCCGCACTCTTTTATTATGCGGTTTCGGGTTTTACGGCCATCTCTTCTATTGACTTTACGAACATTCTGGAGAAGGGCTGGGGAAATCTTTTCATTGGAACCGCTCTCCTGACCTTTACCTATTTCGGCTCCAATGCCATCATTGAAATGGGGGGTGAAATCGTTAATCCCGGAAAAACAATTCCCAGGGCCTTTGCGATCGCGTTTCCGGTTGTGGCGGTGATCTATATTGCCGTGGCGATCGCGACGGTCGCCAATCTGCCGGCAGGAGAGGTGAAACAGGTTGATGAGCCGCTTATCGCGACAAGCAGAATCATCTTGAGCAAAGGCGGAACTGTTTTTTTTATCATCGGCGGAGCCATTCTGGCGCTGGTCACCACCCTGAACGCAATGTTTCTTGTCGGCACCCGATCCATCCTGATCATTATCGAAGATGAACTCCTTCCCAAACGCTTCGGCCTGATCCATAGCAGGTTCAAGACCCCCTGGAACCTGCTGCTGTTTATCTGGATTTTTTCAGTCGCGGGAATCGTTTCCGGCCTGTCATTGCATACGCTTGCATCCTACGCGGCCCTTGGCGGACTGATTATTTTTTTCCCCACCATGCTGGCTGCCCTTCGGTTTCCTTCTTTGTATCCGGAACAATACCGGAACGCCGATTTCAAGCTGAAAGGGTTCTGGCTGTGGGCCTGTCCGGTCGTGGGAATTCTCATGGTTCTGTTTTTCGGCCTGGTGATTGTGATTGACCTGAAGACCCCGGTGAATATCGGCTGTTTTTTGTTTTTTATCGCTTCGGGAGTTCTTTTTTATCAATGGCGGAAACGGAACCTGAAGAAAAGGGGTATTGACCTGGTCAAAAAAGTGGTCGAGAAAGAAACGTGGGGGGTTTAAGACACAATGACAGGTCGATGCTTCATAAAGTCAGCGTGATCTGTATTCTCGCAGGAGGTGGATCCCATTACATCTAATAGATATCTGTTGAGCATATTATAAAGGAAATGCTTCCAAAACACTTTTTATGAATTCATCCGTATCCCAGGCATCCCGATCGGATGTGGCTCCGAATCTCACCAGTACGAGTTTTCTGGAGGGGATAACGATTACCTTTTGTTCCTGGAAGCCCATTGCCGCGTAAGCATCCCGAGGCGACCGCGGCCATTTGCGATCTTCCGGATCTTCTGTATTGCCGGCATTCAGCCAGAAATGCGCACCGTATTCTCCTTTTGCCGCTTTGGGTGTCGGCGTGGTGGTGTACGTTACCCATCCTTCCGGTAAAATCCGTTCCCCCTGCCATGTTCCGTCCTGAAGGAATAAAAGGCCGAAACGCGCCCAGTCCCTCGCTGTTGCAAATGTATAGGATGATCCCACAAAAGTCCCGGATGAATCCGGTTCCATCACGGCACTGTACATTCCGATTTTGTTAAAAAGTTTTTCATACAGGAAGCGGTAGTAATATTGATACTCCGTTTCAACTGTCTGCCGGACGATTCGCGCGATGATATTGGCGGTTCCGCTGGAGTAATACCATTTTCCGTCCGGTTCGGTTTCCAATGGTTTTCCTGCCGCATACGCCGCAAAATCATAACTGCCGTATAACATATATGTGGCATCGAAAAGCGGGGCATACACTTCCTCAAACTTGAGGCCGCTGCTCATTCGAAGCAGTTGATCGAGGGTTATTCGCCTTCTCGGATCATCTTCTCGTTGCCATTCTTTGACCGGGGCCGGCTGCATGACATCGAGCTTTCCCTCTTTCACCAGAATGCCCACAAGTGAATTCGTAATGCTTTTGCTCATGGACCAGCCCAGCAGCGGCATCTCCTTGTTGAAACCCGGCGCATATCGTTCAGCGATCAGTTTGCCGTTATGGACGATAACGACAACTCTGGTTTTTCTGGGATTGTCAGGACCGGGTTCAGAAAAGGCCGCGTCAATCGCTTTCTCAAGCGTTGCCATATCGATCCCCATGCGTTGGCCGTCAACCGGTCCGCCACTTCCCATTGGCCATGACAGATCATCTCGATGTTTCAGCCTTGTTTTTTCAAACCCCGGTTCAACCAGTTTCTGAGCCCTCATCTGCTCTTCTGTTGTCCCGATAACCAGGGAGCAGCCGCAGCCCTCGCGATAAATTGCCTTCATCTTGAGCAGTCCGAACGAATCGGATGTGACGGATTTATTCTCGCTGTCAATTTTATATTCAACGATTTTGGCCAGAGGATTTACCGGGGCGATATCTTCCGTAAAAACGGTTTCAGGGTTTCTTTTGGAAATAAATGTGCTTGAACACAGGTATTTGGCAACAAAGCCGTTTCCAATGGGAGCAGCCTCGTAGAAAAACCAGCCCAATCCAACCCCGGCAAATCCTAGCATACCGGCAATGATAAGAATGCCGCCGTCAAAGAGAATGTTCCTGCTATTCAAGCGATTCATAGATTTCAAAAAAATCAAATGTCTTTTCGTTTTCCTCATCATGCGGATCAGGTCGAAGATTGTGTGCGCATTTTATCGAGGACGAACGATTTTTTCAAGGTTTTTTCCTGATAGAGTCATTCCTGTGAGAAAATCTCATTGAATTGCTTTGAAAAAAACGCATACCTTGAAGATTGTCTTGCTGACAGGGTTATGGTAAACTGATGCGGAAATACGATTCGGCATGCTGGACGGAATGCATTGGTTTGCCGGATCTGGAAACCTGCATTCTGAAACCCAGCGCAATCCGGAAAATCCGGCAGGCACACGCTATGAAACGGCAATGTTTCAGACCCGGTGTACCTGTCTGGAACGGGAAAGGATATTTCAGACAATTCCGCTAAATGAAACATTCAGATGCTAGAATAAAAATGGATGGGAAGAACATGACGCAACTCGTGTCCTGGTATTTTTTGATGATTCTGATTGTATTTTGTTGCGTAGCCGCGCCTCCTGTGCTTCTGGCGGAAAAACCGCCATTACAAAAGATCAACATCGCTTTTGACCTGAATGAAGGCAGGCTTTTCGGCTCATCCGTAATCGAGCTGCCGCCTGAAACCGGGGCAACGATAACTTACGGGGATCTTAAACTGCGAGGCACCACTTCTACCGGTCCTGGTTATGAGATAAACGAGTCGAAATCTGCAATCAACATCCGCTCCGCGTCCGGGGCCCAGCGAATCCAGATCTCCTATGAAAAATCGTTCCCCGGAAACATCGCCCGGACCGATGGGTATGTTGCGCAAGACGGCATCACCCTTACCGGTTTCTGGCATCCGATGCTTGAACGTAAGGCCCTGTTCGAACTTACAGCCACGGTTCCGAATGATTTCATGGCAATATCCGAGGCAGAGGAGATTACGACCGTCCAAACCCCGCAAGGAAAAGCGTTTCATTTCTTATATCCTGCAACGCTTGCCGGACTTCACTTTGTCGCAGGCCCCTATATTGTCGAAAGGAAACCCTTCGGCAACGGCAAAGCGCTTTTTACATATTTTTTCCCGGAAGACAGGGCCCTGGCCAGTCGATACATGGAGATGACCCTCTGCTATCTGGAACGGTATGAAAACCTTATCGGGCCTTTTCCCTATAAACGGTTTTCAGTTGTGGAGAACAGGCTCCCGACCGGTTTTGCCATGCCCACCTTTACCTTGCTGGGTCAGATGGTAATCCGCCTGCCTTTTATCACGGAAACATCCCTCGGCCACGAAGTACTGCACTCGTGGTTCGGCAGCGGCGTCGATATCAACCGGGAGCAGGGAAACTGGGCCGAAGGCCTGACCACCTACCTGTCAGACCATCTGGTTGCCGAAGACAAGGGCAATGACGTGGAGTTCAGAAAGAATCAGCTCATTAAATATGCCAGCTATGTTTATCCGGACAATGTGATTGCGCTGAAGGATTTCAGATCGGCATTTCATCTCAATCCAGGAGAACGATCCACGGGTGCCGTTGGATATTCCAAAAGCGTTATGGTTTTTCATATGCTTAAAAACCGGATCGGCGAGGAAGCGTTTTTTGCAGCGGTAAGGGATTTTTACGCGCGGATGAACGGCAGAACCGCTTCCTGGGATGATGTTGCCGCAAGTTTTGAAAAAACAACCCATTCCAGCATGAGGGAGTTTTTCTTCCAGTGGCTGGAACGAACCGACATTCCTGAAATTCAGATCAAAGGAATTATGGTTGAAGAAAAAGAGGGCAGACCAATTCTTTCCTTCAGCGTAATCCAGACAACTGAAAAGCCGTATGCCATTGAACTTCCATTCCGGATTCACACCATGGAAGGGACTTTAGATCAAACGATCACCCTGGCCGAAGCGGAAACAAAAGCAGAGATCGCTCTTTCGGCAACCCCTCTTGAACTGATCGTCGATAAGGATTACGACCTGATGCGAAAACTCACCATCGCGGAATTTCCGCCGGTGTGGTCCAGGCTGTTGGGCGGCAGTCATAAACTTGGGGTCATCGATAGCCCACCCGAGGAAAGCCTGTATGCTCCGCTTTTTTCGTTATTTCATTTTGACGAAGACCATATCGTTCAGGCTGGTGAAGTCACCGACGACCTGCTGGCCGGGCACTCGGTTGTTTTCTTTGGGGCGAATCTTTTACCGGCCCGCGCCATATTTGCCGATGTCAACCATCCGGGAACCGGATTTACAGTGGATGTCCGCACCAATCCCTTGAACCTGGATGAAACCGCGGTGCTCATCAGCACGGAAAATCGGAAAGAAACAACAGCCGCCCTTCACAAGCTGGGACATTATGGAAAATACAGCTATCTTCATTTTGAAAACGGCCGCGCAACGGAGAAAACAATTCAACCCGGTGAAAACGGTCAACGATACAAAATCCGTAAAGCGCCTGAAGGAATCGCAACCCGGCAATCGCTGACGTTTCAGGAGATCATGGCAGATATTGCCGAAAAACGAGTCATCTATGTTGGTGAGAACCACACCCGGTTCGAAGATCATCAAATGCAGCTCGAAGTAATACGGGCCCTTCACAGCCGCAATTTGAAAATCGCACTTGGCCTGGAAATGTTTTCACGCATCGATCAGGAAGCGCTCGATGAATTTATCAGCCGGAAAATCGATGAGCGGGAATTCTTAAGGAAAACGAATTATTTTAAGAAATGGGGATTCGACTACCGATTGTATCGTGACATATTGAATTTTACCCGGCATAACCATATCCCGGT
>CAZOEW010000169.1:0-8064 GCA_964578935.1 uncultured Desulfobacterales bacterium | reverse complement strand
ATGATACTGGCAATGCCAAATTGTATAGGATAATTTATAAAACATGCCCACATGTTTCTCCTTTCTTGATGTTGCGGGAACAACTCAAAAAATTGATCAACATAGTGAGCATTTTTACGACAAAGCCTTCAGACTCTGACCACATCCAAAGGAAGCGGATTTCTGTTGTTAACTCTATAACCTAACTAGATTGGTCATTATACCAAAAATAAATAATTGTAAACGACAACCTGTAAGCGCATGCCAAAGAATGCACTTAACCCTTACTTTGGCTTGCGATTCAGCCTCAGGGCGATGGCCCTAGTTGCGATGTTCTTCTTTTCCGATCCTGAAGAGTCGTGCGCGGGAACTTCAGATAGGGAATAATGGCATCGTTTTTATTCCCTCCGGTCCCATCATAGGTAATCGAAACAATCGGAACGCCGATCTTCCGCTCGATCTCCCCTGCCATGGCTTCCGTCACCAGGGACGGGCAGCAGAATGCGGGACTGGTCTGGACAAAAAGGGAAATATCCGGGTAATGCTTTTTGGTATAAAAAATCTTTAATACATTCTCGATGGATTCTCCGGAATTTTCAATGAGCATGTTATACTCGGACAGAATCTTCTCCGGGGATTCGTCATATGCCGGCTTTGGTTCCTTTAAAATTCTCTCAAAATATCTTTCATAGGTTTTTTCAAGCCGCGTTAAAGTCGCGATCAGGGTTCTGTGAGACAGTACGCTGAAATACAATCCTTCCCGGAACCACTTTTGGAGATAGGGTTTTGCGATCATTTTCATATGAGAACTGAAGGGCGTCACCACTACCTCTCCGCCGTTTTCTTCAATATAATGTATCAGATTCTGATTCATCACCTCATTGTCCCGAACGTACAGATCACCGAATATCGCCACCTTGGGACGTCTCATGGGTTCGGAACGTAGTTTAATCCGCTCAAAATTACCAATCACTTCTTCGAGCGCGTCATTTTTTGAACGATTTCCGCGAAACGCATCAATCAAAATATCAATATTGTTTTCGATGACCCTGTCGGTTTCGCCCTTGTTTTTTTCATAGGGCCTGATTTTACAGCCGACCTTTCGGATCAGTCCACCGAACATGTAAGCGAAATAGGTATTGAGCGGAAGTTTCATGGATATATCCATGAATGAAAGCTCACCGGCAAACACCCCGGCCTTTTCCATTCCATGTCCATAGGTCTGGAAAATACTTTTCAAATGATAGGGAAACAGCGCCAGGTTGCAGGCCATGGATGATTTGATCATCCACAGCATGGTTTTTGCCGGATCCAGATTATGATTTTCAACATAATCGATGAATTCCTGAGCAATGATATTCAAAGGAATGCACTGACCGGTGTTATATCGCAGACTTTTTTGGATGCACACCTCATTTTCATCCAGCAGCCTTGCATCAATGCCTTCTTTCTGAAAAGCGGCAGTTAAAAATCTCAAAGAAATGCTGTCCCAGTTCGGGATGAGAAGCGTCCTGCCTCCAAGTTGACTTTCTTTGGGCTGGATGAGTGACTGAACATATCGAGGCGGGCTGCTTTTTGGTTCCTGATGATGGTGGTTTTCAAATGAACGAATCGCGGCTTCGATCCGGGTTTCATACCCAACGCTGGAATCATGGTCATCCAGCTGCAGAATCAGGTAGGGTTTATCATGCGACTCCATGATCTTCTTGAAATAATCCATGACAAAGGAATCCGGAGTACACTTGAACGAGGTGATCAGGACCGGATAAGCCCCCCTGGTTTTAGCCGATACCGTGGCAGCCTCCAGAATCCTTGCCGCATAGTTCCAATGCACCTCATCCAGCAGCGGTTCGATGGCCTGAACATCCTCTTTTGAATAGGAAAGCATATCCTGATAAAAAGTTTTGACTCCGAGAGATCCGAAAATTTCAGGGATTCTCTTGTTCATGGAAGATGCCAGGACCGTATAGGGACGGCCAAGCAAAACCACGTGAAGATCATCTGAATCCGATTCCTTCTGATATATTTTTTTCAGCTCAAGGTCGCACGAGCGTTTGAATTCAGATGCGGCATCATAAGCGAAAGAAACATCGAAAAAACCCTTTTCCCCCGGTAAAATGGATTTCAACATCCGGTAAAGCTGAATCTTGTCATGAAAACTGCTGTACAAATAATTCTCGAGCGGCATCAGCAGCCGATCCCGGGCTTCCGGTTTTGTCGCCGTTGCAACCAGACTGGGCGAAAACTGGGTGTAATAGCAAAATTGTCTGCGACGGTTTTTCTCTTCCACCTTTTTTTCAAGATAAAAGGGCAAAAAAACATAATCCGCCTGGTCCAGCAGATAATCGACGTGTCCGTACAACGCGGCCAGAGGCGCGCAAAACTCGGCACCGGCAATCTGTTTACCGTATTTGACTGCATCCTGAACCTTCTCGCTCGTAACCGTTTTAATGGAAAGCCTTTCAAAAAACCGTCTCCAGAAAGGCAGATCCTCAACCATATGAAGGCCGGCCGGCAGACCGACTGTGATCTGCTTTTCCGGGCGATTTTCGGGTGTAAAAGCAAACACCTTTTTTCTGGATTTCAGAAGATCGAATCCGGACCGGTTGTTGTCTATGAATTTCCCGGTATCGTAGTCCCTGCCGCAAAGGAACCCGTAGGCCACCTTTTCCCGGTTGATATCTGCAACCGAAATCTTGCAGTGATTGGTACACAGCTCACAGACTTCGGAAGTGATTGGAATGTCGTTCCGATACAGGCTGATGCCCCTGAACCCGGTGTTTTGAATCTTTTGATCTGAAAGAGAGAGCGCCGTCCCCAGAGCCCCGGTCAGATGACAATATTTTGATACATGGATCGGCTTTTGGAGCCGCTGCTCAAAAGCGGCCACAAGCGCCTTGTTTTTGGCGGTGGCACCTTGAAAAAATACGGTATTCCCGATGCTGCTCTCAATCGCCACCTTTGTCAGATAATTTTCCACGATGGAGTGAAGCACCGAGGCCAGGACCTCCTCTCGTTCATATCCTTCGGAAAGGTAGTAGTTGATGTCTCTTTCCATGAAAACCGTGCATCGGTCGCTTGCAATGGGGGACCTCCGGTTTTCGGTTTTTGCGGAGTATTCAGAAAGAGGACAGCCCAGTTTCCGGGCCTGCTCCTCGACAAAACTTCCCGTTCCCGCCGCGCAAACCGCATTCATGATGGAAAATGTCACCATCCCTTTTCGCAGGGTGGTAAATTTCGAATCCTGACCGCCGATCTCGATGATCGTATCAACCGCGGGCTCTATCTCAACAGCGGCACGGGCATGGGCTGTGATTTCATCGATAATGAGATCCGCTCCGACAATCTTTCCGACAAACTTTCTGCCGGAGCCGGTTGTTCCGCAACCAAGAATGCAAAGATCCACAAGATTTTCCCTGGCAACATAATCGATGGCCGCGAAGATGATTCTGATGGCATCAACAGGCCTTCCCGCGGTTCGGGTATAAAATCCCGCGAGTACGGTATGGTCGTCCCTTACAAGGACCGCTTTCGTACTCGTGGATCCGATATCAATCCCAAGATATGCTTTTTGAGTGGAATTCTTTATGGATTCATAAATATCCACCTCGACCGGGCTGTTGATTCTGCGGCTGATTTCCGGATGACGGTATTCAAATGTTTCAACGCTGTTAAATTCCGGATATGACGTTTTCTGAAGCGTGAGAGGAGGATAAAACCAGATCTTTTCACAGTTCCTGTCATGGATAATCTCATGAGCGGACCGGATATAGTTTCGATCTTTCAGCAGCAGCTCATCCAGAAGGTTCAGAGCGGCTCCGGCAGCTCCGTATAGAGACTTTTCAATCAGAATCTCCTGATTCAACATGGAACGAATATGCTTTACGACAGCCTGGTTGCGGGAAACCCCACCGGAAAACACGATCGGTCCCCGGGGCTTCTCGCATCCAAACAATGTATCGACGATATTTTTTGCAAGTCCCATACAGAGGCCGTCGCAAATCTGCGACAGGGTGTATCCTTCCTGCTGGGCGTGCGCCAGGTCGGTTTTCGCGAAAACAGCACATCTTGATGCGATTTTCGGGACCGGTCCGTTGTTTTTAAACGCCAGTTCACTTAATTCGCCGATGTTGGAAAGTCCCAACCGGTCGGCCTGCTGATCAAGAAAACTGCCCGTACCCGAAGCGCATGAAGTATTGGATTTAAAATTAAGATAGTTGCCAAGATCATCAAAACGGATCAGACCAAACTTTTCACCTCCGACAATCAGAATGGCGCAAACGGAATCATGAAAAAAGCGTGTTGCTTTCATGATAGACACCCGGTTGTCATAGTGCTGATTTACACGCAAAACCGGAGGAGTGGATGCTGTCGAAGCGATTCCGCACACTCCCGGAAGATCAAATTGACTCAGAACCCGTATCAGCGTTTCCGTGATTTTCCCTTGATGAAACTCATAGGCGGTTCTGACAATTTGTTTGTCCGGTGCCATCTCAACGATCGAAATGGATACGGAGCCGATATCGACTCCTAAAATATTAGAATTTTTAAACATTTCATCCCCTTTGGAATCCGGTTTGCGGGGGGAGGTGCAAGCAAATAATATGCCTTATCGAAGACTGGATTGTTCTGTTACAAAACTTTTACAAAGTTCACGGCGAAAATGCAACACAATTCTCAATTCTGACGAGTTTAAAATCCGTTCGACTGCCATCTCCCGACAAACAGGCTTTCAACAAAATGGTTTCCGCTGAGCCTCTCATGCGATATAAAAACTCTTGATAAAGTTGCCGGAAAAGTGAATACGATTGGTATTGCGCTGGTAATCCATCACTCAGATGGTTAACCGTTCCTTCTCCAATAGAGGAAAAACATGGATTTTTTTTTTAACAACCCGCTGCTGTTTGGTGAAGAAACACTCAACAGCGCCCATCTTTTCATCGGCTGGTGGTTTGATTTCTGTATGATCGCTGTCACCGGGATGGGCAACGAACTGTTCTATACCCTGATGCTTCCAATCCTGTACTGGTGTTATGATAAAAAAAATACAATAACAATCGGAACGGTTTTTCTTTTTTCAGCTGCCCTGAACGACATGTTCAAGGAGATCTTTCAGAATCCAAGACCGGATCCGAAAAACCTTCTGGAAGGAATCAGACAGCTCAACACCCTGTACCTTCCGGATAGTCCCGGTTTTCCCAGCGGCCATACGCAGAACACGGTCTCTTTTTTTGGATCGATTGTCTATCTGACAAAAAACAGGACCATACGAATTTGCGGCATTCTGCTCATCCTGCTTATACCTTACTCCAGGATTTACCTTGCCGTTCACTATCTCGGGGATGTTCTTGGCGGCTATCTCTTTGGTTTCATGACGCTGTTGATCCTGCTCCCGATACTTTCCGCTATCGGAAAAAAGACCGATAACCTGAACGAGACAATTCTTTCCGCAGGAGTCATCGTTACTTCAATACTGATCTATACCATCGCCCCCGGAAACTCGATTGACAAAATTATGGGGGTGTTCGCGGGATTCCTGGTGGGTGCCATTTACGCGGAAACCCGAATCCACTTTGATCCAAAAGGAAGCTTTTCCGCAGGAATCATCAAGACGGTTATCGGGCTTGCTTCCCTCCTGGCGATAAAAACAGGGCTTAAAGCGATACTGCCGCCTGCTGAGCTGTCAGAATTTACAAGATATTTTGTGATGGGCATCTGGGTAACTTTTATTGCGCCGTATATGTTCAGCAAGTATAAACTTTTAAGGGGAGATAACCGGGAACCACTATCAAACAGGTGAAATTCCTTGGTTGAAATAAAATGCCTGAAATAAAAATTCGCGACATTAAAATGCATTATGAAATTTCAGGAAAGGGGTCACCCCTTCTCTTTATCCATGGCCTCGGATCAAGTACAATAGATTGGAAACCGCAGACACGCGAGTTCTCAAAAGATTATAAAGTAATCACGGTTGACTTGAGGGGCCACGGCAAAACAGACAAACCAAAAGGCCCTTACAGCATTCAGATCTTTGCGGAAGATGTTGCTCTTCTGCTAAAATCACTTGACGCTGCTCCTTCACACATCGTGGGGCTTTCCATGGGAGCTGCGGTCGTATTCCATCTTGCACTGGATCATCCGGATGTTGTCAAAACAGTCTGCATTTCAAACATGAGTGCCGCAATGCCCATAAAAACATTTCAGCAAAAAAAAATGTATTACAAACGCATTTTGATTGTTCGACTTTTGGGAATGAAAAAAATGGGCAGCGTGATCGCCTCGAACGTTTTCCCAAAACCCAATCAGAAGCCGCTGCGTGATACGCTTGAAGAAAGATGGGCAAAAAATTCCAAAAAGCCCTATCTATCAGCTCTGTCCGCTCTAAAAAACTGGAGTGTAATGGAACGGATTTCTTCAATCACGTGTCCGGTGCTTGTCATCCATTCGGAACACGATTATTCTCCTCTTATTCACAAGGAAAAATATACAGCCCTGATTCCGAATGCTGAACTGGTAAAAATTCCCGATTCAGGCCATATTGTAAATATCGAAAAGCCGGATGAATATAACCGGATTTTAAAGAAGTTTTTATCCGAAAATGAAAAGTCAAAACAATGAAATCATCTCATTATATCCTGGACAAAGATGAGTTTACAATAATCAAAAATATGATTTACTTGACTTGACAACCACCAACTATGATATCTGTACTTTGAGCAAATTTTGGATATTCTCAATATGTCAGTAATTCAGTTCGGCTGTTCAATTGGTTTGCTTTAAAATCGGAAATCGGCTATTTTTTGAACCTATTTGGAATGTTATCAAGACGTCTATATAACATACCTGTTTGATACAAGAACAAAATGTCTATTTAATATTAGTGTTTATGCGCATTTCAGTAACGTCCGATTATCAGAAAAGAAGAAATTATGAAAAGATTCAAAACCAATAGACTCTGCAATCTCTTCCTTGGCGCAATAGTCATACTGACTATGCATGGCTGCACTACGACACCCAAAATCAGCGATCCGAGGTATATGCCAAATAGCCTTTTCGACGTGAAGGTATCGTCCTTTGCAGCACCGGATGCAGTCACACGCGCATACGGAGGAAAAATGTTTATAACATCCGCCATGAAAAATGTCGGCGATAATGATTTAGAGTTTATACAAGCTGCGAAGTACATAGAGAATGCTTTAAGCGTGGCGTATTTGCGTGTGAACAGGGTAGAGGCCGCTGATATTCTCATTCGTGTGGCCTACGGTATTGGTAGCCCGCATAGGAATTATGACAATGTGGTAGTTTCGCATGGGTATAGCTATCCTGTTGGATGGATGTGGTTCACCGCTCCTCCTCAAACTAAAACAGTCACAACGACAAGCTACCATAGAAATCTGATAATTGAGGCGTATTGGTTAAAAGATAAGGTGGCTGATACACCCATTTGGAAAACGATCGCAAATAGTGAAGGGAGCTCTTCTGATATACACACCGTTCTTCCATATATGATTGCGGCTTCTCGCGGTTATATGGGCATCAGTTCTGGAAGGCAGATGGACGTTCGGTATAATACGAGCACTCCAGCTTGGCAATCGTTGATTCTTTTGATCCTCAACAACAATCCGAAACAGGTGAGTTTCGCTGGTGTTGGCCTTGTATTAGGCATCAAGGACGAGAAAATTACGATCATGGATGTCTTACCCAATACACCTGCATCCAAGGCAGGGCTGGTTCCCGGACTTGTTATTCAGAAGATTGATGGCACGAACACCAAAGGAATGCAGTTGGAAGACTGCGTTGGTATGATTCGCGGCCCAGTTGACACAAGGGTCAAGATTGAACTGGTTGACACGGCCAACAAGACTAACACGGTTGAGCTGACCAGAGAGAAGATTCAGACGATTTAGTGAGGGTCGCGGGGCATAACTTTTCGATACAGCCGATCGCTCCGCTCCGGCTGATTTTTTCATTAATGATATCTCCAACGTTTCGGTAAATATCGGTCCAGAATTTTCATGCGATATTCGATTTAAATCACAGTCAATCAAAGTTTGAAAAATCGCTTGATTGCGCTGAGCCTTTCAT
>CAZOEW010000168.1:0-8114 GCA_964578935.1 uncultured Desulfobacterales bacterium | reverse complement strand
TTAGTCACCCTTTTCGTTGGACACATCGGCAATGAAATATCGGTGTTAACGCAACGATCTGAAAAAGTCCAGAAATAAAATAGGATTTCGATCAAAGACCAGACAGTTTTTATTTTGATCCGGATTCAACTCCAGGCAGGCGACAATTTTATGTGCATCCCCCGGACAGACGCGCAACAATTGTTTGACAAAAAGGCCATCACCTGTGTAGGATAATTGGACTTTGGATGATTTAATTATTGGTAACCATATGGAATAACTACTCTAATGACATCAAAAACACGATATAACTTTTTTTCTGTGATACTCATTTTTTTTCTGATCTGCGCCTGCGCCCGAAAACCGGCTTTTACACCGATGCCCATAGAAGGAGCGCCAGGAGAAAAACTGTTCCAACTCGCTGAAATGGAATTTCAAGCTCAGGAATATAAGCGAGCATTAGAATTATATCAAGACTATCTCAACATCTATCCGGAAAGCCCGCTCACGCCTTATGCGCTTCTGAAAATCAGTACCATCTATATGGCACAGAAGGAATATGAAAAAGCGCGTGATACCTGCCGACAGATGCTTGAAAACTATCCGGAAAGCCAATTTATTCCGGAAGCGCGGATAAACATCCTGATGACATATTATCATGAGGGAGCATACAATACGCTGCTTGAACATGCGAATGAAATCGATGACGATTCGAGTTCACAAACGATTTTTATCAGAAAATACGCATTATTGGGAGATGCATTGCTAGCATCGGGTTCATTTCTGGAATCTGGAAAAGCATATCTCAACGTTTATGAAAAAACAGACGGGGATGACCAAAAAAAAATTATTCAAAAATTGGATACCGCGGTATCCGGTATGACACCCGATGAACTCGAAACGACTTTTTCCTCGATCAAGGATCCTTCCCTGAAAGGGTATTTCCAATACCTTCTCGGGCTGAAATATGCAGAAAACGAAAATTATGAAAATGCAATTCAAAACCTGACCGATTTCACTGAAGCGTTTCCGAATCATGAAAATGCAGAGGAAGCCCGACTTTTGATCAGCGACTTTTCTGAAATGGCGGAATACGACAGAACAGCCATCGGTTGTATTCTTCCCCTGAGCGGGCGATATGAAATCTTCGGTCAGAAAGCGCTCAAGGGGATTGAACTGGCACTCATGAAGTTCAGCGCTGAAAATCCCGAATCAGGAATCAAACTCATCATCAAAGATTCAGGTGGAGAGCTTGACAAAGCGGCTTTGGCCGTAAGCGAACTGGCTGACAAAAAAGTAGCGGCCATCATTGGCCCGATCATTGCGGTTGAGACAGCTGCCATGGAGGCTCAGAACCGAAAAATTCCGATTATCACGCTGACTCAGAAAGAAGGAATCACCGATACGGGCGACTATGTGTTCAGAAATTTCCTGACTTCCGAAATGCAGATGCAGGCCATGATCTCATTTGCGATGGGAAACCTGGGGCTGCATAAATTTGCGATACTGTATCCGAATGAAAAATATGGTTTAAAATTTATGAATCTTTTCTGGGACAAGGTTCAATCGAACGGAGGGGAAGTCGTCGGTGTTGAGTCTTACGATTCAAACCAGGCGGATTTTACTTCTCCGATCAAAAAACTTGTCGGACGGTATTATGAGATCCCCGAGGAACTGAAAATACCGGATAAAACAGTGCAGCCGTCTGATGGTTTTACGCCGAAAACACTTGCAATGGATGAGAAAACAATCAAAAAGCGGGAAAAACCGGAAGAACCGGAGGCAATTGTCGATTTTGACGCAATATTTATTCCAGATGGCCCGGAAAAGACCGTCCTTATTCTGCCTCAGCTTACCTATCACGATGTAACCGATGTCTATCTTTTGGGTACGAATCTATGGCACTCGGACAAGCTGATCCGTGAAGCCGAGCAGCACGCTCAGGGTGCGATTTTGCCGGAAATTTTCTTTTCTGAAAGTAAAAATCCTGTCGTGGTGGAGTTCGTTAAAAACTTTCAAGAGACATATGGTGAAAAACCTGAGTTTATTGAAGCCGTTGCTTTTGATACAGCCTTAATCCTTTTCCAGACAATAAACAACGGGAAACTGCATTTCAGAACCTCAATAAAAAACAGACTCCTTAACATGGAAAAATTTACCGGCGTTACCGGCCAGACGTCCTTCAATTTGAATGGAGAGGCTGATAAAAAACTCTTCATGCTCCAGATACATGGACATAAATTCACAGAGCTTGAATACTGGCAATCTCCCTGACAAGAGCATCTATGAGTCTTTCCTATTTTCTCTATCGATACTTCAGTACCGGCCTGTATTTTTTATTATTTCCGGCATATGTGCTTTATAAAAAAACAAGCGGCCGGTCTCATGAAGAGATCGATCAACGATTGGGCAAATACCGGTCCGGCATTCCGAATAAAAGTAAAAACGCGACCCGGATCTGGATCCATGCAGCCTCCGTAGGTGAAGTCACTGCCGCTGCCGGCATCATCGAGGAACTGTACCAATCGATATTGAATTGCGAGATTATTTTTTCAACCACAACCCGTCATGGTCTCTCATTCGCAAAGGAAAAAAGCGGCATCAGATATCTTTGCCTGGTATATGCACCCCTTGATTTTATCGTCTCGATTAGAAAGGCGCTTCGTTTCTTCAAACCCGACATCCTGGTTTGCATTGAAACCGAGATCTGGCCCAACTGGCTGGCAGAGGCACACAGAATGGGAGTCAAAACCGCAATCGTAAACGGAAGAATCTCGGCCCGCTCGATCAACAGGTATATAAAAATAAAGCCGTTGTTCAAAAAAATCCTGCAACAGGTGGATACATTCAGCATGATTCGCCCGGAAGATGCCCGGCGCATAAAACTTCTTGGCGCCTTACAAACCCGGATTCAGATCAATGGCAATTCAAAATATGATCTGCTGATACAACAGGCAGTTCCCGTCCTTGAAGAAAAATTTAAAAATTTTCTGGACAGGGAAAATTGGAAAACAGTTCTTGTAGCGGGGAGTACACGAAACCAGGAGGAACAAATTATTCTTGATGCCTATCAGGAGATATGCCGTACGTTTCCTGAAACCAAACTGATTATTGCTCCCAGGCACATTGAACGGACTCCTTATATCAAAAAACTCATCCATAAAAAAGGTCTGAATTTTCTGCTTCGAACGGAACTCGCTGAAAACTCAACGCAATCAAACATTCTCATTATGGATACCATCGGAGAATTAATTACCGTATACAGCATTGCCACAGTGGTTTTTTGCGGCGGAAGCCTGGTCCCGCTTGGCGGACATAATATTCTGGAGGCAGCGGTCTGGGGAAAACCGGTTTTCTATGGACCGTTCATGGATGACTTCCTCGATGCCCGGGATCTCCTGGAAAAAACAGGAGGCGGTATTTCGGTCATGAACGGCCGGGAACTGACGGAAAAAATATTGGATATCCTTGCGAATCCGGGAAAGGCAAAACGTCTGGGAGATGCAGCAAGAGCAGCGGTGCTATCCAATAAGGGGGCGGCGGAAAGGCATGCCGCTGCCATACGAAAAGCCCTTAATCTATAACAACATACCTGATTCAACCGCGATCAGGAACCTTTGCTCAGTCTGCCTTCAGAGACCCCTGTCCGGTCGATTCAAGGACCGTTCTCCACAACTTTCCATTTGGATTCACCTGTTTTCGTTTTCCGGCAGAAATATCGATCGGGACATGAACAAAGTGATTATTCCAGTTGCTGATGATCAATTTTGTCTTCCCGGCCATGCCTGCATGCACCGCATCCCTTCCCAGGAAGCCGCAGAAAACACTGTCATTGGCATTGGCAGGAAGACTTCTGATCATATAGCTTGGATCAATATATTTCAGGGAAACCTCGATCCCCCGATTCTGAAAATATTCCGTTATCTTGTTTTTCAAGAACAAACCGATATCCTTCAATATGATATTTCCGGAGGCATCCACTTCATCATCAGTGCCTGCAAAAAATTTCTGCCCGGCACCTTCCGCTACAACGATGACGGCGTGGTTTCTCTGTTTCAAACGTCTTTCCAGTTTGGCAAAAAACCCATCAGGACCTTCAAGATCGAAATCAACTTCAGGTATCAGCACAAAATTCACCTCCTGCTGGGCAAGTACCGCAGTGGTAGCGATAAAACCGGAATAGCGCCCCATCAGTTTGATCAGGCCGATTCCATTCGGATAGCTTTCCGCCTCATTATGCGCCCCTTTGATTGATTGTGTCGCCACATCAACCGCTGTATCAAAACCAAAAGAACGGGCAACCAGATAGATATCGTTATCAATCGTTTTTGGAATGCCGACGACACTGACTTTGATGTTCCGTTTCAGGATGGTATCTGCAATTTTTTTTGCAGCCATCAGGGTACCATCTCCCCCGATCATAAACAAAATTCCGATATTCATTCTTTCAAGGCAGTCGACAACTTCATCAATATTTTGGGCGCCCCGGGATGATCCCAGAATCGTACCACCCATATTGAGAATATTTTCAACCGAATGGGGAGTTAATTCCATGACATCATGCCCGTATTTTGGTATAAACCCCTGAAGCCCATACCGTATTCCATAGATATTCCGTACACCGTATCGGTGGTGAAGCTCGAGAACAATTGCCCGGATAATATCGTTAAGCCCCGGACAGAGACCGCCGCAGGTTACGAGAGCGCACTTCAATTTGCTTGGATCAAAATAGATTTTATTTCTCGGGCCGGCAGTTTCAAAAGAAGGCACTTTCTTTCCCTCTTTTACACACGCATCGAGATGGCTGGAGTTAACGTTAATCAACACCCGATCGTTCTCGGATATAAAATAACCCTCCGTGATCCCTCCTGCCTTGCAAACCGGTGAGGGTATTCTGGCCTCGCCTAATGAAAGTATCGTGGTGTCAATTGATTCAAAATCCATTCGTCTTTCTTCCCCGATTACCGTTGCGGCAACAACATGAAAAACAGCGCCATGCCAACGGGTATCGAATTATGATTTCAACTGTGAGTTCCGTTGAATTTAAAGGCTCCCTTGCCAAGTATGTCATGCAGGTGAAGAATCCCGCAAACTTTTCCGGATAAATCAGTGACCGGAAAGACCGTTATCTCGAACTTCTCCATCAGATAGAGTGCATCATAAACCGGGGTTTCCGGGGTAACGGTTCTTGGATTTTCAGTCATGATATCCTCAACCATAAGATTTCTGATCGATTCTTTCCGGTACACGACTCTTCGAATATCGCCGTCAGTAATGATCCCTGAAAGGATTGAACCCTTTTTTACCACAATTGCAACCCCGAGTTCAAACTCATTCATGACCTTGAGGGCTTCCTCCATGTTGGTTCCTGCAGATACGACAGGCAATTCAATACCGGTCATCATAATATCCGACACATTTAAAGACAGCCGCTGACCCAGAGCGCCTCCTGGATGTATTTTTTTAAAATCACTTGATTTAAATTGCTTTTTATTAATCAAGACAACTGCCAGGGCATCGCCCATTGCAAGAAGAGCTGTCGTACTTGCAGTGGGTGCAAGACCAAGGGGACAGGCTTCTTTCTCAACTCCCACGTCAATGACGATATCACTCGACCTCGCCAGTGTGGATGACGTGTTTCCGGTAAAGGCGATTATTTTGCACCCAACCTGCCGTATCACGGAGATGAGTATATTCAACTCTTCGGTCTCACCGCTGTTGGAAAGCGCGAGGAAGATATCACTTTTCCCGACCACGCCGAGATCACCGTGCATGGCTTCCACTGGATGAAGGAACAGGGAACAGGTACCGGTACTGTTCAGGGTCGCGACGATTTTCTGACCGACAAGGCCTGATTTACCGATACCGCTTACAACCACCCGCCCGGTCGAGTTGCAGATGAGTTCAACCATCTCTTCAAAGCGATTGTCCACACGGTCAATAAGGCTGAGTAAGCCTTCGGCTTCAATCTTGAGAACATCTCTGGCTTGATTAATGATCATTTTATTTCCGAACATCCCTTCAACAACAGGTTCCGATTTCCAGTCAATCATCATGGGCGGCATGGAGCAGAGTATTAAATTGCCAGTAATTCCGGTGAAAATCAAGATATCTTTTTATTAAAAGATGGTTGACAATTTTTTTGTACCGGGTTAATGTTACAGTTTATTTCATAAATCATCTTGAACAAGGATTGTTGAACCAAAAAACAGTTACATCGTAATGACAAAAAAAAACGAATAAGGATTTAAAAAATGGGTAATATAACGGAAAGTTGCAAAGGTTGCAGCAAAATTGACAGTAATGAAAACTGCATGGTTTATCCGAATCCAACGTCTCAAATGCGGTGGGTGGACGGCGGATCTAAAATAGGATGCGCCTTTAACCGTAGCAGTCATGTGGATGACAAGGAACCGAAGCAAAAAGTTCGAGTGGGCCAGCAGAAACAGAAAAAAAAGTAACGACAGGATACGTACCAGGTATTTTCAACGCGCATTGCAGCTATCGGTATACCGCAATCGCCTGAGATGAAAAAACAGCGACGCCCGCATTCGGCTTGACAGGATTTACAACACCGTTACAGCCGGTCGTCAAAGGTTAAAAAACCCTTCTCAATACCTGAGCGGGGTTTTGTTTTTTCAAAAAGGAGATCTTCAGCTTGCTCTTCTTTTTCGGCATCCGTTTGAAGGAAAACGAAGTCTGATGTTTTTACAAAATATTTTTTCTTTAACCCATTAAAAATCAGGGCCGCAAGCGCCTCTTGGACAATCCGCATATCTGATTGATTGCCGATGACAATACTGAATTCGATAAAATTAAAATTTGATTCTCTTTTCAACCGGAAAGGGCCGACAGGTATCGCCTATGCCGGGAGGTGGTTTTTCTATTTCATTTTAATCGGCGTAATTGCGGGCTTCGGTTCGGTTGTCTTTCATTATCTCTGTCAGCTTGGTGTACACTATTTCCTGGACGGTATCGCAGGCTACAGGCCGCCTTCCCCGGCTGGAGAGCACCATCTTCTGCCTCCAACTGCTACTCCTTTTAACAGATGGCTGCTTCTTATTCTTCCAGCCATGGGTGGAATTCTAAGCGGGTGGCTGGTATATACTTTTGCGCCCGAGGCCGAAGGCCACGGAACCGATGCCGCAATTGAGGCTTACCACAGCAAGAAAGGCCTCATCAAAATTCAGGTTCCAATCATTAAAACAATTGCTTCCGCCATTACGCTTACAACAGGAGGCTCAGGAGGAAGAGAGGGCCCGATCGCGCAAATCGGAGCGGGCTTTGGATCATTCCTTGCCACCAAACTTAAACTCTCGGAAAGGGAACGCAGAATCATGCTTGCCGCCGGAATCGGAGCCGGAGTCGGAAGTATTTTCAGAGCCCCCCTTGCCGGCGCTCTTTTTGCCGCGGAAGTTCTCTATCGAGATCCGGAATTTGAATCCGAAGTCATCATTCCTGCCGGAATTTCTTCGGTTGTGGCTTACTGTATTTTCTGTCTTATATTCGGATGGGGATCTCTTTTTGAAGCTCCTGATTTTAAATTCCGGAATCCCCTCGAACTGGGACCATATACCATACTCGCATTCGTTTTGGTTGGAATGGGTATTTTTTACATCAAAGCATTCTACGGTATTACACATTTTTTTAAATCATTGAATATCCCCCCGCACTTCAAACCGGCCATAGGCGGCCTCATGACAGGAATTATCGGATTTTTTCTGCCTTCCACCCTTGCATTCGGTTACGGATTTGTTCAGATGGCTCTCCACAACGAGCTCACGATCAAATTCCTGCTTTTTCTTGCCGTCGGCAAGGTACTTACCACATCTTTTTCAATCGGCTCAGGAGGAAGCGGGGGCGTCTTCGGCCCATCCGTCGTCATTGGCGGGGCCGTTGGGGGCGTTGTCGGAAAACTGTTCAATCAACTCATGCCGAAAGTCGTCACCGAACCCGGGGCGTTTGTGGTGGTTGGAATGGCCGGTTTTTTTACCGCTGTTTCAAATACACCGATTTCAACAATCATTTTTGTAAGTGAAATGACCAATTCCTATCACTTGCTGCTGCCGAGCCTTCTGGTCTGTTCCCTGAGTTATCTTCTTTCACAAAAATGGACGATTTACAAAAAACAGGTA
>CAZOEW010000167.1:0-8166 GCA_964578935.1 uncultured Desulfobacterales bacterium | reverse complement strand
GGCCGTGCGCGACTCGAACGCGCGACTCTCTGCTTAAAAGGCAGATACTCTACCGCCTGAGTTAACGGCCCCCAAAACATAAGGCTTTTAGCTGTTTATTGAAGCCTTGTCAACCCAAAAACAGTATGTTCTTTTCCTTTTCTCGCGGATTTTTTTAACCTGCCGAAATATCTTTAATAAGCATTGGTTTAAAACACGGCTCGTTCCCTGAATTCGCACCCTATCATTTGAAGATAAATAAATCAATTCCTCCTTTTTGCCGGGAAACATTTTTTCGACAGGATGAATTTTCCTGTGGATCATTTCCTCCAGAACTCCGGAACGATCAGTATGATCACCGTATAGATCTCGAGGCGGCCGAGAAGCATGCACCAGACCAGAAGCCATTTTCCGGATACAGGGATTGCAGCGTAATTTTCAATCGGGCCCACATTTCCGAAACCCGGTCCAATGTTTCCGATAGCGGATGCAACAGCCGTGAAAGAGGTCAGCAGATCTACACCCATCCCCGCAAGAATGACGGAAGATACGGCGAAAAGGCCCATATATAACGCAAGAAATCCCAGGACGCTTCGCATGACATCTTCCGGAACGACTTTTCCGCTGATTTTTACATGGGTGACTGCATGGGGATGGATCAACGCGAAGAGTTCCTTGTAGCAGTATTTGAAGCAAAGCATGATGCGGATGCATTTCATTCCGCCGCCTGTCGAGCCTGCCGATGCCCCGATAAACATGCAAAGAAGAATAATCGTCTGAGACATCGCCGGCCAGTTTTCATAGTCTGCGGTGGCATAACCGGTTGTGGTGAGAATCGAAACAACCTGAAACGAACCGTAGCGGAAAGCCTCTCCAATCGTTTTATAAACATTGGCATAGGTATCCAGGCTCACAATCAGGGTTAACAAGAGCACGGTGCCCAGAAAAAAACGGCATTCCGAATCCTTCCAGAAAGCAAGGCTTTTTCCTTTCAGCAGTTGAAAATGAAGCGAAAAATTGATTCCCGCAAGAATCATGAAGAAAAGAATGACCATGTCGAAATAAGCGCTGTCAAAATGCGCGACCGACATATTTTTGGTCGAAAAGCCGCCTGTCGGCATTGTGGTGAAGGTATGACAGAGGGAATCAAAAAGGCTCATGCCTCCAATCAGCAGAAGAACGACTTCCAGGATTGAAATCAGCAGATATACCTTCCAGAGTATTTTGGCCGTATCCCGGACACGCGGTTTCAGCTTGTCCGGAACAGGAGACGGTACTTCGGCCTTGTAAAGCTGCATGCCGCCGACACCCAAAAAGGGGAGTATCGCGACAGACAGGACAATGATGCCCATACCGCCCAGCCATTGGATGAAACTGCGCCAGAAAAGGAATCCTTTTGGCACAATCTCGATATCCGTCATTACGGAAGCGCCTGTTGTAGTAAATCCGGATACAGACTCAAAAAGGGCATCGGTGAATGACGGGAAAACTTCGCCAAGATAAAACGGGAGAGCACCATACAGGCCGATCGAAATCCAGCCGATGGTAACAATGGCCATCCCTTCACGGTGGCTTATGTGTGTGGACGATTTATCCCTTGAGCTGAAATAGATCAGGGCGCCGGATCCAACGGCTGCCGCCATGGAGGTCATGATCGGCATCACGCTATCGTCCTGATAGTACAGTCCGCAGAGTAGCGGAAATACCATGCTGATCCCAAGGGAAAAGATCAGAAAGCCGACCATATTTGCAATAAACCGCCAGCGCATTTAAAAGAACTCCACCTTTACGGTCAATATTTTTTCAATCTGTTGAACAGCCTTTCTTCTGGCAAAAATAATGATCCTGTCATCCGGTTCCACGATGCTGTCTCCGGAAGGCATCATCACGACATCGTTATGGATGATGCCGATCAGCAGGGCACCTTTTGGGAATGAAATATCTTTCAAGGGCTTGCCCACAATGTCAGAGGTCGGGAGCGCTACCGCTTCCAGCACTTCGGCCTCTTCTCCTTTGATGGATATGGCAGACAGCACCTTTCCTTTTCGGATATGCTGCAGGATCGTGTTGATGGCTGAAAGTCTGGGGCTTACCACCTGTTCGATGCCGATCATGGACATTAAAGGGAAATAGCTGAATTTGCTTATTTTTGTAATGATTTCCCGCACACCCATTCGTTTTGCCAGCAGCGAAACCAGGATGTTGGTTTCCTCATCATCCGTGAGTGTGATAACCGCATCCATTTCCGAGATATTTTCCTCAATCATCAGGCTCTGGTCAGAGCCATCCCCGCACAGTATAACTGTTTTATTCATTTTTTCAGCAAGTTGCGCGCATCTTTCCGGGGACTTTTCAATGATTTTTGTATAGATGGATTTTTTTTCAAGAAAGTTTGCCAATCGATATCCGATCCTGCCGCCTCCAACGATCAGAACCCGATTGAGCGGCTGGGCATGTTTGTCAAAGGCGGACAATGTTTCGGTCAGCTTGTCTGCTTCGCTGATAAAATAGACAAGATCCCCGGGCAGAAGCCGGTCTTTACCGGTTGGAATGATCAGTTTCTCGTTGCGAATAACCGCGGCGATCAATGTTCTCCGGCCCATTTTTGTTTTGATGTCCGATAGCTTGATCCCTGCAAGACGGGCGGTTGCGTCCAGCCGGATACCGATTAATTTCATTCTTCCGTCGGCAAATTCTCCCACATCCACTGCTCCGGGCACCTCAAGAAGCCTTTCAATGGTTTTGACAACCTCGATTTCCGGGTTGATGACGTTGTCAATATGAGGAGCATATTCTCGAAGTATTTCATGATATTTATCGAAATCCGAGTTTCTGATGCGTGCCAGTTTTTTTGTGGCAGGCGAGAGGATGTTGGCTGCAAGGCAGGCCACGAGATTGGTTTCGTCGCTATCGGTCAGTGCGAGCATGATCTCCGCTTCTTTGATCCCGGCTTCTTCAAGAATGATCGGACTGCTGCCGGACCCTCTTAGCACCTGGGCATCGATCTCTTCGGAAACTCTTCGGAGGGATTCAGGATTCCGATCAATTACGACAACATCCTTATTTTCAATAGACAGCCGGCTTGCAATGTGAAATCCAACCTCACCGGCTCCGATAATAATCACTTTCAATGTGTGTTCTCCTCTTTTTCCCGAATTCGGCCTGTTTCGGAAAATAACCGTATCGTTCCGATCCCTGAGTCCCGTGTCAAATCAAAACAGCCGGTTGCCGGCTGCAGTGACCCGTATTCTCATCAGGTTGTGTTGGGCTCAATACCGGCTGAAAGTTACTATATCACCTTGAATGTGTCAATCTCAGCCCTGAATTCAATTTAAAATGCCCGAATTTTTGTTGTATGGTTGCGTGTTGCGGTTTAACCGGACGGGTCAGTGAAAGCAGTCGCCATAGATTACAGGCTTTAGCGTGCCGTCCGCCTGTTTCAGAATCAGGGTACCGTTTTCGTCAACATCAACCGCCAGTCCTTCCAGCGTGTCTTGAACGGTAACAACCCGTACATGCTTTCCCAGCGTAGCGGAATGCTTTTTCCATTGTGAAATAATATTGTCCAGCGATCTGCCCGCAGTTCGTTTTTCAAGTTCATCCAGAAAACAGGAGAGAAGATTTCGACGGCTGACACGCTTTCCGATACATTTTTTTATGGAGGTGGCCCTCTGTTCATATTCTCCGGGATCATTATTGACATTGATGCCGATGCCGAGATTGATAAAAGAGAGTTTTCCGGCCTCTGCTTCCATTTCAGAGAGCATGCCGGAAATCTTCATGCCGTCTACCAGGATATCGTTCGGCCACTTGACTTTGGCATCAACATGAAACCGTTCCCGTAAAACAGTTGCCAGCACAAGAGAGGCGGCAAAATTAATGCGGAAACTTTTCAAAGGAGCCATATCCGGTCTGAGAACGATGGTAAAATAAAGCCCTCCCTGTTCGGATTGCCATACCCGCTGCAGGCGGCCGCGCCCTTTGCTTTGAAGTTCCGCAATGACAACCGTAAAGTCGGGACATCCTTTCTGGGCCAGATCTCTTGCAATATCCATTGTGGAGGATACTTCCCTGAAATAGTGGATTTTTGACTCTCTTTCCGGAAATTCCCAGGGAAACAGCAGGTCGTTGTCTTTCAGCAGCCGATACCCGTTTTTTGATGTGATGATCTCATAGCCAGCATCTTGAAGCTCGCTGATCTGCTCGGTTAAAGACGCGTTGTCGATTTCGAGTTTTCCTTCAAGATCTTCGGAGGAGACTGGCGCTTTGTTTTGCCTGAGTAGCTTAAGCAATCTGCTTTTCACATGCTTTCCAGGTGTTATCAGGGATTATTTTCTGTTTCTCGCAGATCCGTTACAATTTCCAGAATCTCTTCTTTATGCTCAGCAGGCGCGCAAATTTCGCCCCAGCCTTTTTGAACCTGAAAAAGGCCGTCATATGCTGTGTCATGATAGGATTTTGTGAAATAGGAGATGCCGCGATCATCCAGGATGGAACAGACAAGCTGGGATTCAATCGCACTGTCAAGCACGACAATTTTTATGTATTCAGGTTCGCTTTTGTTGTGATTTTCCATACTGTGATCCTCATTTCATGCCCTTGTGTTACCATGCAGCCGCTTGAATTGCAAAGAATCTTTTGCTGTCGATTTCAGAACCCGCAGTCTTTACAATTTACAAGGATATTGATAACAGGATCAGACAAAGTAAAAACCATTTGTTGAGGAAAGGAAATAAAACTTGAATTTCGGCTGGATATCAGAACATGCGTTAACAATGCAACCTGGGATGCGGGGATTGGATTTTAAAAGAACAACTGCGGCTCCGCTCTTTCTGATTTTATGGTTTGTGCTGATTGCCTGCACGCCAAAACCCTTTGATGAAGTTGTCTGGCGTCAGCAAGTGAGGGCTTCAGATCCCTCCCTTCTGTATGCTCCCCACCAGAAGGATGGAAATTTTTTTAATCCCTGGAATCGAATGGGGGAAAAGAGTCTGCTGAATCTGATCGAATGGAAAATCAGTAAAAAGAGGAAATATACACCGATCGAAGAGACATACCTGCCCGGGGTCATTCCGGATGCGGAAGAACGGATTGCCCGTTCCCTGGAAAAGGATTTCATTATGTGGCTTGGCCACGGAAGCTTTTTAATCCATTTGAAAGGAGAGCTTTTTCTTACCGATCCAATATTGACGGATCGGGCATTGATTGTAAAAAGAAAATCACCTCCAGCGATTCCGGCCGAGTCGTTGAAATCGATCGCGGATCAATTTACGGTCATTATTTCCCACAACCATTATGATCATCTGGATGAGGAAACGATTGAAGCGTTGCCGGAGAATTCGACCGTATTGTGTCCGCTTGGGTTGAAGGAACATATCGACGGTTTTGACGGAAAAAAGAATGTGATTGAAATGGACTGGTGGCAGGAATATACAAGTGATGCTGGAACAAAAATCATCAGTTTGCCGGCTCAGCACTGGTCACGGATTGCCGGTATGGGGACAAACAAAAGCTTATGGGCCAGTTACATGATTCAGTCATCGGATATTGTAATCTATTTTGGAGGGGATAGCGGTTATTTTATCGGTTATCAGGAATTTGGAAAAAAATTCAGTCGAATTGATTATGCGCTGATTCCCACGACTGCATATCATCCCCGATGGTTCATGTACTACGCGCATCTGGATATCCCGGAAGCGATTGAAGCATTTCATGAACTGGGAGCGAAATATTTTATTCCGACACAGTGGGGCGCTTTTCATCTGGGTGACGAGCCCCCGGGATTTCCGGCTCTGGATCTGCAGCGGGAAATCAAAGAAAAGCAGCTGAATCCGGAACGATTCCTGATCATGGATATCGGCGAAATCATTGAATTGTCTGCCTCTATGTAATCTGATATGGGATATAATGGAGAAATCCGGAATGCCTGAAAAACTCCTTGTTTTTAGACGTTGTTTTGCGTATAAAATACAAACAGATAGCATCTGATACGCTACAGATCCCCAATTGCCGAATTTTCACCTGTTGTTTCAAGGAGGGTTGATACATGAGATTGATTATCAAAATATGTTTCATTTTACTGGTGATGTTCAGTGTGGCCGCTGCCGCGGAATATGATAATTCGTCAGATGGCTACGAAGATGAGACTTCTGCGGCCGGTATCAATGCATTCTCAGATGAAGCAGAGAACAGCGCAGAAATTCCTGAGGCTGGATCTGATGAAGAGTTCAATGAAACGGCTTCTGAGGATGCAGGCGAAGCTCCCGAGGCCGGATTGGATGAAGATCCGGACAGCCTGGAAGATGAGAGCCTGGACACCACGCCGGAATCTGAAATTCTCGAACATTTTAGAGCGGATGAAGATGACAGTTTTGCCTTGCCATCGGAAACACCGGTAGACCCGGCTTTGGATCAGGATTCTGAATCACAGCAGTCGACCGAGGATCTGGAAAGTCCGGATGAAAAAACAGCCGCGGCTGAAAAACGGGAAAGAGACCGGCAGGCACTGGATAAACTGAACACGGAATACGAACAGATCAATCGAAAAAAAGAGGAATTGGATATAGAGTTCAAGGCTCTTGACAAAGAGAGGAATAAGCTTGTTCGCGAAAGAGATGGGCTGAAGAATCAGAAGGACATTCTGGAGTATAATAAAAAAACCGAAGCGTTAAACGCGAAACTCAAACAATATGACGAAAAGCAGAAAGTGTATGATGACGAGGTCCAGGATTTTAATACGCGTGTTAGAGAAGACATGGAAAGAAAAATCAGCGAAGCGCAAGCCAAGATCATTGAGACAAATTATGAAGCACTTGATGAGACCGTTGATTCCTCTTTGGAGATGGAACAATCTGATGAGAGACTGGTTGTTGATGAATCCGCGCCGATCGAAGAGCAGCGGGAAGCGGTTCTGAATTACAAGGCTCACATCGAGAGCGAGTATCAAACCCTGATGAAACAAAGAGCGGAGCTGGATAAAAGAAGAGGCGTTGTTAAAACAGCTGAGGATGTGAATGCACTGAATAAAAAAACATCCGCGTTGAATGATAGAATTGCTGCATATGAAAAAAAGAGAATTCAGTTTGACCAGGAAGTGAACAGGTTTAATGCCAGGATGGAAGGGCTGTTTTCCGTTACCGAAGTAGAGGAAGAATAACTTTTTGCCTTCAAAAAGTATTTTGAGGATTGAATCCCCCGGCTCGATAACGATATTGAGCCGGGGGAAAGTTTTGATATCCGTTCTAGTGAATGAAGCTGCTGATAAAGCACCCGCCGCCTTCGGAATCACCACCGGCGGTTTCGGTTGCTTGATCGATTGCGCTTATCAGGGCAGGCCCGCCCGGATCAACAATAACTCCGTTTGTTCCGTCAAGGTCGCCATCACCCCGCCTGCCATCAACAAAATGAAGTGTAATGACGTTTCCATCGATCTCCGCCCCGGTTTCGCCGTCATATAAAAATTCATACCAGTGATCCACGGGGTTGTCCGGGGTTTTCCCGAATTTGTAGTACGTGTCGACATGACGGCCTTCGGGGAGAGTCATTATGACGGTGATGCTCCTGTCCGGAAGCACGCCGCTTACCGTAAATTCGAAGAAACCGGATGGGAATTCGATATCCTCCTCTGAAGCAGGGAACATTTCAGATGGTGTCCCCGAACTATTCTGGACCTGCAATATCGTACCTTCCGGGGATTCAATCGTGACGTAATCCTGATCATCATTCAACTGAAGAGCGGTGAAGTTGGACTGGTCTCTATCCGAAACACCATCATCGTTTCTGTCATCTATAATCCCTGCTTCCTCATTTTCCTCTGGGAGGGAAGTCGGGCCGGTCTGATCTGGATTCGTCATGTCGCTGATATTTTCGTCATCCAGCGCCGGGCCTTCCAATTCTTCTTCCAGCCCGGAATCGGAACCGTCGGTTACAGGCAATGGCTCTGTTTCTCCACAGCCGTTCACGCCGGGGTCGGTCTTGTTCGGATCATCGGGGCAACTGTCGATACAGTCGGGCGTCCCGTCATTGTCGGTGTCAACATCGGAAATTCCGCATCCGCACGCTCCGGGATCGATCTTGTCGGGATCGTCCGGGCAGTAATCAACCGGTCTGACATTCACGGTGCAGGCGTCCTGTGCCTGCAGTCCGCTGTTGTCGGTTACGGTCAGTTGAAACCTCAAGGATTCGCCA
>CAZOEW010000166.1:0-8225 GCA_964578935.1 uncultured Desulfobacterales bacterium | reverse complement strand
TGAATTTTTGCTCTCACCGCTTTGATAAAATCCGGGTTGGTGCCGCAGCATCCTCCGATAAAGTTTGCGCCTGCCGCAATCAGTTCCGGGACCTTTGCCGCAAACTGATCCGGTGTGACCTTGTAAACCGTTTCTCCGTTTACGATCTCCGGCATCCCCGCATTGGCTTTCATCCACAACGGCAGGTCTGTAACCGCCCTCATTCTTCGACAGATGGGGATGAAACCTTCAATCCCTTTGCCGCAATTGGACCCCAGTACATCCACTCCGGCCGCCGCGAATTTTTCCGCAACCTCTTCCGGGGTATTGCCCATCATGGTGCGGTCCATCTGTTTTCCGGCATCAAAGACCATGTTGGCAACAATGGGCAGGCCGGTCTTTTTGGCCGCTGCAATGGCTGCCAGTGCTTCCGTTATGTCGATCATGGTTTCGATAACAATGGCGTCTGCTCCGGCATCTGCAATGGCTTCGGCCTGTTCGGTGAAGGCATCTTCCAGTTCCTCGGCGGTGACCTGTTTCATCACGATCATTTTGCCGCTGGGGCCGATGGATGCAAAAACAAGGGCTTTGCCTCCGGCTGCATTTTTTGAAATCTCGACACCGGCAGCGTTGATCTGCCGGACCTTGTCCGCCAGGTTGTGCTTTTCAAGGATATACCGGTTTCCTCCAAAGGTGTTGGTTAACACAACCCGGCTGCCGGCTTCAACATAGAGGGCGGGAATTTCCGCCACCCGTTCCGGCTGCTTCAGGTTCCAGTTTTCGGGGCATTCTCCTTTTTGCAGGCCCCGTTTGATCAGTTCCGTGCCCCATGCGCCGTCCGTGACCACCGGTCCCTGCTCCAACAGTCTGGTTATTACGTTCTTCATCTTTCCTGTCTCCTCTTGTTTGGCGTATCGTTTCCACGAAAAAAACGTTAATTCCCGGAACATGGATCATATCGGGAATCTCGACGATCAGGCCGCTTCTTTTCCTATCGTTGTTGCGTGTTTTGTTTTTGCGGCGATTTAATTTTGTTTTATACGGGGTCTCCCAATCGCTGTCGCGACAATTTCCGTCTGTATGAGCATTCCCGGATTTTCATTGAAGTTGGTGTCCGGTATTCCAAGATTGTTTATTTTCAGATCGATTTCAATTTTGTCGGCCCCGGCAGTCCGGGCCCTGGCACCGGCGATTCGGGATGCGGCATCCATGGCATACTTTTCTGCCTCCCTGTATTTTCTGAAGGTGGATATGCCTTCCGGCGTGTGTACCCTGAAGGAGATCCCGCCTTCAAGAGGTTTTATCAGTACGCATGCGGTCTGGGAGATGGTGCCGGTGACTGCACCGATGGCATTGGCCACCCCGGCATTTTCCGGTACGGCGATATCACAATGTAAAAGCGAGGTCACTTCGGGAAGATAATTTTTTGCCGGAGCCCCGACCGCAATGATGGGGCAGCCCAGCGTAATGGAGCAGTCGATCAGCCTTTCGTTGTTTTTCTTCAGCGCCCGGTCGATAAAAAAAGAATCAATCGAATTTTCCATGACCGTTTTAGAAGCATCATCCGCGCGCAGGGCGCAGTGGAGCAGTGCGGATGCCAGGTGATGCCTGACATGTTGGACGGTCATGACACAGAACTCTTTCGTGTCCATCTTCAGCCGGGCAGCCATCAGTCTTGCCCCTTCAAAGGCAGCTTCCGTCGATCCGGTTTGATACAGTCCGAGAATGTTTACCGCGTCCGTTGGTGTAAAGGAAGATGCGCTTACCAGCCCTTCTTTCAGCAGATCGTCGATGCTCTGGGCGTAGATCGTGGGATAATCAATGGTTTTCAGAAAATGCGGTACAAACAGCGGAGTTCCCAAAGCCCTGTCCAGCAGGTTGCGGCAGGTTCCGGAAAGTTCATTTTTCAAGGGAGCGGAGCTTTCCGTGAGAATAAAAAGGGGCAATCCCGATGCCCCGGAGATCGCCTCGCATTTTTTCATCATACCGATAGCGGATGGATGATGTTTTCCCAGCACGCAAAGCGGGAGAACCCGATGAGGGCCTATGGTAAGATCACTGTTTTTGTTTATCCGGATTTCGCTGTCTCCGCCGATTCCCCTTGTGAGGATATCGATAGAGGAGATCATGGGATGAAATCCGCCCACGGCAGCCCGGTCTTTGCTGCACATGATTGTTCCGTTTTTCAGCACCGCCATGTCGGATGTTGTGCCGCCCATATCGATTACCAGTGCATCCGCAAGGCCTGTCAGATATTGTGCACCGATAACGCTGGCCGCCGGTCCGGACAGGATGGTTTCAAGCGGCCGGTCCAATGCGGTTTCCGCAGAGATCAGCGATCCGTCCCCCTTGACGACCATCAGTGGCGCGTGAATATGAAAATCCAGTAGAACCTTTTTCACCGCATGGATCAGTCCATAGATCAGGGGAATCAGGCGGGCATTGAGAAGGGCGGTCACGGCCCTGCGGGGAGCGTTCAGGCTGGTTGTGAGTTCGTGGCCGCAGGTCACGGGAAGATCCGTCATTTCTTTGATGAGGGCTTTGGCAGTCAGTTCATGGGATGGATTTCGAACCCCGAAATAACCGGATACCGCAAACGCGGTGACATTTCCGGCATGGGCATGAACAGCCGCTTTGAGCGCGTTATGATCCAGGGGTGCCTGTTCATCACCGGAAATCAGGTGCCCACCGTCAATACGGATGAGAACGTTTTTGGACTGAACTCCGGCAAACGCTTCATCCGCAAGAAGATTTTCAGGGTAGCCGATAAGGATCAGGCCGGCCGGGCTTCCTTTGCCTTCAACCAGGGCGTTTGTTGCCAGGGTGGAGGAGAGGGATACCAGACTGATCTGCGGATGGTCCTGCAGCAGAAGCTTCTGGACAGCGTTGCGGATTCCAACGGTCAAATCGTGGCGGGTGGTAGGTGATTTTGCCGAAGCGAGAACTCCGTCCGTTTCATTCAGAAGAACCGCGTCCGTATAGGTTCCGCCGGTATCGATTCCTAACAGGGTTGGCATGGTTTGTATATTTCCGGTTAAATGATTCACTCAAACAATACACGATATCAAAAAATCATCCATTCAGTTGAACGTTCCAGATTCCGGCGGAAACTACCCGGTGCCTCTGTTATTTGTATCTGGTTCCATACAAATGCTCATCATACAGAGCCCGTCTTCCCGGGCATTTCTCCCGGGAGCAGAGCTGGCAGTTGTGAAACGCTTCGCCGGACTCGAATTCGAGGCCGGACACCGATTTGAGCGGTATCATCATGGCGCTTTGGTTCAGCCGGACTCCGATTGCCGCGCAGGCCCCGGAAAGGAGCGAAAAGATCTTGTGCTGCTCCAAAAGCGGCCAGTCCTCGAGTGATCCCGGGTTCATGCACGAAGTAGCCCCGACACCAAACATTTGCTTCAGATGTTTTTTAAACGCATCCACGGCAGTACCGAGGGCCAGGATGCTGATGGTATCCCCCCAGAAAGACTCAAGTGTGCTGTTCAGGGTTTTGGACCACGCTTCCAGTTCCATGCCGCAGGTGGCGACAAACGGAAACGCCCGGTGACATTCCTTTAAATTAACCTGCATCACCCGGCTCTGAATCTCGACATCGTCAATCACAATGATACCGTCATCCGGGTGCCCGACCGCTGACAGTTTATAGGCGGCTTTAGGCCGGGCAACGCGGAGGGCTTCTTCCAGAAGGAACCTGAACCGGTCGCCAAAACTGCTTTCGGGTTTGATTTTCAGCATCGGGAAGAGATCTTCCGCTTGGAGGGTAAAGGGGATATCCTCAAGGATGTTCGATTTCATATGTTTTCCTTCATGGCCGGAAAGTTCATGGCCCTAATGAATTCATTGCTGAATTCAGGGTTTGCGGCAAGATTCAGTTCGATGACCCGGTCCCGAAGGCGGACAGCTTTCTGATTAAAATCATCCTGTATGCCCGCTCTTCCCGCAGCCTGAAGGCTGGTGTTGCCCAGATCATGAACCGTTGCGTTCGGAAATTCAGGAAGAAAGCCCAGGCGTTTGAAATTGTCCAGCCCGAGATGAGAACCCAATGCTCCTGCAATCAGAACATGACGGACTTCATCTGCCGTGCATCCGGCTGTTTTCAGAAGCAGACGCGAAGCCGCCAGACTGGCTCCTTTTGCAAGCTGCAGATTCCTGACATCTTTCTGCGTGACGGCAATGGTTTCCCAGAGGAGAATCCGTCCGGATCCGGGTCCTTCGGCATATCGTGCGGGACGGGGAAGTATTCGTTCTTTCAAATCAGGGGCAAAGGCCCCGTTCTGCTGAATCAGGCCATTTCCCAGAAAACAGGCGATGATATCGATCAGGGCCGTGCCGGTGAGTCCCATCGGAGAACCGGCTCCGATCATTTCATATTTCAGTGTTTCCCCGTCGATCCATGCGTGGGTGATGGCACCATCATCAGCAGTCATTCCGAAGGAGATGTTCATCCCTTCCAGGGCCGGTCCCATGGCACAGGAAGCGGCATGGACATCTCCTGATTTGTTGAGCAGAAACAGCTCTCCGTTTGTTCCCAGGTCGATAAAAAAGGTGTTTTTTGTAAACCCCTTTTCATGGCAAAGGGTCAGGCCGCCCGTAAAATCGCCTCCCAGAAAGGCGCTTACAGAAGGTATGGCTGATATCCGGGCTTCCGGAAACAGACCGGCATCCAGATCTTTTGAAGAAAAATTCAGGAAGTCACGTTCCTCTGCCTGAAACGGGTACCGCCCCAGGGAAGACACCGAAAGACCGAAAAGCAGGTAGAGCATGGTGGTGTTGCCGGAGAATACGAATTTTTCAATGTTTCGGAAGGGGAGGGCCATTGCGTCCAGCGCCCTTTGGACTGCCGTGAAAATCGACTGCCGGATCTGCCGGGTCATGGCCTGATCTGTTTTCCGGTCGTTTGCCGCTGCAATCCTGCTGATGACGTCATGACCGAATCTCCGCTGGGGATTCAGGAAGCTGTCCAGATGAAAAACCCGCCCCTGCGGCAGGCTCAGGAGATCGATGTTAACGGACGTGGTACCCACATCCACGGCAATGACATAAGGTTTATCCGGATTTGCCAGGGGGTAAATTTTGCTTTTGGCTGAACGGTCTTCGTTGATATCCGCTTCGGCATCTCCGACAAGAAGTGTCTGGCATGCCAGGTGCGTTTTTTCATCATTGTTGAGGAGTTTTGTTTCAATCACGGTACCATCGGACAGGTTTCCCGTTATCCGGGTACGGCACTTGCCGCAGATTCCCTTGCCGCCGCATGGGCTTTTGACGCTCACGCCCATATCCATGAGGGCATCAAGAAGAAGGGTTCCCTTTGAAAATTGTCTGATTTTGCCGTCCGGAAGCAGTTTAAGAGAAATCGTCATGAGATCTGTTTTTAAGCTGTCCGTGAAAATTTGTCAAAAATTTTCACGGCATCGATAGCGGATTCACCGTAGGCGTCCGCGCCCATCTCCACTCTCAGCTTTTCCGAGGTGCAGGCCCCGCCGATGACGATTTTCACTCTGTCTTTCAGTCCCGCTTCCATGACCGAATCGACAACCTCTTTGATGCCGCTGACCATGGTGGTCAGCAGGGCGGAAAGCCCCACAAGCCTCGCCCCTGTCTCCTGAAGCGCGGCCATGATTTTTTCTGCGGACACATCCACACCGAGATCGATTACCTCAAATCCGTTTACACTCAAAAGCATTCCCACGATATTTTTTCCGATCTCATGGATATCGCCGTGCACGGTAGCCAGGATAACCTTTCCCTTCTGCCCGGCACTTCCGGGATCCATTCTGCTTTCAATAAGCGGCATGGCTTCCTTGACCACTTCTCCGGCCATAACCAGATCGCCCAGAAAATAGGTTCCGGCTTCGAACTGATCGCCTACCAGATCCAGCCCTTTGCTGATTCCGGTTTCGATAATTTCGATCGGTGATATTCCTTCATCGAGACAGGCCTGCACCCGTTCCCTGATTTCATCGATCAGGAGCTCGTTGATGGCCTTCTGGACTTCAATGATAGATTCTTTCATGATCAATACCCTCATGTGTATCGCAAAATTGAAACAGTTAAACCGTTATGGGATATTTCCCATATTCCCTGGCCGCATCCAGCATCACCCGCAGCTTGTCGGCCGGTACCGAACTCATGCTGTGAACCGGGGCGATCATGAATCTGCCCCCGGGCCCCAGTGCCTTTATCAGTTTTTTCACCTCTTCCACGATCTCTTCATCCGTTGACCGTTCCGAGAGCAGATAATCAATTCCCACACCGCCGATAATGGTGACATCCTTTCCATGGATCTCTTTTTCTTTGAAGATGTCCACGTTGGAGGTGTTTTCATACGCGTGCAGCCCGTCCACGCCCCATTTGATGAAGCGTTCAAAAAGCAGGGTGTTGTCTCCGCAGGAATGAAGAATGTATTTGCCGCCCCGGTCATGGACCGCTTTGATGATTCTTGTGTATGAAGGGCCGAAAAGAGTGTCGATCTGTTTTGGATTGATCATGGGGCCGCTCTTGAAGGCAAAATCGTCGCTCTGGAGTATCACGGTGACACCCGCGTCCATGAGGGCCATGCTGGTCTTCATGCAGATTTCTTCCAGCATATCGATAAAACGCCGTATCAGTTCTTTTTCCCGCATGATCCATATCGGCATTCGTTCAAAACCCACAGACCAGAGAATCGTCTCCTGAATGCCGTAAGCAGCTCCCTGACCGCAGATGCACATGTTTTCGCCATAGCGTTTCATGATTTTTTTGAAAAAGGTATAGGACCGATGGGCGATTTCATCGGGTTCACGCCAATAGGGCCACTCCTGAAAAGCCTTTGGAGAAGTAATTCCCGGACCGCGATACATGTAAGTGGAATTGCCGTATCCGTCGTCGATAATGTCATATATCGACCCGGAATACCGCACCATGGATTTTGAATTTTGCGGGGTGAACGTCTCTTCATAGATGGCCCAGTCCGCGTCAAAACCGAGCTTTGCGGCTGCCTTGACCCGTTTTTCCATACCCATGGTCACCAGGGGCTGAAAAAACATCTTTGTCATCAACGGGCTCCATTTTCGAAAAAGAAAGTCGGACATTGGATTGTCGATCAGCCTGTGAGGCCGGAACGGTGGTTGCCCCAGCACTTCGTTAAATGTTCTGTCTTCCAGGCCGGCGCAGAAGGTCGGTACCCGGTCAACCGGTTTGCCTTCAAAGGTTCGGATGATTCGTTCGGTCGGGTTCATGGCAGCTCTTTTGATTGATAGGTGTTTGTAAAGATTCCGCACCCCACTCGGGTATGGGGTTGTGACCACGTTATCGATTAACTGGTCAGACCAATTATACTCAAAAATGTTGATTGCTGTCAACCGGTTTTTCTCAGCCTGGAACCCATCCTGGAAATCAAAATACCCTTCCAGATGCAATGACCGCATCCGGAAAAACAGCTGAAATCGAGAAGGTACCACCGGTTCAACAGATCGAGCAAAAAAAGATATCGTGAAAGCGAAGGGGACTTTTTACGGAACCGTCAGCGGCTGGAGTTGATGTTCGGCAAAGATAACAGCCTCCATCATGACCGCATATGCCCGCTCGCCGTCGCCATCTTCAATCGCGGCAGTAAGGTTTTTTACAAAATCAATCGTTACACCGGGTGTGCCGGGGCTCTGATAATAAGCATCCGCACAGAACTGGTAGATCGGTTTGAATGAATTGAACAACAGCTGGAAAATCAGATTCCGGGTCGCCCTGGCAACCTCCAGATGAAATGCGAAATCCAGATCGATCGCATCCATGATATCTCCGGCATCGTTTTCAAGATGATCGATGAGCTTGTCGCGGGCCGACTTCAGGGAGTTCACATCCTTGGCCGATGCCTTTAGAGCGGCCTCACGGGCAATATACGGTTCCGCCATTCTCCGGTATTTTAAAAGCGAGATCAGAATATCCGCATCGATTGCCTCGGTGGCTTTCATGATCTGAATCAAAAGATCCAGGGATGCCTCTGCCGGATAATCCGTCACATAGGTTCCGCTTTGGGGAACGGTTTTTACAAGCCCTGCCTGGCTCAGCTTGGCCATTGCCTCACGCACGGCAGACCGGCTTGAATCATAGGTAGCCGCCAGCTCGCGCTCGGATGGAAACCTGCTGTTGGGGCGGTATTTGCCCTGCAGAATATCTTTTTGGAGTTCCAGATATATTTTTTCAGAAATTCGCATAGGACCTATATATGGTTCCTTTTCTCGATTTACAATTATTTTTTT
>CAZOEW010000165.1:0-8354 GCA_964578935.1 uncultured Desulfobacterales bacterium | reverse complement strand
GTGTTGCGCTAAGTTCTGATACCAACCCCACAATAAGCTTCAACACTTACCCTTCTGCTGCCAGCGGCAGTGATGAGGTTAATGGCAGCCATGGCCCCACCATGATAATGAATTATAGCAAAAAGAAATTTGTAAAAAATCCTATAGCCTCTTTTATGTATTTTGTTCCGCTAATAGCTCCGACACTTGTTGATAATATATCAAGTGTTAATAACGATCAACAATTAGGCGTAATCTCGTATGCGAAAAAGGCAACTTCAAAATCCTTCAACGTGATCTGTGAATTTGAAATATTGGGAAATGGTTTTCATATGAACACATTTTACCCAGCCGGTATTATAGCGGCACATACTGATAATTTAAAAAAAGGAGAGACGCTGACAAACATGCTTGACTATATCAAAATTGACGGTGAAGGTTTCGGTTTTCTCGAGGTTAAAGGCAAGATAATTGGTTCTAAAACGACCGTTACCGAGGTGAAACTGAATTTCACTGCAGGAGGTCATCAAAGCCCCGTAACCATTGGCCTTTATGACATTGAGCCCAAAGATGGACTGTATAAATACGAAAACAGATCCAATGAGGTAGTTGCCCGGGTCAACACACTTGCTTTTAGCAAGACTGAACAAACACCAAGGATGGGAATAAAAGTAGCCTCTATTGCTAAGAAAAATGAGTCTGCTGGTTTCTTCGGAATGATCAAGGGAGTGATAGCAAATTTATTTATCAATCCACCGGAGATAACTAAATTTGGCAATACTACAATGCTTGAGTTTGGAAATGCCTTACTTCAAAAAAAAACCACATTCACTTTTCCAAAGGCTAAAAATATTAAGGAAAAAAAGATGGTCAAGTCTCCTCTTGACCCATAAAAATTGGAAGTAGGATCGCCCTTTAACGGTCGATTCCAAACAAACTAACTGAATTGTGGATAGCTCCAACCATACGGCTCCTTCACCTGGTGACCGGTGACTTCTATGTTAAGATTTCCCTTCATATCTAAAGACGAAAAAGTGTATTTAATATTCAACTTATAAAATCATCAAAAGCTATCTTATTAAAATGAGGTATATTTTCTTGACTTTGATAATTTCATACTTAAAATTTGGCAAAAGGTTGCTACTTTTTTCTTTTTCTTGAGCCCTTTACATTGATGACTTTTCAAATCGAAGACCATCAGTTGAGCCTTCTCTAACTCACAATCTTTTTAAAGTAGTGACTGAGCTTAGTATTCTTTCACCTGGCCGAAAGGCCTAAGAAAAGGAGGTTTGCTATGAACAGAAATAATAATCCACAAATTCGTTATCTCTTAATTATCTTAGTCGCTGTGTTCATTAGTGCGCTAAACGTGACACCAGCTGTATCAGGGGAGTACGCTGCCCTAAATGGTGTAAAAGGCATAAAGGCAGTTTTTGATGTAAGCCTTGGGTCTCCCCAAATGGCCAACATTGTTTTCGGGGCTGTTCAAGACGTTTACAAGAATAAAAGCGTGATCTCGCTTAAAGAAAAGCCACAAGTGGCTGTTCTTTTTCACGGCCCTGCGGTTAAACTGATCTCTACCAATCGTGAGGGCTTCACGGACGCTGACAATGAAATGTTGAACAAGTTCGCCGACATGATCCGGCAGATGAAGAAAGACGGTGTGAAGATAGAAGTCTGTGGTTATGCGTTAAAGGTGTTGGGTGTAGATCCTGCTACAATACTACCGGAAGTAGATCATGTAGGCAACAGCTTCATCTCTGTCGTCGGCTATCAAGCACAAGGCTATTCACTGGTTACCATTAAATAAATATATCAGAGGGCAACTTTCGGGATACTATTGTTAAACCGGTTGAAAGTAAATAACTGCGGAAAATTCAGGCAGGGTCTATTTTAGGCCCTGCCTATCCTTTTTTCTAAATGCCTCTTCGTCAATAAAGCCGCACAGGTCATATTGTTGTTATTTCCCTTCATATCAATGAGAAAAAACCTTAATCAAAAATCTGTTGCCATCTTTGCTGTCACTCAAAAAAAGAACACTCAAAGAGGTTTTTTTGAAAATTTACGTATAGCTGGAAAAATCGAAAGAAATTTGTTTTCCTAATTTCAACAGATCGGAATGGAAAAACACCAGTGTTAATTCCCGCTCTTCTTTGATATCTGAAATGTAAATCAATATAAATACAGATTTTGGACTGTTGGTATCTCCGAAAGAATTCAGCAATGATTGATAAATGGCAGACAGGATGCAATACTCAGAGGTTCCATATCAGTCTGAATTATCGAACAACAGCACCAAGGGTGGTGCTTGATCGGAAAATAGTATATAATAAAATTTTTTTGCGTTATTTTTCAGTTCCAATTTTTTTTCGTTTTTTCGTGCGAGGAAAGGGGGTAAGACGCTAATTTTCACGTATACCGATACCAACCCTTCTTTACATCCTGTAAAATATTCTGACATATTCATAACATTTTCCTGATCCGGTCATAACGGATGAGGTATTAAATCAATATTAAAAACAATTGATTAACTGAAATAATTATTCGCGTCTCCGGCATCTTTTTTGCAGTATTTTCAAAATAGTTATTTATTTCAATTCTACTTCTTAAATCTGGAATAATGATTTCTCATTTTATTTAACAGAAAGTAATCATGGAAATAAGGTGTTCTTCCTAAGCAGTTATTGAAAAAAGGCGTAAATTCAAACGAGAATGATTACATATCCCAAAAAGGTTGACGTGTTTTAAGTCATATATGACTCTTTTCATTTCTCGTGTCAGCATATAAAGTAATGTCAAACTATGTGAAATATGCTCGAAAGGTAATGAGCCATCCCAGCGAAGGGGGTATAACGATAACCCAAAGGAGGATGCCATGGTGAATTATTTAGAAAATATTATTGGTGATTTTGAGTACTTGAACAAACAGGCCATCAATTTGATTGAAACTGATGACAGCCGACATAAAGACCCCTTGTTGGTACGTATTCGAAACAGGATGAACACAAATAGTGATCGAGTACATAATAATTTCATGGGAAAAATCGGTCTATGCTTGGACAATATAATGGATCTAATATATAATGATATTGGAAAAAATGGGTTTTGACACAATTACCATTTCCAAAAAAACCCTACCGGTCTTTTTTTCTCCGACAGTGGCAAATGTCCTGGTAGAAAATTTCGATATCAAACCAATCGGTTCAGACGAGGAAGATATTGAAGCGATGATGGCCGGGAAATAACATTATAGATTGGGCCTTTTTCATAGACAAAAATTTTTAAGGGGATTCTGCAATGAATAAAACTGATGCGTGGTATGAGTATCCTTCCAATTTGGTGGATATGTTTGAAGACAGTGCGAAAAAATTTTCTGACCGGCCTTTGGTGGGTATGAAAAATGCTGATGGTGAATATGAATACACAACGTATGGGCAGGTTGCAAAACGGGTAGACAACCTTCGGGGCGGTCTTGCACAACTGGGCGTTGATAAAGGAGACGGGGTCGGGCTCATTATCAATAATTCCGAAGCATGGGTTGTGATTGCCTTTGCCGCTTACGGAAGAGGCGCGCGTCTTGTTCCCATGTATGAAAAGGAACTGGTGCATATCTGGCGCTACATTATTGAAGATAGCGAACTTAAGGTCCTGTTTGTAGTCAATGAAGGTGTGTATGAACAGGTAAAAGGCTGGGTGGATGAAATAGAGACTTTGGAAAAAATTTTTATCATCAATAGCGCCGGTGAAAACAGCATGGCTGCTGTGGAAGAAATGGGACAAAAAAATCCCGTGGCATCTGTAAAACCCCATCACAGTGATATTGCATCCCTGATTTATACGTCCGGCACCACCGGAGATCCCAAGGGCGTTCTCCTAAGCCATGGTAACTTTACCACCAATGTCCAGGCAGCTGCCCATGCATTTCCCCATATTGATGAAAACGTGGTGACCCTGTCCATTTTGCCGTGGGCTCACAGTTTTGGCCAGACCGGCGAACTGTTTCTTAGTATTTATCTGGGAGGTTCCACCGGTATTATGGGAGCGGTGGAAACGATTGTGGATGATATGGGCAAGGTCCGGCCCACTATTTTGATTGCCGTTCCCCGGGTGTTTAATAAAGTTTACAGCGGTATTCATAACATGATGATTGAAAAAGGTGGACTGGCGCAATTCCTGTTTAATACAGCAAAAAAAGAGGCGGAAAAAAAGCGAACAACCGGAAAAACGTCAATAAAATTAAAAATCTTAGACAAGCTGGTGTTCGGCAAAATCCGGGACCGGTTTGGGGGTCGTTTAAAGGAAGCCATTACAGGAAGTGCGGTAATGAATCCCGAGATTGCACAGTTTTTTATTGATATCGGTATCCCCACGTATGACTGCTACGGGCTTACCGAAACTACTCCGGCCATGACCATCAACAGCCCGTCCGGCCACCGGCTTGGCAGTGTGGGCCGCGCCATTGAAAAGGTAACAGTGGTAATTGATAAATCAATTGTTGGTGAAGACAGTGAAGACGGAGAGATTCTTTGCTTTGGCCCCAATGTCATGCAGGGATATCACAATAAGCCGGAAAAGACCGCAGCGGTCACGGTGTCTGACCCTAAGCTTGGCATTGGTTTTCGCACCGGAGACCGGGGGCGGCTGGATGAAGACGGATTCCTTTTTATTACCGGCCGGTTCAAGGAGGAATATAAACTGGAAAACGGCAAGTATGTCCACCCCGCATCTTTGGAAGAAGATATCAAACTGAATTCTTATGTGATCAATGCCATGCTCTATGGGGATGGAAAGCCGTACAATGTGTGCATGATAGTGCCTGATTTTGAGAGCCTGAAACCCGTTGCCGATGAAATGGGACTGGGCGGTAAAAGCCCAGCAGACCTGATAAAAGAAGAGCGGATTCAGAATTTTATCAAAACCGAAGTCGTCAATCAACTCGAAAAAACATACGGCGGATATGAAATTCCAAAAAAATTCATATTTATAGCTGAAGATTTTTCACTTGAAAACGGTATGCTGACCCAGACAATGAAATTAAAACGTCGCAATGTGCATGAAAAATTTTTGGACCAGCTGGAAAAGCTATATACATAGGCTTCGCGACTACTGATTAATAAAAGTAGTGACTTGTTACAGAGTGTCTGAACCTGGGTTTTGAAAAAAACGGGCTGCGAAATATTTACTTGCCGGTGTCCCCTTTTTCCTGGTTATCATAAGACTCCTGGCTCTGTTCCTGCTGTTTGTCACGCTGATACCCGCAGGCTAATGAAATGTCCGTTAAAAGCATTTTGGCATGCTCCTTGTCTATTTTGTCGAACGGCATAATTTCAGGCAGTGACTGCAGCGCAATGAGAAGTTTTTTCGCCTCTTCAATTTCCCCGGGCCGATCGTATTTCTGACCGTAGCACAGCAGGCTTATGGCCAGTTCTTTATTATATTCAATCGTCTCAGGTCGACATGCAACCGCTTTGCGCTGATACGCGATGGATTTTTCCAGATCTCCGCAGGTGCCGACAATCTGCTTCAGGGGAAAATGGCAGAGCCATTCCGGGACAACACGGTAAAACATGCCCAATGCGTACAAGTTGCCGCACTTTGCAATTTTCTCACTGTTTTTTGAACGGTAGGTAAGGCCCAGCTCATCCGCTTTGAGCCATGCATTCTCCACATCGGAAGCCATGAAAAGAGATTTGAGGACACCCTGTGTCGTGCCCCTTCTCCCGATACCAACACCTTTCCACAGCCAGCAATTCGCATCTTTCTCGTCACGTTCTATGCATTTGTCTGCAAAGGATTCGAGTTCTTTGTATTGCCGGACCAGTTCATCCTTTCCGGGCTTCTGATCCCGCGGAAGGGCCTCGAGACTGTCATATATGTTGCGCCCTTTCCGCCAGTAAGCCTCTGCCCGTTCGGGACAGATCTCCATGACCTTATCAAGCTGCTTATCGGATTCGTCAAATTGATGGTCATCCCATAATTGTTCTGCCTCGACGATCAGCTCATCACATGTTTTTTCATCCGCCATCGCAATGGAAACCATAAAAAGCAACCCCACTGAAAGCCACAAAAGCATCCACCTGATTTTCATTTTAGATCTCCCTGTTTAATATAAGCGCACCTTTTAATTTGTATACACGTCCGATTCATGCAGGCCATTATTCATTTAACGGAATTTTTTAACGATTGATATTAAATTGACAAGAACTCGCTTTTCAACCTGTATTCTATATTAGAGACTCAGTTGTGTGTCAAGGAATTGAAATACGCCTTATTTGACTGGATTGAAACGTGGTAAAACAATGGAAGAGAGATCGCATACGGAATAAAACAGGACTCCAGCCAGCAAGGGTAATCGGAGAAAAAATCGGTATGAATAGAAGAGGTGTTATAATTTGAATCTATTTGATTTTTGTTTTATCTTGGTTTACCCTGCTCTGGGGGTTGGGACAGATTTAAAATCCATCGGTATCAAGTACCGTTCCGGCTCAATTCCGGAAGCAGGTACCAATATAAATCGACACCTTCCATTTTTCAAACAACAACGATGATCGAAACGGAGAGGCAACCATGAAACTGCTTTTATTCAGCGATGTACACTGCAGCGCAGAGCACTGCAATGAACTGGTTCGAAAATCCGCATCGGCTGATATGGTAATCGGGGCCGGAGATTTTGGAATTATCAGAGAAGGGCTGGCAACAACAATCGAACTGCTTCAGCCGATACAAAAACCGACGATACTGGTCCCGGGGAACAGTGAAAGCCTGGAAGAGCTTGAACATGCCTGCCGGAACTGGAAATCTGCCTATGTGCTTCATGGAAGCGGGATTGAGCTTCTGAGCCACCAATTTTACGGCGTTGGCGGAGGAATTCCAGTAACCCCTTTCGGAGACTGGAGCTATGACTTCAATGAAGAAGAAGCAAGACAGCTTCTGTTCAACTGCCCTCCTTCATGTGTGCTGGTAACCCATTCCCCTCCGAAAGGAGTTGTCGATCTTTCCTCTTTTGGTCAGCGTTTCGGAAGTCAGGCTATTTTGGAAGCCATCATGGAAAAGAAACCATTACTGTGTGTCTGCGGCCATATTCATGAAAGTTCCGGAAAAAGTGAAAAGATCAGAGAGACTTCAGTTGTAAACGCCGGGCCGGATGGCATTTTCTGGGAGATATGATAAACATGCGTGAATCGAACTACCTCAAGGCAAATAAGGAGAACTTGTTCAAACTGTTATCTATTCCCGTGATCAAGGATTTTGAAGTAAAGGATCTGGAGGGGCTCCTCAGAGCAAGCAAAATCCGTCAGTATAAACCTGAAGAACCGATTATCACAGAGGGGGAGAAGGCTGACTCCAGAATTTTCTTTTTGATTTCGGGAAAAGTCAGAATCGTCAAAAATAATGAGAATATCTCTTTTCTGGACCGCAGGGGGGATTTGTTTGGAGAAATGGGCTTTGTCAGAAAAACGGATCGTTCGGCCTCTGTATATGCGGTTGACGACACGGTCTGCCTTACAACGGACAGCGCCTATATCAAGCGATTATCCGGAAAAGACAAGATCGCCTTCTGCTATATTCTTTTCAGGGGCATCTCCGGGGTTCTTGCTGACCGTTTGAGCGAAACGGATAATGCCCTGGTCAAGGCAAAGGCGGAAATAAGCCGATTGAAAAAAATAATTCAGTCTTCCGAAAAAACGAGTTAGAACCAATGAAGATCCCGGGGAATATCTATCAGGATTTGACCCTTAAAGCTGAATGGATGATTTTTTAATATCCTATCTTTTCTTACCGAGCCCTTTTGCATAAGTTTACACGATATAAAAAAATTATCTATGAGGCTAACTGATTATTAGAAACTGATCTCAAAAAAAGGAATATCGTTCAAGGTCACGGAAAAACCAAAAAAGATAACCGGATGAGTATATGTAATATTTCGAGGATCAGCTTTTTGGTTTTGACAAAGAGATTGGGACATATAACTTTTTTGAGGCAACTTCTAGCAGCAGCTAACCCCTTCTCCCCCGCACACTGCCGCTTCTTTGCCCTTGATCCATGTCTGGATGATATAGGCGGCACAGCCTACACCGGGCGTAACCTGTATCGCGGAGGAAGGACAGTTCAGCGCGCATGCTCCGCATTCCATGCAGCCATCCCGGTCAACCATAAGGGCTTTTTTATTCTCCAGCCTGAAAACCCCGTGAGGACATACGGTTTCACATGCACCGCACCCGACACATTTATCCTGATCTAATTTCAGGGTTGTTACCCCTTCCAAATATCGAAACTCTTTCACGTCTCTCTCCTGAAAATCAAATTTTTACAGTACCCATTCAGAGATGAGATATTTTGATCCAGTTCAAGAAAGGCGAAAATTTTAACCCCAG
>CAZOEW010000164.1:0-8397 GCA_964578935.1 uncultured Desulfobacterales bacterium | reverse complement strand
GTTAGATGTCCTTTCCGGCAGCATATCCATTGTGTACGGCATCAATTGCCTGGGCAACCCGGTCGGCATCGCCGGCAGTACGGAAAGGGATTCCTTTCTTTTGCAGAACTTTCGAAAGCGCGTTCGATGATTTTGACCCGGCAGCAATAACGACAGTATCAGCCATGATCTCTTCCACCTTGCCATCCGCCTCCACCTTTACTCCGTTTTCGGTTATTTCAAGCGCCCTGGTCGCAATACGCCGATCGATTTTGCTCCGTTCCATTTCCTGAAACATGCACCATTTTGTGGATTTACCGATATCCTTGCCGATTGTGTCGAGCATTTCGATCAGTATAATTCTTTTTGTGCCCCTTGTTGCAAACGTATAGATTGTTTCAGGGTCTTCGGCACGGTTTACCAGAAGAAATTTAACATCTTCGCCGGAAAGGGTTCCCTTTTCAGCAAGAAACATCGCGGTCTCTACCCCGACGGCTCCTCCTCCAATAACAATCACATTTCTTCCGGTGTAGACTTTATTCTGGAGCACATCCCATGCCTGGACAACATGTGGGCGATCGATTCCGGCAATAGGCGGTCTTATGGGCTCTGCACCGGTCGTCAGGATTACTTCATCCGGCTTTTCCCGGTCAATAAGACTTTCATCTACTTCTGTATTGAATATGGTTCTCACGCTGCTCAGACCAACCTGTTTGGCAAGATCCTTTGCGAGTTCTTCAAATTCAGCCCTTCCGGGAGGAGCGGAAGCCAGATAAAGCTGTCCCCCCAGGCGGTCTGATTTTTCATAAAGGGTCACATCGTGGCCGCGCTGGGAGGAAGCAAGTGCCGCACTCATTCCGGCAGCGCCGCCTCCAATCACCATTATTTTTTTTGGGGTGTCTGTTTTGGATATAAACGTTTCCTTTTCATGCCCTGCCCTCGGGTTGCACAGGCATTCAACCTGTTTCAGCTTGAAGAGATTGTCAAAGCAGCCCTGCGCGCATGCAATACAATGGATCATCTCATCTTCACGGCCCGTTTTTATCTTTTCCGGCAGATACGGGTCCGCGATCAGGCCACGCCCGATGGCAACCATGTCACACATTCCATCGCCGATCATTTCGCGTGCTGTTGCCGGATCATTAATTCTATGGCTTGCAATAACCGGAACCGAAACTCTCTCTTTTATACCTCGAGACAGATAGCCGAAAACACCACGGGGAACAGCGGTTACAATCTGCGGAACCCTTGCCTCATGCCAGCCGACATTGATACAGAGTGCGTTCACATTGCCGGATTCCGTCAGAGCGACTGCGTATTCCTGCAGTTCAAGCCTGCCCTGTCCGCCGGGCATGAAATCATTGCCGTTCATACGAACAATCAGGGGGAAATCGGGTCCCACTTCCTTCCGGATAGCGGCCATTACTTCAAGTCCGAAACGCATGCGGTTTTCAAGTGATCCGCCATATCGATCTTCTCTTAAATTCGTAAGAGGAGAAAGAAATTCGCTGATTAAATAGCCGGTTCCGCTCAGGACTTCAACGGCATTAAAACCGGCTTTTTTAGCCCTTGCAGCCGCTTTTGAGAAACAGGTGATTATTTCTGCGATTTCGTCGAGTTCAAGTGCTTTGGGCGTTTCCCGGGTTAATCGCGAAGCAACGGCCGAAGGGGCAACCGGCTGTTTGCCATTCAAAAAAAAGGAGTGGTTATACCGTCCGGAATGGTTCAGCTGAACCGCAGACCTTGCGCCGTTTCGGTTGATGGCATCTGCAAGACGCGAGAGTCCCGGGATATATTCATCCTTGTGTGCGCCGATTACCTGTGTATTCCCGGAGAGCTCATCAACCGTGGCGTAGCCGACCGTAATCATTCCGGCTCCTCCACGTGCACGTTCCGCATAAAAATCGACAAGCTGGTCGGTAATTTGAAAATTGTTCGCCATGCCAAGATGCATGGCCGGCATGGTGATACGGTTCTTGATTTCAAGCTGATTAATTTTAATCGGACTGAGAATCGGGTCTTTCATGAGTTTCTCCCTTCGATGGTTTTTGTTTGTACGCTAAATAAAAATTATTTTACTGCAACAGATCTTTTAAAAATCTTTTAAATAGTATTTGTTCTGCATCACTGAAGTTTTTCAGGATCTCATTGTTTGCCTTTGTTCTCTCTTCAACAAGGGAAGACTCCATTTTCAAGGCCTTGGCCGAGAGAAAAACTCTCAGTAATCTTTTATCTTCCGGATCTGTTTTTTTTATGATCCATTCCGCATCAGCCAGCCGGTCTAATACACCGGAAATCGTCGCATTGTCCAGCGCAAGCCGTTTTCCAATCTGACCTGCAGTCAATCCCTCTTCCTCCCAAAGAGCTTCCAGAACAAGAGCCTGAACCGAAGTGAGGCTATAAGGCAGAAGCCTTGCCTTTAACTGGTTTTGTGATTTCTGATATGCCTTGGCCAATAAAAATACGATACAGTCGACATACTGAGTCATGATTAATTTCCTTTGTATGCTAACTAATTTGCCCCATCCAGAACCGGTTGTCAAGAAAAAGATTTCAGGGGAAGATGTTCAAAGCGGATCTTTGTGAGGCAGGCAATTTGTCAAAACACAGAATGGCAGAAAACGTTATGGGATGCGGGTTCTGTCCTTTTTCGGGTTCTCAGGGACACAGCAGGAGGGTTCCCGGAACGACAGGTTTTGTATCCGGGATTGCTCACTGATCCGGAATACCTGGGGAATTACCATTGGTTGATGATGACATGCAGCCGGTATATGTTACTCAGATTGTTCTTTTCATCTTCAACCTGAACCTCTACCAGCCAGTTTCCGGATGGCCCGGATATCTCGACCGGTTCATTCAGATGCATGCTGGTCCGTTGTTTTTCCTGGACTGGAAGATCAAAAGGACCAAGCTCTAAGATCGGCTGGTCTGAATCTCTGGGATAGAAACAGCGGATATACAGTTTTTTAACATCAAGATCCGGGTCAACGATGGTTACCCGGAATGTGTTCTTGTCATTGATATTGAGGGAACTGCTTGCGACATACTGACCTTTTATGATTTTACCGGACTGGACATTGGTTATAAAGGGGGAATGGTTGTCAAGTTTAATGATGCTTTCCGCAGCTGATTTGGCGGCATGACATCCTGAAATCCACAGGATTGAAATGGCAAATGTTAACAACAGAAGCGCCTTTTTGATTTTCATGCATGCCGACCTTTACTTCGAAATTTCGATGAACCAGAGTGTATTAACCTGTTTTTAAATATCATCTGATTTTTTTTGTCAAGGCCTTGTTCAGAATAGTCGAACGGAGAACCTTTTTTTTCGGTATGGCGATTGTCAACAAGATATTCCGATTCCAATGTGTTCAAGAATCTTTTCGTTCGCGGATTGTTTGGAATCGAACCCCGCCGCGACACGCACGGTCCACAATCCTCAACCAGAGGCATTTCATGCTGCCTTCACATCATGTATCCGGTAACAAATTTTTCTTGACATCATTCCTTCTTTGGTTGAGGTTGATCATTCCAGAGAGAATTTCAATGGGGGAAATGGTAATTTAAGCGTGATAACAATGCGAAAAAAAATTGTGAATCAGGTTCAGGTAAACGTCCCTTTCAGGATGTTATATGAAACGTTTCTGGATCGTTTTGTCGAACTCGAACTGAATCCGGAAATTGGACTCGATGCCGATGCGCTGGACAATTATTCCTTTTCGGATTTTAAAAAGATACTATCTCCTTTTCACCGAAACGAAAGGCGTATAACCGTTCATGGTCCGTTCCTGGATCTGTCACCCGGATCTTCTGATCCCGCGATAAGGGAGATAACCCGGCACCGTCTGGAACAGGTGCTGGCACTGGTACCCATACTGAAGCCGGAAACGGTAGTCTGCCATGCCGGCTACGAGGAAGACCGGTACAGCTATTTTCATGAGTCATGGCTTAAAAAAAGTCTGGAAATGTGGAGATGGTTTGGTGGAAAGCTGCTTGAGGCCGGAACAGTCCTCATGCTTGAAAATGTATATGAAAAAATGCCGGCTGAAATTTCACCTTTTTTTAGTCGGCTGCAAGATCTGAAAGTGGGTTTTTGCTTTGACCTGGGTCATCAGTTCGTATTTGGCAACGTTTCACTTGACGCATGGATAGACATGCTGGGACCTTACATCGGTCAGCTTCATCTGCATGATAACAACGGATCAAAAGATGAGCATCTTCCCCTGGGCAGCGGTAAAATCGATTTTTATCCTCTTGTCGAGTTTCTTAAAAAAAGAAAAGAATTACCGCTGATAACGCTTGAACCTCATGAAGAAGCGGACCTCTGGCCCAGTATGGAATATTTGAGCGGAATGCTGGACATTTTAGAAGTGGAATAGCAGTTCACTATCCAGATGGTTCAGAAAGAATTTTCACGGATCGATTTCAGCAATATCCATTCTGGCACGCAGGATATTTAATCCTACAGCATCGTTAACGGGGCTTTGCCGGTCATCTGATCGTATTCTTCCAGTATCTGATCCATTTCTTCCGAGGAAAGGCTGACACACTCCGGGTGATCTTCCATATCCTCAATGATATGATTCAAGATCTTAATTTCATCATCGGTGACCATTTTTCTCCTCTTGATTTTAGATATCGTTTTCTGTGGGGCTATCACAATATGTTGTTATCTGTCAAAACTTTTTTTCAATATATTGAGCTTTTCGTCTGATTTTGCAGAAATGACGGAATCATTGATTTTTGAAACACGGGGTTTTTTCCCGACAGCTTCTTGTCAGGCAGATTGATTGATTTGCTTCATCGGAGAACCGTTCAATGCACACAAAAAAGACATTGACCTTTATATACGAAGGCTTTAGTATCATTGTCTGAATTGCAAATGAAAACAGTAAATTGAAAAGTATATTTTTGGATGAATTTTGATGAAGTTTCAAAAAAAAATTGCCGCTGCCGGCATCATAGGTGTCATTCTGCTGTTTTTTGGTCTTTTCGGTGCAAGAATTTACCTTGGAACCGATCATGCCCGGCGTCTTATACTGACCGCAATCAACAAAAATATCCCGGGGACGATATCATGGCGTGAAAACAGGTTTTTTTTGTTCAGGGGGGGCGTTGATCTAACCAATGTATTGCTGCAAGGCCCATCCGGTGACCTCCTGATCGCACTGGAACGAGTGCGCATAGACATATCCTGGATTGAACTGATAAACGGCAGCCTGGCCGTTGAATCCGTTTATCTGGAAAAACCGCAGGTATTCCTGGAAGAAGATGAGACCGGAACACTGAATCTGGTGAACGCATTTGTAGGGGATGAGGAATCTTCTCCGAAATCTTTCGGTATTGAATTTCCCTTCAATATTACGCTCAGAAAAGCATGGATCCATGGCGGATCAATGCAATACCGCCTGAATGCGCATGACCGGATCGTTTTCCCTGCCATTGATCTGGAACTTCGAAACGGTAATCTTTTAAAGCAGGAAGCAACGCTGCTTCTCGGGCTTACCCATAGCGAACTCATTATGGGAAACGAAAAAATAGGCTTGGAGAGCATTAACCTGCGGACCGCTTTTGTAAAAGATCGATTTGATTCACTGCATGCGATACTGAAAACTTCCGGTAAAAGTATTTTAACCGTTACGGGGCATATTCGAGATCTGTTTGGTGATATCCGGCCGGAACTTGAACTAAACCTGAAAGGAGACGCCTCGGATATTCTGAAAACAGCACTGCTCGATTCGGAAATTACAGGAGATGTTTCAGCCCATTTAAAAACAAGGGGGACGTTGAATGATCAGGAAGCAACACTTGCCCTGAAATACAGGGGAGGGAATATTGCCGGAAACCGGATTGATCATGCGGATATTTCATGCCGCCTGAAAAAAAAAGTTGTTACGGTTGACAAGGCTCTCGTTAAGGCCCCTTATGGAGCATTTCATTTGAATGGAAACATCAACCTTCAGCATGCTTTTCCTGATGGATTTCTGTCTTCACGGAGAGATCCGGACGCCGCAACGTATAAGATTTTCATCACACAGCAGGATATGCTTCTTGAAAAACTGCCGAACATCCCGGCAGATGTGACAGGCCTGTGCCAGGTAAAGGCGATGCTTAAAGGGAAAGGTTTTTCCTCCTCAACCCGTTCAGCGCAGCTTTCCCTTGAGCTGTCAGCAGAGAATTTCGGTATGGAGGAGATTTTTAAATCCAAAGAGACTTCCCTCTTAACGGTAATTGCGGATATCGAGAAAAGCAAGCTGACCGTAAAGCATTTCGAGGTGAATTCAGGAAACAACAGGGTGCTCGCCAGAGGTGAATATGATTTGCATTCAAGGGAGATTGACGGGAATCTTTCGGTTTTTACAAAATTTCCAGCAGAAGAATTTTTTCTTGCAGAGATGGAGAGTGCCCAGGGAGAGTTGACGCTAAATTTATGGATATCCGGAAAATCAGAGAAGCCTTTGATAAAAGGCCATCTGGAAGGAGAAGGGATCGGTTATCATGGAATCAATCTGGGAGGTCTATCCGGCGATATTCTTTTTTCCGATGGAAGTCTCTCTTTTGAGCGGCTGTCAATTAAGAACCAGCCGTCAGCGCTTGATATTGAAGGATCAGTTCAACTTTTTGATTTTCAGACAAATCAGATGTTACAGGACCCATTGTTTGAAATCGGCGTAACGGGTGAAAAACTATTTTTGGAAGGGTTTTCGGGTCAGATGAAAGGTGAGATTTCCCTTGCGGGGAATCTTTCGGGGAGTATTGCCCTTCCCACTGGAACGATACGCCTTAAAGGAAAGAATATCGATCTGGGTATGCAAAAAATTAAAGATGTCACCCTCGGGTTACATCTGGATGGCGAAAGGCTTTTCGTGGATGAATGCCGGGCGGAATTTGCAGCGGGTGAGAGAATTCAGGCAGAGGGATGGATCTCCCTGGATGGAAAGTATGATCTATATGCCGCTTCCGAAGGCATATCATTGAATCATATTGATCAGATTGCTGATCAAGACTGGAAGAAAGCAGCGCTTTTCTTTGACTTTCAGGGGACGGGCAGCTTTGAAGATCCAAGGCTTTCAGGTAATATCGGTTTGCGCGGCTTGCAGTTGAATGAAGAACAGATGGATTCGTTTTCGTTAAAGGTTGATGTTTTTGACTGGAAAGCAAGGGTAGAAGGAGAAAAAGAGATATGGGTGAAAGCGGCATTAAATTTAAAAACAAGAGAGATTACGGGAGAAATCCGGTCTGAGGCACTGGATCTTGCGCCATGGTTTAAACTTGCAGGACATGATGAATTGGATGGCGTTCTGGGAGGCGGGGTCACGGTAACAGGTAATTTAAACGCCCCGGATCAGATGCGGATGCAGGCTCAAATATCCAGGCTGGAAATTGTCTGGCAGCAGAAGGAGCTGCTTCAGGCAAGTGATTTGACCATTGACCTTGCAAATGGGATTCTTCGGATCCCAAAGAACCGATTGTCGTTTTTCAAGGAAGGATATCTGGATGTAAGCGGAAAGTGGGAATTGAACGGGATGCTCGATTTCAAGGCGGACGGAAAGGTTCCCATGGGTGTTACGGAGTTATTTTTCGATGAGGTGTCAGAAACAAAGGGAATGATCACATACAAGGCTTCTGTCATTGGTGCTCGTGAAAATCCGATTTTTTATGCGGATCTTGGGTTTGAAAAAATTGGTTTCCAGGTATCCTACTTTTCTGAACCCCTTCAGGAGCTGGACGGGAGACTGAGGTTTGAATCCGACAGGATTACAGCTGAAAATATAAAGGGAAAGTTTGCAACAGGGAGTTTCGATCTGGAAGGAAATGTTGAATTAAAAAACGATCAACCTGAATCAGCGAATGTAAGCTTAACCGCGCATGCATTGCCAATCCTTGCCGGAGACCATACGGAACTGCTTCTGAATACGGATCTGACGATTCGAGGAACACAGAAAGAATCAGCCATTACAGGAGAAATTGTAATCCTTGAGGGAACGTATACCCGGGATGTGGATTTAAATCCGCTTGGGTATGTGGTGAGTCAGTCGCGGGATGAAAAACCCGCGACTGAAAAAAAGGAGGCTTCTTTTTTCGATAATACGACGTTTGATATCATTGTTCAGAACCGAAATCCATTTGTGGTCGATAATAACATCGCCCTTTTGTTGTTGAAGCCGGACTTTCATTTTCAAGGGACGCTGGATCGTCCGCTGATCAGCGGACGTGCTAGGGTGGAGTCCGGAATCATTAAATATCAGGGGCAAGAGTTTGAAGTTACCCGGGGTATTATCGATTTTATAAATCCCTATCGAATTGAACCCAGTATCGAACTGGAAAGCAGAACTCAGGTTCGGGAATGGATTATTTTTCTGGGTGTAAAAGGGACTGTCGAGAATCTCGAGTTCAGACTGAGATCCGATCCGCCGG
>CAZOEW010000163.1:0-8447 GCA_964578935.1 uncultured Desulfobacterales bacterium | reverse complement strand
ACGATGCAGATGAGCCATAAAGCAGCATGACTTCCATTGGTTTTATGGGCATTGTCATCTTGATGTGCTGGCATGTACGAAACCTCCATGGAGAGCATGTACGGCATAGTGTTATGCGTTACGATCAATTAAAGCGGAATCTTTGTGTAGATGATCAGATGTCTGCTGATATAACCGGCACTGTCTTCAACCTGAAATCGAAACATCCTGTCGTATCCAAGCTGATCCACTGTATAAAAAAAACGTATTTTCAGGTAATGCTGGTTGTACTGCGCTTCTTCCGTGACATCATAATCTTCATCTTCTATCTCTTCGCTGCCTTCAGGTTGAGTCGGAACCGAAAAACGTTGAGGTCCGTAATAAGGCGTACCGGAATAGATCTCTTCTCCGTAGTAAGATATCTCTCCCTTTTCCGGGTCCGGACATTCAGGCCCTTCGTCACAGTATACCGGTTCTTCCTGATAGAGCAGATCCATTGGTGTGTACTGGCTTACGATAACTTCGGCGGTCACATCGCGGGAAGTCTTGAAAACGATCTCGAATCCGATTTTCTGGCCCTCTCTGGGCATGATGACCAGGTTACCGTTAATCACCTGGGATTCAATTTCGTCTCCGTTTTCATCGATCAGCGTTGCGTCAATGATTTCGGGTTTTATTCCTGTGGCGAAATCTCGGTCAAAATCTCCGTCATAATCGCCCCCTTCAGATCCACATCCCGCAAGAAAAAATTGCAGGAAAATCGCGAAAAACAATAAGTAGTTCAAGCGGATACCCGCTCTTTTTTGTCGGTTGCACAACATTCTTTCCGCCCCATCTGTCGATAACTATCTGTATGACCCGGCGTATCCCATCGGTTGCGATACGATTTTTGATAAGCAACATAGCGATCGAATATCAAAATTATCAGCGGCAGGAAAACAAACAACTGCCTATAAACATTGTTCATATCCGATAATTGCGTTTTTGTCAATTCCAAAGTTACCTGTGGAGATTTGAAATCCATCAACCGGAGATTTTTCTTTTTAAGCAGCGGCCAACCGGTTGTCCATCGAGGAGAATAGGGTTCGATGAACCGAAAATAGATCTGTCGTGAATCGGAACGTCAGGTTGGGCGAACCGGTCGAAATGGCTTCTCTCCGTTTCAATCGAAATGATTTCTCCGAAGTTCCGGGAACCGCCGGTATCAGGTCAACTGGATAATGGAAGGATAACCATTTGAAATTGAATCTGAAGTATCAAAAAATTCATCAGGCCTGCCTGCGGTCGTCCGGCTGAAAATAGCTGGTTTTTCTCCATATTTCTTCCATGTTTTTTTGGTGTTGCATTTTGAATATTTTTTATATATGGATAAACAGTTTTTAGGATGACTGAACAGTGTTTGCTTAAAAGACACACTGTCTATAGATGAACCCGGGTTTTTGTTGCAAATGATCTTTAAAAATTAATACGTTAAATCGTTTTTCCGTTTCCGGATCACTCGGAAGCTGAAAGAGATGGTTTGCAGAATATTTGGATCAGCATCTGCAATCGGCATTGTATAAACACTCATTAAGTCAACGAAAAAAGGAGGCAGCACCATGAGATTTTTCGGAATGTTAGTGGCGATCATGATGGTCGTGGCAATGGCAGGATGCTCCTGGGACATGAACAATCCCAGCGCAGATGAATGGGATGTCCAGATCATCGGGGACTCGGTTTTTGATTTATCCGGTGACATTCGTACGGTTTTAAAATCCTTATCCGGAAAAGGCTACAAGGATCGTTCGGTGAGCGGGGCTAAAATTGCCGCCATCGACAGCCAGTTGAATACAGCCCTTGGAAGATCAACGCTGAAAACCATTATCGCCGACGGTGGGGCGAATGACATTCTTCAGGGCACCATGGATTGCGACTCCGATCCGTTGACCTCGGGATGCATAAATGTCATCAATTACATCGGCGACAAGATGGAAGTGATGCTGCAGAAAATGTACACGGGCCCGCCAAATGACTGCATCTGGCTGGGATACTATCATGTCAAGGGCGATGAGCTTGAGAAAAACGAAGCCATCGACTACTGCTATGACTATGCGTATCCGGGCATCTTCGGCTCCACCAATATGGATGCGTTCCTGGTGGATCCGAGAGCGGATATCTTCCCCATCCACATTAAATCAGATGACATTCATCCCACCTATGATGGTTCTTACATTCTGGCCAATCTGATCTGGAATGAGATGGTTGCTCAAAACGTGTATCGTTAAAACAGATTTCTGCCGGGCTCTGACAGTTTGGGAGGCCCGGCAGTTTTTCAACACCAGGATGCCGCTTGCTGATGTGGGGTTGCAATTCCCCTTGAAAATTGCAACAAAAAGCCGGGGTATTTCCCATCGCGGTTCGGGAGATACTCCGGCTTTGGCTTGTGAGAAATGCCGGCCCTAAAAAGTTGACAACTGCTCATCCATGATACTTGATTCTCATGAGGACAGCAGCCATAGCGAGGAAAAGCGAGGAAAAGTATGAAGAAGAAAACAATCATATCCGCGGGTATTGCAGCTGTCCTGATCGGGATTGCCTGTATATTCCTTCTGACCGAACCACCATCACCTTCTGTCGAGCCCCAGCCGGAAAAGACCACTCAGGCTGAAAGAACGTTTCGGAAACAGACCGGACCCGGCTCAACCGCTTCCGAGCCTGTAACCGAAGAGACAGCCATCGTAAAAAAGATCCAGAGACCGGAACCTGCCGTAGACATTCCTGAAGCAGATGAAATGGAACCGGAAGAAAAGCCATATCATCCAACGACAACCGAAGAGATTAAACAACAGATATATAGTTTGGGAATTGAAACGGTGGAGGATCTGGATTTGCTGGATGAAGTCGTCCAGACCGGCGATGCGGACACCAGAGACCTTTGGAGTGCCGACTGGCTGAGCGTAGACGACTGGAAAGGGGAAGACAACGGCTTCCGCCTGGAGCCGCAGGAGGACGGCACCTACAAATTTTTCCCGGATGAAGAGACTTCCCGGACCTATACGTTTTTTGAGACGCCCAAAACCTACACCTATGATGAGGTAAACAAGGAATTTTACTGGGAGGTGGATTATTACGGCAAAACCATCACCCACAAAGCCAGATTCATCAATGACAACGTGCTGGTGACCGCGCTGATCAGCGGGGATAAAGTCGTTCTGGATATCTACGAAAAAAATCCGTACGGAGAAACTCCGGAAAAAGAAACTCCGGACAAAGAAACGGTTGCGGAATAACCTCTAAGCGTTATTCGGTAATTCTTCCCTGAACCCTGATTTTGAACTCCGGCCGTGCCGGATGATCTGTCTGGACATACAGGATATCCCGGATCACACCGCTTTCTGTGCGTTTGTTTTGGGCGGTTATCAGGTATCCTTTTTTACCGTCCTGTTGAATTTCCTTGTAGCTGTAAAGGATATCGATCCCTTTTCTGGGTTTAATTCCCGTGATCGTAAACGGATATTCTTCTGCCGGAACAACGATGGATGTACCCTGGATCGGCTGATGAAGCGACCCATCCAGCGTAATCATGTATTCGGATATGTCGACAAATTTTTTAACCTCACACGTGATGTTGATGATGATTTCCGGGCGATCCGGATCGTTGGTGGTCGCCTGAATGATTCCCTGGATCTCTTTTCCGCCATATTGGTCGGTCAGGAGAACGACGGAAATGACGCCTGTCTGGCCAGGCTCTATCGTGGGGGTATAGTTTTCCACCAGACACCCGCAGCAACCTCGAACCTGTTTCAACTCCAGGGGCGCTGCGGAATCGTTCTTGAGCGTGAACTCGTGCTGAGCCAGGTCACCCTGCAGGACAGGCTCGAAGACATAATGGCTCTTTATGTTATCGATGACCGATTTGGAGGGTTTTGTCTTCATTTCCATGCCCTGGTAAAACGGAAATTTTTGTTTCTTGACCTTCTTTTTGGAGCTTGTGGTAAAATTCCAGGCCCAGGCGGAAAATATCAGCCCGGTGATCGTCACAATGATGCCTGCAATGATCCATTTTCTTGATTTCATTTTCTGTCCCTTTTCTGCAGTTGTTCCCGCTTGAATTGACTTTTCATGTGAATCCTGCCCGAGTTTGACCCAATCGGCACTATTTTTTCAACATCCTTTTTATATAGTATTGTTTCATTTTAAAAACAAGCCTCTCCTCTGCCTGTCATTCTTTTGGGAAGACAAATACCCTGGAAAGGATTTCTGTTCGCAGCTTCATGACGATTCTTTTTTGTCTGATCCGGTAGAGGGCCGCTGCAGGATTCATGAAGTTGACAACGGTTCCATTATGTAATATGTAAAATTATATCACTTTGTTTTTAAATGTAATAAAGTTCACCATTCATTCAGTTAATGCAGTTTTTCAGGTAGAGTTATGATGGCAAAAAGGCAATGCGCGGAAGTTCGAAAGCCTAAAATCATTGAGAGTTTTTACCGTACGATCCTGGAAGAAGGTTTTGAAGGTGCTTCCATTGCCAAAGTGGCAAAGCGTCTGGACATTCACCCATCGCTCATTCTTCATTACTTTGGGAATAAGGAAAACATGACGCTGGCATGCGTTGACTTTGTAATCTTCGAGTACGCAACGCTTTTTAGAAAACTTCAATCCGGGAACATGGCGCCGGAAGAGAGACTGGCAAAACTGGTCAAGACGCTTTGGAGCAAGGCCTATTATGAAAAAATTCATATCGCGGCATCCCTTTCCGTGATTACGGTCAGCTTTCGAAACCCGCGGGTCCGGAAAAAGATCAAAGGACTTTATCGGCTGTTTAAAGAGTATCTGATAAAAGAGCTGAAGGATCTGAAAGAGAAAGGGGTAATTCATGCGCAAGACATTGAGCGGGTAGCGGATGTTCTGGTTACCATGGTTGAAGGCTCGCGTCATTTCTGTCATTTTTTTATAAAGGCCAAGGATTTAAAACAATACAATCAGGATATGGGAATGGCGGCGCTTGGTATGTTAACGAACGCTTCATGGCAGGAGAAATAAGGAGGTGTTCGACGATGGCGGTACGAGGCAATATCCGGTATCGGGCCGACAGGGATGAATCGTCAGGAATATCCGATGGGTTGAAATCAATATGAATGTAACAAAGGAGTAAGTCAGATGACCTTAAAAACGGTAAAGAGTATCTGTTTTGAATGTCATTCCCGCTGCGGCGTCCTGCTTGAAGTCAATGACGGGAAGCTGGTTGGGATTCAGGGAGATAAGGCTCATCCCTTCAGTCATGGATATATCTGCCCCAAGGGAAGGGCCTGCATGGAGATCATGTACCACCCGGAAAGAATCACCAGACCGCTTGTTAAAACCGGAGGCAGGGAAAGCTCCAGGTTTGAATCGGTTTCCTGGGATACGGCGCTTGATTTGATCGCAGAACGACTGCTTGAAACCCGTGAAAAATGGGGAGCGGAATCTCTGGTTTTAGGGTCCGGAACCACAAGGGGGATGGCACCGTATCTGAACCGGTTTTTAACCCTTTTCGGATCTCCGAACTTCATGGCGCCTTCCAATATGAGTGGCGGGCCAATTGTTGTTGGAAGCGCCGCGACCTGTGGATTTGGCCTGGTCGATCCGGACTACGCTTCCAGCCGGTGTATTCTCCTGTGGGCTCATAACCCGGAAGCCTCCTGGCCGGGTCTTTACCTGTATGACATCAAACAGGGCCTGAAGAGCGGAGCAAAGCTGATCGTGGTCGATCCCAGGGGAACCAACTTTGCGAAGAAGGCGGATCACTGGCTCCAGATACGACCCGGCACCGATGTCGCGCTCGCGCTCTGCTTTATTCATATCCTTATCCGGGAAGAACTGTATGATAAAACATTCGTGCAGCAGTGGACAACAGGGTTTGATCAATTGAGAGAACATGTTTCCGGGTTCACACCCCGCAGATGTGCCGAAATTACCTGGATGGCAGAAGAAAAGATCGAAGCGGCCGCAATCGAATTCGGGAAATCCAGACCTGCCTGTATCGGCCCTGGAATGGGAGGTGTGTGCCAGGCAAATGACGCGTTTGATTTGACGCGGGCCTTAACCATATTAAGCGCCATAACCGGCAACCTGGAAGTTCCGGGAGGGAACCTGCAGTGTTTACCTCCGACCCGGAAGAGGAGCTGCTATGGCCCGGATTACAGCGCATTCAACAACCTGCCCAAAGAGCAGGCCAAGAAAAAATTGGGGCTTGACACCTATCCGCTTTTCGAGTTCATCCCGATTCCATCTCCGCCTCAAACCGTATGGCCGGCCATTGTGGATGAAAAACCTTATCCGGTGAAGGCGCTGGGATTGTTCGCAAACAACAGTGTCTGCGCTTACCCCAACTCCTTACATGTACGCGATGTATTAAAATCGGTGAACTTTTTATTTGCAGTCGATTATTTTCATACACCCACGACATCGCTGGCTGATGTGATTCTTCCTCCGGCACACTGGGCTGAGCGGGATGATGTAGAAGATCTGCTGATGAAAAATCATGTCTTCTGCCAGGAGAAAGCGGTAGATCCGATACCGGAATGCCGGGATGAAAAACAGATTCTGGTCGATCTCGCTCAAAAAATGAACCTGGCAGGATATTGGAATTCGGTTGAAGAAACACTGGATCACCGGCTGGAAACCATCGGTCTCACGTTTAAAGAATTTAAAAAAATCGGTCAATTTTCATTGCCGATCCAGTACAAAATTTACGAAGAAAAAGGAGCATTCCGAACACCTTCGGGAAAAGTGGAATTGTATGCGGATTATCTCAACATGCTCGGCATATCCCCGCTGCCGGTTTTCCGGGAGCCTGACGAAAGCCCGGTCAGCAGTCCCGGGTTATATAAGGAATACCCTCTTGTTTTAACGACCGGGGGTCGCAATATTGTTTATTATCACTCTTCCCACCGGAACATCCCCTCGCTGCGAAAACGGTCTCCGGATCCTCAGCTTCAGATCCATCCTGAGACGGCAAAAGCCATCTGCGTGGAAGACGGCGAATGGGTTTATCTGTCATCACCCAGAGGCCGGGTGAAAATCCGGGCACGGTATTTCCCGGATATTCATCCAAAGGTTGTACACGCTCCTCATGGCTACTGGTATGGTGTTGATGAAGGCTGGAAGACCATCAACATCAATATGATTACGGATGACAAGCCGCTATGCCCGGTAACGGCATCCGTGCCGATCAAGGCGCTGCTGTGCAAGGTGGAAAAGATAACGTCTTAAGAGATGCCGATAATAAACCGGGAAGGGTATGCAGCAGTTGCTTAAAGCCTTCGATCTTCGCGATCGATCACCTTGTATCCTATTCAATCGGAGATGAAAAAATGCGTGCGGTTACATTGGTCGGACCGAAACAATTGGAAATAACGGAAATCGAAAAACCTGAGCCGGACGGCGAAAATGTGATCATTCAAGTGTCGGCCTGCGGGATATGCGGCTCAGATTTTCATTACTGGGAAATCGGTGTTGGCATGGACGGAAAGCCGGGATTGATCATGGGGCATGAATTCTGCGGGCGTATCGATGATCCCGGCGGTCGAAAGGAGTTGTCTGTCGGCGAACGGGTTACGGCCCTGCCCTTAAATCCATGCGGAAATTGTGAATCCTGCCGAAGCGGGCTGCTCAATATCTGTATGGAAGGGATGAAAAGACCGAATCCTGGAAACAACAGCCCCGGCGCCTATGCGGAATATATACGGGTTAGACCGGATATGGTGCGGAAACTGCCGGATTCCGTCAGTGACAAGGAGGCTGCTTTAATTGAGCCTGCTGCGGTGTCGCTGCATGCTGTCCGTCAGGCGCGCGTTGGGCTCGGAGATCGTGTTCTGGTTACCGGAGGCGGTCCCATAGGGCTTTTATGTGCGACATGGGCTCAACTTGGCGGTGCCTCTTATGTGGCGTTGACAGAGGTCGATTCGTTTCGAACCGCCTTTGCCATGGAAATGGGGGGTGCGGATGAGGCTTTTGACGCAGCGGATCCTGATTTGCAGCGGAAACTGAAAAAAGCTTCCTGCGGTGGATTTGATGTTGCGATTGAGACATCGGCTTCCGACGCAGGGATTCACACAGCAATGTCGGCACTCAGACCGCGCGGCAGGATGGTGTTGACCGGCATCAACTTCAGCAGCCAGTCTATCCCCACGCTGCTGCATACGGTCAAAGAGCTGGAACAGAAGGGTTCGTTTGCCTATTTCCCGGAAGAGTTTGATTGGACCATTGGCTACCTTGCCGAGAAAAGATTGCGGATCGAAAAAATGGTCACCAGAGCGATCGGTTTCGAAGAGATTCAGCAGGTGTTTGAACAAATCGATGCAAAAGACGTGGATGATATTAAAATCATCGTACAGCCTTAAAAAGAGAGTTGTCCTGAAAGGCAGCGGGCTCTGATGGTTAACCGTGAAACGATATAGAAAAGGAGGAAAGAATTCATGATATCACGAGACGAAATTATCCA
>CAZOEW010000162.1:3714-8474 GCA_964578935.1 uncultured Desulfobacterales bacterium | reverse complement strand
CCGTGATTTCGTATCATCTTACTTCGCTGTGCGATTGCTTCATCATTCGTAGTGATCATGCCCCCTTCACCAGACATTATGTTTTTTGTCGCGTACAGACTGAAACAGCCGGTTCCAAAAGATCCTGTTTGTTTGCCTTTATACCTGGCACCAACAGCCTGGCAGGCATCTTCAATGACGAATAATCCATATTGATTGGCGATGCGCATGATGGAGTCCATATTGCATGGATACCCATATAAATGCACCGGTAGGATGGCTTTCGTTTTTGGAGTAATGGCAGCTTCAATTAAGTCAGGATTTATATTAAACGTATCTTCTTCAATATCAACAAAAACAGGCTTGGCTCCGGTGTAGAGTATTGAATTCACGGAAGCCATAAAGGTAAAGGGAGTGGTTATAATCTCATCACCAGGCTGAATATCATGTGCCAACAGAGCGACATGCAAAGCTGTCGTTCCAGAGGATGTAGCGATGGCATATTGTGTGCCACAGACGGCAGCAAATTTTTCTTCTAATTCAGCTGTTCGTGGTCCCTGGACGAGCATCCCCGACTCCAGCACCTCTAAAACAGCCTTTTTTTCGGCTTCACCGATATAAGGTTTCGAAATGGCTATCATTGTGTTATCTCCTTTTTTTCAAGTTCTATGGGATTTGGTAGCGGGTTTGAAAATTCAAAGGAACATTTTGGGCAAAACAAAATTGAATCATCTGAATTGACAACTTTTGGTAATAGTTTCTCGCCACATGGGCAAACATAACCATGCAGCTTTGCTGGATTCCCCAGGACAAGACCAAAATCAGGAACATCTCTGGTCACCACACTTCCTGAACCAACCATTGCCCATTTACCAATGGTTACACCACAACGGATCGTCGAATTAGCTCCCAGAGCTGCTCCGTATTTCACCAATGTCAGGCTTAATTCCCAATCATCGCCTGCTTTTAAGGAACCATCCGGGTTGATAGCGCGTGGTCTCAGATCGTTTGTAAAACACACATGTGGACCGATGAATACCCCTTCTTCAATGGTTACCCCGTGGTAAATGGAAACGTAATTCTGAATTTTTACATTTTTACCGATGGATACGCCAGCATCAATGTAAACCCCCCTGCCAAGGATACAATTCTCTCCAATTGTTACATCTTCTCTGATCTGGCATTGATGCCAGATAAAGGTTCCATCACCAATATTTGCCTTATTCGAAACTTCCGCAGTTGTATGGATACGAACACTCATATAAACCTCGATTCCTGAGTTAAAAAATGAATAATGATTAGATTTACAAAAAAGAATTATTTCTTTTCGTTTGAATGATTAAAATTCTTTACAAATAGTGTTTGAAAAATTAAATAGAAAAGTTTCTTATCAAATGAATTGATCCGGATTCCCTGAATGATTAATCTTGGATATTGCATATTGGTGTTTTCCAGAAGGCAGCACCGGGATGTGATCTGGAAATTCAAACTCGATGGCTATATCCTCCCCAAAAGCTGTTTGGAATGTCTTTTCAAGTCTTTGTAGGATCGAAGGTGGTATTTCCCCATCTTTAACCAACCGGATCGTAATTTTTTCCAATGATTCCTGGATAATCTGAAATTGCTTGATAGAGGGTTGGGTAAGCAAACTGCTATAACCATCACCAGCAAATCCCGCCCAGGATGCCCGTCCATCCCGGGTTACAAACTTTTCCACAATGCGTCCTTCGACAGATTTGAGTCGAGGAGAAGAACGGCCACATACACATTTATTACCATCATCCCAGGCAGCCTCATCACCAATACTGTAACGAATAAATGGCATTCCCCAGTTATTTAAATTGGTCACGATGATACTGCCAGTTTCCCCTGGTTCAGCAGGGTTTCCATCTTTCAAGATTTCAACCAGGTTGTTTTCTGCGCTAACATGCAATCCATTCTGTAACTCACATTCGCAGGCAATACCTCCTAACTCTTTGGTGCCATAGCGATTTAAAACTTTGCATTTGAAAGTCTCTTCAATTACCTGACGAAATTCTTCAGGTAATACTTCAGCAGACGAAATGATCCCATCGAATGTAATAGTTAAATCAGGTTGTTTCCGTACATATTGAGCAAACCAGAGCAGACTCGAAGCATAACCGAAAAGGATTCGAGGTTTCTTGCGTTGAACTTGTTCAGCAAATGCTGCCATTTTATCTTCTGTTAATGTGTAAGCATTCGTTAGGAAGCGATTCCATTCCCAATCGATCAGGTGAGTGCGGATAGAGTGCGCGGTCGTCTCTTCAAAATTTGAACCCCATAGATAAGCGTGAAGCTGCCCCATTTTCCAACCAGCCCATCCCAGGTGTCGTTGAATATCCGCAGTTACATTATCACGGTAAGCATTATCCTGCAGAAATAACAATGGCTGCCCGGATGATCCAGAGGTTGTTACCTCACTCAATTGCTTGCGATGTTTTGGCTCAGTGGTTTGCAATTCAGAAAAATTCTCACGAATCAAGCTTTTTGTCAGAATTGGCAATTTATAGAAAGCTTTTTCATCCTGATTGATATCATCAGGATGAAAACCAGCCTGGTCAAAAATCCGTTGGTAATATGGCACAAATTGATAGGCATAATCCAAAAGATGTTTGAGTTTCTCCCTCTGCAAATCCATTAATTCGTCTTTTGAAAGCCATTGGGTACGGTTTAACTCGTTTAAACAGGAAAGGATGTGGCGGCCAGTGACAGCTGTGTGAAGCAATAACACACCACGACGTAATTTATTATTTATGGTCATTTTTCCTGCTAAATTGTTGTTTCATTTTATTAAGATCCTTCATTTACTGGAGAATAATCCAAACAAATAGGAGAAATTCAAGAATAACGAATTTTGTACCAGGGACCGATTCGTTTAAAGTCAATCATACCGATGGACTTGCTATTTAACTTTCTTTGCCAGACCGCTAACGAAGGGGCGTTATTAATCTCTATGCAACAGACAGAACGTTTGCATCCCATCTCTCGAAATAAGTGGAAACGTGCTAAAGTCAATGCGGTCTGAATACCTTTTCCGCGAAATTCAGGAGCTGTAAAGGAATCTGTACAGAGAACATCACCAGAATCTAATTTGGGGTGGATTCTCTCCAGGCGAGTTAGTGGATCCATGCTACCCCAGGCGTAACCAGCAGGATGACCTTCATAAAAAGCCACCAGACCTTTATGACCTGCTTCTAATCTTTTTTCACATAAACGGGCTTCAGATGGTCGATCTATCTTTCTGACGATATCGAGATCTTTTGGTTCAAAAGATCGAATAGATAGTTTTTCTCGTGGTTTCCAATCGGGGAATGGATCAATGAGAGAACGTCCCAGAACAACGAATTTGAGATGCCGATAAGGCAGTTTAGTCAAATCAGAAATGATTAGGGGCATAAATACTTTAAATCCATTCCGCTTAGCAATGTATTTCCAGTCTTCTGATAATTCAGCTAACCTGTTCATTTGTCCTTTGCCTGTGAGAAACTTTTCGACTTCTAATGAAAAGGCGAATGATGTTGTATCCTGCGGTGCTGATTTGCAAAAGAATCGGATCATGAACGCAGGTATTCCGCCCATAACTGACTAAACGTCCGCCAAATTTTGCCTTAAAATCTCTAACACCATAATTCTCATTTGGGCTCCCAGCCCCACCGAAATCATAAGTAAGGTAGCCATTCTCGGAACCCCATTTCAAAATATGCCAGGTAAGCAATTCAGAAGGGGTATAACTTGAATAGGCGCGATCTACTCCCCCATACCAACCATAAATGATATCTTTGAAAATCAATTCCACGGATGAGGCGATGTAAGTATTACCCAGACGCACCAGGGTAAACTTTACCATGTTCAAAGGATAAAGAACCTTGAAAGCAGCTTCAAATAGGGAAATATTAGCAACGGGAATATGCGCTTCCTGGTAAGATTTTATAATCATCTGGTAGATTGGTTTTATTTGTCGAATATTTTCAACTTCATCAATAACGATTTGATCTCTTTTTATTGCTCGTCGGATATGTTTACGAGTTCGTGCCCCAATCTTCTTAAATAACTCTTCCGTTGTGCAATCCAAATTAATCAAGTAATTCAGATGCTCATGGTACTCAAAGCCACAGTTGGTGAAAATGGGTTGAAAAGCACTCAAGTCGGTCAGGTGACGTAGCTCTGTATAAAGACCTTTTCGACCTGTTTTTTTCAAATAATCGCATAATAAAACTTCCAGAGCTTCTTTTCCTGCACTATCGGGTGTACATAAGGTACTACCATAGGCTATTGACCGGGTTGTAAGACGACTCATAAAGCCATCTTTCAAGCTAACATGGACGGGTAAGAATAATGCCAGCACCCGGCCTTGTTCAGAAACAGCAGCCCTCATTTCTGGTTGATAGCCTTTTGCTTGCATGAAGACTTGAAACATCTCGGGGGTATGGAAAATATTTCCCTGGGGATGTTGGTTGACAAAATCCCGCCAGATCTTTTCGTCAAGTCTGTCAGTAATTTTAATGCTCATTTTCCTTCATCACCTGCTCAACCAATTCAACATACTCAGAACCTACTTTTGACCAGTTATAGCGTTGATTGAATTTTTGACTACCCCGAGATAATTCTGCTAAACGTTCTGGATCACTGTGTAAGTACCGGATTTTTTGTGCCAAATCATCTACATTTCCTGGCTCAAAGAACTCAGTGTTCGTATCACTGAAATACGCCTGGATAGCTGTTGTGCGCGAAGCGATTGCAGGCATTTCCAAAGCTGCATA
>CAZOEW010000162.1:0-3614 GCA_964578935.1 uncultured Desulfobacterales bacterium | reverse complement strand
TTCCGGAACTCCACGCTTAATCAACGCCTGTCGCCAATGCTCGCTTACAGTGATGACATGATCTGCAAAATTACATGATAAGCGTTCCTGCCATCTGACAAGCTTTGCCAGGAGGGACATGCGCGACTTGAACCGGCCAGCAAAGAATTCAGGCATCAAATCATGCAAATCCAGTATGATGGGCGTTCCCATCATCTTGGGGATAATTGCACTAAACACCAAAAAATCGGGCAAATTATGAACCTGGATGATGTCATATTTATGTTTGAAATTCAAAATTGTAACCCTTACAGCTGCAGAAAAAAAGAAGCGAATGTAATTTAAAAACTTTCCTATTAAACCGGTTCCTTTAGAATTAAGAAAAGGGAAACGATACTTCTCATGAAAAATTTGTACTCCTTTATAACTTGCTACTTTCGAATCATTTGGTAAACGCAAACAGATGACATCAACTTTGAAACCATTTCGTAAGAGAATCTCAGCTTCCCGTTGAACTCTGGTTTCAGCCAGAGGGTAGATTGCATAAACTATCATGCAACAGCGCTTCGAATTCTTTTTTTCAGTCATATTTTTCTCCTAATCCTTTTTTCATCGGGAGATGACGGAAAAACTCGTATCCCCATTTACTGACCTGGAGCAAACTGGGGGAGTTGACATATATATTGCGACCGTAATTTACGAGCTTTCCACCAAATTTCGCCTTGAATTTTCGGGGTCCATATTCTTCATCTGGTTTTCCCGCACCACCAAAGTCGAAGATGTGATATGCATGTTCCGAACCCCACTTGAGTGAATCCCAAACCATCAGATCATTGGGTAAATAAGAGGCAAATTCTCGATCAAATCCACGATACCAACCGTAGATAACATCTTTATAGAGCAAGGAAATGGAAGCAGCTATATCATGGCCATCAGCTCTACCAACCAGAATTCTGATCATCTTTTTCGGGTAAAGGACTTTAAATGCTGCTTCAAATAAAGAACCATCTGCCATAGGAATATGGGCGTTCGAATAGGTTTTTTTTAAGATATTAACAATTGATTTAATCTGAGATTCCTCATGAATTTCGATGATTTCCAATTGATTTTTGCTTAATGCTTTGGCTATTTTTTTCCTGGCAGATGGATGAATATTGTTCATCACCTGATCCACTGGTAAATCTGTATTTACCAGATAATTCAGATGTTCTTCAAAATAATAATTACATCTCTCAAAAATTGGCTGAATATCATTTGTATCATTTGAATTACGCAATTCGACAAAGAGAGCTGAATTCTTTATTGATTTTCTATAAACATTCAGCAGTTTCTCTAATCCTTCTTTGCCTTCCTGATCCTGTTTGTACAATGGACTTGCATATGCAATTGCCCGTGTTGTTAATCGACGCAACAAACCAGGTAATAAATGGATACGAACTGGTAGTAACAGAGCTACCACCTCTTCGCCACGGAAAGCTGCCCAAATCTCCGGCATGTGATTGCGTGTTTGGCGGAATACCTCGAACATTTCAGGTGTATGAAAGATGTTTCCGTGTGGGTGATTATCCACAAAATCTCTCCACTGTTGTTCTGGAAGGGTTTGAACGATCGATAGAGGTGTCTTCATATCCAGATCAGTCACCGTGTAAGGGTTTCCCTGAGATTAACCCAACCAGTTGTTTCATTTGCGATTGACGCACATACCGTACAACAGTTGGATCCGCTAAGAATTCCTGTTTATTCAACCACGCCATGAAATAACCACCAATCATTGCCATTCCTCCGATGAAAAAAGGCTTGTCGGTTATACGACGGATACCGCGGGCGATCATGAATAGTGGGTGATATCCCATGCGGTACGCTCCATTACCCTGTTCGATACAACTCTTCAGATAACCTGTTGCTGCACCGGTGAATCGATAATGGTAGATTTTCAAAGAGAGAAAACTGACCACTTTCCATCCTTTCGCAAGAGCAATCCATTCATCGATTCCGTCCCAACCCATCGAAGCTACCAGGCCGCCAATCTCTTCAAAACACTCACGTCGGTAAACTTTTGTGCAGCCACGCACATGATTTTTTACTGTATATAAGACCCAGGACTTTCCATCTGGTCTTTCATACAATCCACCGCCTGCAATCCCAAGTTGAGGATCCAATGCAAATTGATGTAAAAGTGACACAAAGTAATCCTTTTCAAACGTCACATCTCCATCCAATTTGACAATAAAGTCATAATCTTCATCAATAACTTCATACCCTGCGTAAAAAGCTTCCACTACTCCCTTCCCCCGTTGGCGAATACCTGCATCCTTCCGATTGACCAATTTGATCCAGTTGTACTTCTGTGCATAATTTTTGATGATTGCTTCTGTACCATCTTTAGAACCGTCGTTAACGATGACCCACATGGAAGGACGGATTGTCTGTTGAATCATTGAGTTAATTGTGTCATCCAGATATTCAGCCTCATCTTTGACTGGTGAAATGACCACATATTTCATAAATCCGCTACTATTTGTTTTTGATGACGAAGATTTGTTTGATAACATTTCAGACCTCTTTTGCATTTCTTTTGATTTCTCAATGAACTGTACTGGTAAAAAGTTCAGCAAGCTCCTGAGTATCTTTAAATAAATTGAATTCATTTTCTACAATCTCACGACCTTTTTGTCCCATCTTGATGGTGGTCGATGTATCCTGAGAAACAATCTCATATAGAGCTTCACCCAACACAGCTGGGGCATGTGGGGGAACCAAAAACCCTGACCCTGGTTGGATTAACTCGTTGATACCAACAATGTCGGTTGAGATCACCGGCAACTCCATTGCCATGGCTTCTGCAAGAGAGACGGGGATCCCATCACGGTCGCCGTTTTTAGCAATAACACATGGGAGGACAAATACATCCGCCCAATTTTTGAGAAGATCAAGAACGTTTTCCTGGGGAAGGCCTCCCAACAATTGGACATGATTCTGTAAACCATGTTTATTGATGCGTTCCATCAGGAGTGAATAGAGGGGACCTTCTCCAACAATTCGGCATTCGACATCAACTTTTCTTTCAAGCAAAAAATGAATGGCTTCAATTAAGTCACCATGCCCTTTTTTCTCAACCAGACGTCCAACAGAAAGGATGTGTAATCTTTCATGAACTGAATGCGTAGCATCAGGTGTAAATTGAGCGACGTCGACCCAGGGATGTAGAATGTGAATCTTGTCCGCTTGAATTCCAGGATAGGTTGCTAGCAAATGCTTTTTATTGTATTTTGAAACAGTCACCATAAAAGCTGCGTTATCGATTTTTTGGCGAACATGAGTTGCTTTTGTATAAATATCTGCAGCATGGGCGGTAAATGAATAAGTTTTTCCGAGGAAACGGCTAACGACCAGGGCTACCAAAACTGCCCGATCCATAAAATGGACATGCAAATGATCGAACTGATTGGATCGTAAAATATATGCAGTGTAAACTCCTTGCAAAAAGTAGAGAATGGTCAATCTCGAGGCTTTAAATTTATCCATCGGTTGGGACAGTAACTCGATAAGGGTGCTGAAATAAACCTTGGGGTGTAAAAATAAAAAATAGAAATTAGCCAGGATAAAGTCGATAAATTTAAAGTCAGACCAGTGCT
>CAZOEW010000161.1:0-8562 GCA_964578935.1 uncultured Desulfobacterales bacterium | reverse complement strand
CGGGAAAGGCTGAATTCTTCACAATAACAACCTGTTTTGCCGGATTGACATAAATGTACTGGCCGTAAACCCCGAGGGCCATAAAATCGCCTTCCGGTTTTTCCGGTATCCACCATTGATAGCCGTACCCCATCGTTGTATTCGATAAGGGGTTTTCACCCGGCATTAAATGAGGCGCGTCAGGGGTTATGGAATCGATAACCCACTGTTTTGGTACAACCTGCTCGCCATTCCAGTTTCCATAATTCGCGTACAGTCTTCCAAAACGGGCATAATCGCGGAGTGTAACGTTTAAGGTGCCGAACACCAGTTCCATGTCCATATCATCAACCAGCCATTTCGCGTTGGAATGCATGCCGATTTTCTTCCAGATTTTTTCCTCAAGATATTGGGAAGGGGTTTTTCCGGTCGCGTTTTTTAGAACCATCCCCAAGACCTGGGTATCCATGCTGACATATTGATGGTAGGTTCCGGGATCCCGTTCCTTTTCCAGGCTGGCAGCAAACTCGTTGATGGAATCTCCCATGGCGATAACACGCCCCATCCGGTTGATGTCTGAAAAAAAAGCTCCGTAATCCTCATCAAACCGAACTCCGGAAGACATTTGGAGAACGTGTTTAAGCGGCACGCCGTCGTAGCCGCTTCCTTTCAATTCCGGTGCATAGTCGGTTACGGGGATATCCACGCCCTTGATATACCCTTCTTCAATGGCAATTCCGACTAAGGCGGACACAAAGGATTTTCCAACTGACCATGAGATATTCAATGTGTCTCTGGTGTTTCCTCGATAGTATTTTTCGAACAGGATCTTATCATTTTTGATCACAATCAGGCCGGTTGTCCATGTATTTTCCAGCAGCTCTTCGATGCGATATGTTTTCCCATTGTATTCAAAAGTCTCCGGCAGATTCTGGAGAGCCGTCCCGAATTCAAACACCTTTTCTCCCCGATGGATCTCATGGTAAGGAAACATTTCAGGCATGGTGCGAAAGTTCTCGACAATTAGATCCTCATCGAAAAGGGACATAACCTTCCATAACCTTTTCATTTTATGAGCCGAACAGCCACTGATAACTGCCGAGAAAGCGATCAGCGTCAGCAGGACCATTACCATTCTCATCCAGTTTCTTTTGATGGTTTTTTGCGGGTTCATAATTTCTCCTATGTGCTCCGGGAACGGTAGTTCATAAGGCGGACCTTTTTATGCCGGATAAAAAGATCGGGTTTCTAGTTATAAGAGCAAAAGAGTCTAACTTTGATTCGTGATTGCGTCTCTGAATGATGATATCCACTGTATATGAGCGTAAGGTCGAACTGACTGCTTCTTTCGTGATAAAGACAGAGAGATCAATCCTTCTCGTCTGCCAATGGCCGCCGCCTGCGCCTTGGTGTTCTTGCCTCCGCTATTTTCTGGTATTTTGCTCTCAGCCGCGGCCAGACCCCATACACATAAATGCAGTTTAAAAGAATGAGGCCTGCAATAAAGCCCTTGGCGATTTGCTGGTCCACTGCATCCTGAGGTTTTACCGGGCCGAAAAGAATAAATCCTCCCACGATTCCATAAATCACGATTACAATGATCGGAATGATATTTCCGCCTTTGATTTTAAAACTTCTCTCTGTATCCGGCTGTAGTTTCCGCAGGCGGATAACACACACAGCCATGACCATGTAGATCATACATTCGGTGGCCGCGATAACCAGGATCATGGAGAGGATGTAGTGAGTAAGAAAGCCGTATACCGTTACGCAAACACTGTATGCCGTTACGATCAGCATGGCTACCCAGGGTGTTGCGTATTTCGGGTGAAGCCTGGCAATAAATTTTGGAAGCGACCAGTCCCGGGCCATGGCATAGATAAACCGGGAGGAGGTCATGATACCGGCGTTCAGTGATGTCAAAGAAGCGAGCAGTGCCATGAGAATCATAAAATAGAGGCCGAAACTGCCCAGGAGTTTTTTCCCGTATAACAGGTGGGGGATCGGGAGTCCTTCAGGCATGAGAACCCATGCAAGCTCTTCCTTTCCAAGCACGGATGTCATGGCGGTTGAAAAAAGGGCATATACAATTGCAAGGACTCCCAGCGAGATCATCATCCCCTTGGGAACCATTTTTACATCCATGACTTCTTCTGAGATCGTGACGACCCATTCAAAAGCGATAAAACAGGCAATACCGATGGCTACCGCCTGGATAAAACCGTCCATGCTGCCAATCAGGAAAGGATCGGTAATCTTAAAATCAATTTTATAAAAACCATAAATGGAAATCAGAATAAGGCTGATAAACATGGTGTAGGCAATGACATCCTGAACATTGCCGGCGATGCGGATTCCCCGGATGTTCAGCGCAAGAAGCGCGGCACCGAAAAGGGCGGCCCAAACAGCCGGATGGACGAATGTAATTCCCTGGCTGATCGCCTGTGACAGGATGTAGACTTCAGCACCTACGATGGAGAGCTGTCCCATGACATAGGCTCCGGCAATGATGATGGCTGCCTTTTCTGAAAAGGCCTTTTCAATGAACAGCTTGATTCCGGCGGCGGTCGGATACATGGAGTTCAACTCCGAGAAGCAGGAGCCCGCCAGTACCGCCATAATGCCGGATGTCAGGATGGCGATCCAGGCGGAATTGCCGGTCAGGTAGCTGGCCAGTTCGACAAAAGAAACATAGTTGACAGTCGCCAGCGCCATGCCGGCGCCTGTGGCTACGATCGTGCGCAGTTTGATTTCTCTTCGTAGTTGCGTCATGAAATACTCCGCCGGGATTAGAGTTCAAGGGTTCAGTTTTTCAGGACTCGGTTTTCGCTGCGGTCATCCTTTTTTCCTGTGCCTGAATTTCTGCTAAAGACATGTCAAACGCATGCAGTACAAAATCGACTTCTTCTTCGGTAATCACCAGGGCCGGCATGATTCGGATGATCCGGGGGTTGTTGAAGGTGTAAATTGAAATGACACCGTTCTGTCTCAACTGGTATGCCATGCGCGGGCCGATGCTGTCTTCCGGAAATTCCATCCCCAGCATAAGCCCTTTGCCACGGACATCGATAATCAGATCCGGATATTTTTTTTTCAGATCAGCAAGCCCGGACATGAAGCGCTGACCCATTTTTTCTGCATGGGCCGGGAGATCGTGCTTTTCGATATATTCGATGGTCGCCAGCGCCACAAGAGAAGCCATGGAGGTTCCACCGAATGAATTGATGATGGTAAACGGATGGGCCATAAGGAATTCGCTGATTTCTTCGGTAAATACCGCGCAGGAGATGGGATACAGTCCTCCGGAGAGGGATTTTGCCAGAATCATGATATCCGGCGTCACGCCGCTGTGTTCGGCACAGAACATCTTTCCGGTTCGTCCGAAACCGGTCTGGACCTCATCGAAAATGAGTACAATTTCATTGTCATCACAGACCTTCCGAAGTTCCTTCAGAAACGAATCGTCTGCCGGGAGAATGCCGCCTTCTCCCTGGACAGGCTCTATCAGGACTGCCGCGGTCTTATCGGTGATGGCAGCCCGGACGGCATCGATGTCATTAAATTTAACGTGCGTGTAACCAGGAGTCAGGGGAACAAAAGGGGTTTTATAAACATCACGGCCGGTTGCCGGAAGAGCAAATCCGGTGACGCCATGGTAGCCGTTTTCCATGCAGATAATTTCGCTTTTATCCGTATGAGCCCGTGCCAGCTTGATGCCGACTTCAATGGCTTCCCCCCCGCCGCAGCAGAAGAGAGAGTATTTGAGATTGCCCGGTGTGATCTCCGCCAGTTTTTTCGCCAGAAGCCCGCGCTCCCGTATAATGCTGATCCAGCCTCCCATGTCATAGACATCCAGCGCTTTTTTCAGCGCATCCACGATCTCCGGGTTGCGTCGGCCGACATTGAAGATCCCGGCCCCGGTGACACAGTCGATATACTTCTCTCCCGAGATATCATAGACACTGGCGCCTTCCCGTTTCCCTTCGATAATATCGAGGCTTGCGTTTTTAAACATCCGCAGGGCAAAAGGATTTATGTATTCACGGTAGTTGGTTTCCGTTTCCTTCCGGATTTTTACGTGATCTGTTTCGGCAAGGATATCATCGATGATCGACATATCATACCTCCGGCCAGATGATCGCGGTAATTGCATCGATTCGCATTACATCTTCCTGACTTCCCTTTACTTTTATCTCGCCCCGCAGATATTTCTGCGTTGGATTGATGTCGCCCCAGAACATATCGCACAGGGTCTCGCTGTCGCATTCAACCACAACGTCAGGGGTTTTGTTCGCGCCGGTTTCATTCCTGACAAGCTCACCCTCAACGACCGTGCTGGTAAATGCATCACCTGTGTCGATCGCCTTGTAATGGATTACTTTACTCCAGTCCCGCTGCATCCTTCGCAGACGTTTGTTGCTGTTGCACTGTTCCTTAAAGTCTTCCAGCGCTTCCATGATCTCTTCAGATGTTGCCATAAGGTCCTCCCGGGTAAGTTAATATTCAATATTTGTTTTTTAAAGGACTTCTCAGTATTTTTCAATCCCTCCCTGCCTCATAATTTCTCCCATTGACCTGTCAAGGGCATCCAGAACAAAATCGACTTGCTCAGGACTGATTTCAAGAACCGGCATGATCCGCATGACAGAAGGTTCATTGCCGGTATAGATTGCCATGACTCCGTTCTGGGCAAGCTGAAAGCTCATGCGCGGGCCGATGGAAGCATTGGTGTACTGAAGTCCCATCATGAGCCCTTTCCGTCTGACTTCCACCAGAAGCTCGGGGTATTTTGTAAGGAAGGTGTCGAAACCCTTCTGGAAACGCTCACCCATGGCAGCTGCATGTTCAGGAACCCTGTTTTTAATCAGGTAATCGATGGCAGCGAGGCCCACGATGCAGCCCAGGTCTGATCCGCCGAACGTAGAGAGATGGGTAAACGGATGGGTGATCACAAAATCGTTGAGCTCTTCCCGGTAGATGGTTGCGGAGATTGGATAGAGGGCGCCACCAAGAGATTTGGCAACGGTCATGATGTCCGGCGTGACATCGAAGTGTTCGCAGCAGAACATTTTTCCGGTCCGTCCAAATCCTGTCTGGATTTCATCGAAGATCAACAGGATGTCATGTTTGTCACAGAGTTCCCGAAGACCTTTTGCGTATTCGGCGGTTGCCGGGTGGATTCCGCCTTCTCCCTGAACCGGCTCGATCATGATGGCAGCGGTGTCCTCGTTGATGGCTTCTTCCATCGCCTTGAGATCGTTGAAGGGGACATGTTTGAATCCCGGAACCATGGGATAAAACGGCTTTTTATATTCGTCTCTTCCGATGGCTGCCAGAGAAAATCCGGTATGCCCATGATAGGCTTTGATGGTGGAAATAATGTCTGTTTTAAAGGTAAAGCCTCGCGCAAGCTTGATCGCAAAGTCATTGGCTTCGCCGCCGCCGCAGCCATACATGACATACTGGAGATCTCCCGGTGTAATCTCGGCAAGCTTTTTTGCCAGCTCCGCTTTTTGCCGGCTGCAGAGCAGAAAACCGCCAAGATCGTAGTGGTCGAGGGCATTTTTCAGGGCGGTTACAATTTCAGGATTTCTGCGGCCGACATTGAAGGAACCCGCGGATGTGATGCAGTCAATATACTTTTTGCCGGTGATATCCCAGACAGCGGCGCCTTCCCGTTTGTCTTCGATAATATCGAGGCCCGCGTTTTTTAAAACCCGGGCCTTCTGGGGGTTCACATAGGTTGCGAAATCGGCGATTGCCTGTTTTTTGATCTCTTCCAGCTCGGTATTGGTCATGACAGCCTCCTGGGAAATTGAGTTTGGCCAAGAACAGCTCATTTAAATCATGAGCCGATTCATAATGTCAATGTTAAATTAAATAATTCAAACCCCTTACACCTGCTGTCCGGTTCGGCTTTTGATATGCGGAAAATCTGATTCCTTTCAGACAGCCGCTGTTGGAGAAAATGAAACGAAATATTGAAAAACCAGCAATCTTTAGTCAGTTGACTAACATAAAATTTTGCAGGGTGTCAAATATTTTTTGTCAGCGATCATGATTCGCAAAGAATGCACGGCTGGGTCGTGAAACGAATCGATGAAAATCGTTTTTATTGGCTCTTCGTAAACATAATTGAGGAATTTGAGGTATTAAAATTTTTGATTTTAAAAATATCATATGGTAGAGACTTTTCGGATAGCCCTGACAGCGTTTTTGATAAAATTTTCGCTGAATTTAAAAAGAAATTAGGAGTTGCAAACTAAAGTCATCGAAAGCATATGAACCCAAAGCCATCCGTTTATTATGAGGTGCATGGAGTAAAAGGGCCTCACCTGTTGCTGGTTCATGGCATGCTTTCCGGAAGGGCGCAGTGGATCCTTAATCTGGAAGCGCTATGCTCATGCTGCCGTCCTGTGGTTGTTGAACTGTTCGGTCATGGACGGTCTCCTTCTCCCAAAGATCCAAAATGTTATACGCTGAATTACTATTCGGCTGAATTCGAGCGCATTCGAAATGAACTTTCCATTGAGAAGTGGTTCGTTTGCGGGCAGTCCCTTGGCGCGGCCTTAACGCTGAATTATGCACTGAATCATTCAGAGCAGGTCGTCGCGCAGATATTCACCAACTCACGATCCGCACTAACCGATGAATCCATGGATGAAACCATGGAATTTATTGCAAACCTTATAAAAGAAAAAGGGCGGGAAGTGATCGATGATTTTCCGCTTCATCCATCAAAAAACAAACGCCTTTCTCCGGAAATAAAGTCTGCGCTTATTGAAGACGTGAACCGGGTGGATATCAATGGCTTTTCTCATACATGCCTTTATACCGTGGCTGGAAGTTCACTCCGGCACCTGATTCATAAAAACAGTGTGCCCACCCTTTTAATCGCTGGAAAATTTGACAGGCAGTTCATGCCGCTGATCGATTTTGCCAAAACGAATTTTCCAAATCTTGAACTGCTGATCCTTGATGGTGGTCATGCGGTTAATCTTGATGTGCCGGATCGTTTTAACCAGGCGGTCATGGAATATATGGGTAGATTTGATAAAAATTTTTGATATCCCGGGATGTTGAAACATGCGGTATAAACCGCTTATGAAATCATGTTATTCCTTTTGCATCCAAACCGTATTGGGATCAAACGGGAGCCGCTCTAAAATGGAAGATGTGGATTTTTTTTCCAGATACAGCGGCAGTAAACAGCCGTTTATTCCCGTTGCTTTGGCTTCTATGCAGTTAGATTTTGTTTGAGAAGGGCACACGGTTGACGGAATTCCCTGTTTTTTGAGCCAGTCTGCAAAAAAATCAGTCTGTGAAAAGAAACGATATCCTTCATTCAAATTCGTAGCAGGCCCTTTAGATATTTTTTTTAGGTATTGGAAACGATGCGTCACCAGTTTGCCGGTGTCGATCCGACGCAGCGGGATTTCGATGAAAGGCGATTTCGGGTTCTGAACATACTCCGGCTGCAGCCAGATCGTTTTGGTTCTGCCACATGCGGTTCGGGCTTTTTCCGAAATAGCCATGAGTTGTTTTGAATGCTTGTGGCAGACAGACAGAAAAGCGCTGATGCAGAAAATCTGTTTTCGAACCCGTTCCTTGATGTTCCGAGGAGTCGGGTATGTCCCGGTGGATAGATCCAGCCGGTTTTCCAGCAGAAAGGATGCCGCACCCAGCAGCGCGGCCTTGTTGCGGAAATTGTGCCCTGAAAGGCCGCCGTGGGTGATTATCTGACCGGTTTGCGTGATTTCACCAATATAGCGGTTGGCCCGGAGTCCCCGCTTGTGAACCGATTGCAGAATCTGGGGCAGCATGACCTCTTCACTGAATTTCTGTAACGCTTCGTCGACATTCGGGTTGTTGGCATATTCGAACTGGGCCTCAAAGTCAGTCAGCCATCCTTCCGCCCCCAGGCTTTTTTTCTTCAGCAATGCCGATTCGTGGATATCGAGAACCACATGGGGTTTAAACTCCAATAGAGCCGCATTCACGGCAGTGCTTTCCGGAGCTGCCAGCAGGCCGAAGTCGGTGCTTAAATTGATCCCCCCGGCATTGACCCTTTTTTTATTTGCAATGCCGTCCGGGTTGACAGCCGGAACGATCAAGATTTCCATATTTTTCAGCCATTTTGATCGGCTTGATCCGGATATCCAGTTTCCGGCCATTACCAAGAGGGCTTCGCACCCGGAAATCTCGCTTCCGTGCTGGGCGGCCAATAACATGACGCGCAGTTTTTCTTCTTTGGCTTGGAGCTTGTTTTCGGGATGTTGTATCAACAGGGCTTCGATGGGGCGCTTTTCGATTGTTTTTCCTAAAATGCGGTGCTGAACCGAGAGCTGCTTTGATGGATATGTGGATAGTTTTTTCAGGTATTTGGATCGCTCCGCTGCCCCTGTCAATCGCCGGTAATCGCTTTGTTCAAGAGGGGTGTATAGCTTTTCTGCTGTCCCGGCCGTTACAGTGTCAGCGAAAAATAGTATACAGCAGATGAGGATGAGCCATCTTCCGGTTGAATTCCGGTGAATGTATTTAGAAATCATTTTTATACCTTTACAGATGTTCGGTAAAAGGAAG
>CAZOEW010000160.1:0-8569 GCA_964578935.1 uncultured Desulfobacterales bacterium | reverse complement strand
TTGGTTGAAACCATTGTGTCTCTTGCATATTCAGGGTATACACTGATTGGAAGAAAAACACTCGTTCGAAACATATCCATATCCCTAGTTTCATTATAAAAACCATGTGGTGTTTTGATCTTTCCGGCACGAATGCCCAGCCAGTCTTTCCAACGATAATCGCCAACCGCCCAGTCAAGAAGAATTTCATCGTTTCCTATCTTCCCAAGATCCCGTGCAAAAAGCTGAACGCCGAGCCTTAATTTCTGGGTTGCCTGATATGTAAAATTGATCCCCATGTCATTGAATTCAAAGGTTCCGTCTTTGGTGTTTGCCATAAAGTTATTGTCACTGGTTTGCAGATAACCCTGGGAAACCCAACCATGGATATCAACCGCTTTCATATCATCATTAAATGCAGCGGCCTTTTTATTGAAAGAAAAAATCACCGAGCATGCAACCAAAACAAGAATTATTTTTTTCATTTATTTTACCTCCTATTGTACCGATATAATTTTAACAGACGGATTCGAGGACCCGGATGCATACCCGATGGCACCCTTTGTGTTCGCAACATACTCGATGATGTCCGTTTCTGATTGGTGAGGTCTTGGAAGAGATCCAGCTCCCATGAAAAGACGCTGTTTCCAATATGTAATAAATTGTGCAACAGATTTATTGATATACGTTTTCAAGAATTGCTTGTGAATTGGAGAATCATCTGTCAGCAAGGCAAATTTTGCCCCCAGTTGACTGTTCCATTCTGTTTTTAATCCCAGAAAAATTTTTTTAACATCCTCCCTGCTCAATTTTTCCAAAGGTACATCCTTATTGCATATAATGTAAACCTCTTCCGCAACCACATCTGGGATGCCTGCCAACAGGGGTAACACAAGAATGATCCCCATTAAAATGGTTGACAGCAGCCTCCCCTCCAAGTGCTTTCTCATTACGATCTCCTTTCACGTAACCTATGTTACATCTCCGATAAAATATAATTTGAAATTACAGGTTAAAAAAACAGGTATGATTCTCGTGTAATTCAAAATACAGGCCAAGATTCAGGATTGATTTTAAAAAAAAAATACATTGTTTAAACAAAATGTTAGAGATTTTGAATTCAATCCGTATTTTAATTGATCAGAAATAGCGATACCATCGTCTTGATTGGCAGGAAAGCAGTCCTGTAAAAGTGGACAACAATCACAAAAACATGACTGCCGGAAAAAGGCAGGATGCTCCACAAAGAATTGGAGCAGGTGTCATGTTAACGTTCCGACTTCCAGCAATGTTCACCATACCGGAAAGCGAGGAAAAATATAAAAACGATCTGAATTTAAGATTGGAGCGGTTTGTAAAGACGATCGACGGTTAATTGAGTTTTCGTGTGATATTGTATTTCTTCATCAGGCCATAAAGGCGGGAACGTGAAAGCCCGGAAATCCTGCATGCTTCCTGTATATTGCCATTGATAGAAGCGATAAGTTTTTCAAGATATTCCTGTTCAAGAGAATTCAAGCCGGTTTCTCTGTATGATTTTAATGTCGGAAGCGTGGAAGAGGATTGATCTTCATGACTGGATCTGTCCGTGCAAGGCTTGTCTTGTCCGATCGAGGCCTGTGTTGCCCGAATTCGGATATTGACCGGAAGGTGGTATGGAAAAAGAGTTGGAGCATCCAGGGATTCCGCGATGACGCTTTCAAGTGTATTAATGAACTCGCGCACATTTCCAGGCCAGTCATAGGCAACCAGCGCTTCAAAAAACTCAGGTGAAAATCCTTTTGTCGCGATATTATTGTTCTCACACAGTTTGGTCATGTACGAGGTTAACAACTTGCGAATGTCCTCCTTTCTTTGATTTAATGGCGGAAGATGGATGTGCAGAGATTTCAGACGGTAAATGAGATCTTTTCGGAAGTGTTGATTTTCCACCATCGCTTCAAGGTTGCGGTTCGTAGCGGCAATCAAACGAAAATTGCTGTAAATTTCAGACTTTCCACCAACCGGCCTGAAATAATGCTCCTGAAGCACCCGTAAAAACCGTTTTTGAACCGACAGCGGAAGCTCTCCAACTTCATCCAGAAATACCGTACCGCCGTCAGCCTGCTTGATAAGCCCTTCCTTTGATGTGTTTGCACCGGTAAACGCTCCTCTTTCGTGACCAAACAGAAGACTCTCCACCAGCGTTTCGGGAAGAACCGTGCAATCTACCACAACAAAATTTTTACCAGCCCGATTGCTGTTATTGTGAATTGCCCAGGCAAAAAGTTCCTTTCCCGTACCGGTTTCCCCGGTAATTAGGACATTTGCATCACAATTAGCCGCATTGGCAACCAGATCGATACATTCTTTCATTGAGGAACTGCTGCAGACAATGCCGTCCAGATTCAAAGCCACCGATTGCCTGGAGGCTGCTTTGTTTTCCCGATATTGCAAAACCCGGAGAAGCGGGAGGGTCATCTCCTGGATGGATGAAGGTTTTTTTACGTAATCCCAGGCGCCGCTCTTGATCGCAAGCTCAGCACCTTTTGAGTTGGCATATCCGGTAATGATAATGATTTCGGGAGAAGATGGCGCTTCACGAAATTTTGCAAGGCTTTCCAATCCATCACCATCAGGCATTCGCACATCCAGATAAACCACATCGTAATCATTCGAGTTGACCTCTTTAAGGCCTTCCTGGATACTTTGACGGCATTCCACTTCATGACCTGTTCGAATTATCGCCCGGGACAGCGCATCATTCATTGTTTTATCGTCATCTACAATCAGTATCCGTGACACCGGCTCTATCTTCCTCAGGTTGTGGTTTTTACCAGAACTTGACTGTCCAACAATATAGGATTTGTTATCACTTTGCAATCCTGTTTTTTGTTTGCCATGAATTCCTGTATCCGGACAGGATCACAACAAACCGGAAATTAAAATTGATTCATAAACTGATTTAAAAATTCAAAAAAAACTTGCTTTTACCTTCAAATTTGTTTTATATGACCACATGGTCACTTTTTTTAAATAACATACAACCTGAATTCATTGAATGCGATTTCTTCAACAAGCGTGCAAATCAAAGGACCATGATCCGATACAGAATCTAGATGAAAAAATAACGTTTTTTTTGGATCCGCTTACAGTTGCAAACAAGGAAAACAACAGTGATGTTATCAATGAAAAACAATAACGGAATCGGCTGGTGGAAAAGCAGGGGCAACCGTCCTTTACTGGGCGATCAGGCTATGAAAGACGCACTCATGCAGGTCACGAAACCATTGTTTCTGGTCAGTCTGAATGGCGGCTACGGGGTTGCGCACAGTGGAACGGCGATCATTGGAAATGAGATTGAGCCGGATGAGGAATGTCACCCTCTGAAGGCGTATGCGCCTCCTCTTGATCCGTCCGAACTCGGAGACTCTCAATTTAAAGAAAGATTCAACCTGCGGTATGCATATATAACCGGAGCGATGGCAAATGGGATTGCTTCGGTTGAGATGGTGCAGGCAGCCGGCAACGCGGGAATGCTCGGCTTTTTTGGTGCCGGAGGTCTGTCGATCGATCAGATTGCAAAAGCCATCGACAGCCTTCAGGAAAGTATGGGAGATCGATCTTATGGAATCAACCTCATACACAGCCCCAATGATCCTGACCTTGAATTTGAGACCGTCAAGCTGTATCTTGACCGGGGTGTAAGACTGGTCAGTGCGGCTGCTTATATGCGACTTACACTTCCGCTGATTTATTACCGAATTAAAGGAATTCATCAGGATTCAGACGGTAAAATCATCTGCCCGAATAAAGTGATTGCAAAAATTTCGAGAATTGAGGTCGCAAAACATTTTTTTTCCCCGCCGCCTGAAAAAATCCTCAAACAACTGATAGAAAAAAAAATGATATCCGACGAAGAGGCAAAACTGGCACGTCTTGTGCCGGTTGCCGACACCATGACCGCCGAAGCCGATTCAGGGGGGCATACGGATAACCGGCCTGCCCTCGCACTCCTCCCGACGATTTGCGCGTTGAGAAATGAAATGGCCAAGGAATATGCATACCCCTTCCCTCTTTTTGTAGGACTCGGAGGTGGAATCGCGACACCTGAATCCGCGGCCGCGGCATTTGCCATGGGAGCTTCCTATGTGCTCACCGGAACGGTCAACCAATCCTGCATTGAGTCCGGAACCTCGGAAACGGTTCGAAATATGCTCGCGGAGGCAGGTCAGGCCGACATTACCATGGCGCCTGCCGCCGACATGTTCCAGATGGGAGTCAAGGTTCAGGTTTTAAAACGCGGAACCATGTTCCCGGTCAGGGCCTCAAAGCTATACGAACTCTATACGAAATATGAAAGTTTTGATGATATCCCGGAGAAAGATCGGATAACGCTTGAAAAAAACTTTTTTAAATGCAGTTTCCAAGAAGAATGGGAACAGACAAAAAAATTCTTTATGATTCGGGATCCAAGACAGGTTACGAGAGCGGAATCCGAACCAAAACATAAAATGGCTCTTGTGTTCAGATCATACCTGGGCCGTTCCTCCAATTGGGCCGTATCCGGCGACCCTTCCCGAAAAATTGATTACCAGGTCTGGTGCGGACCGTCTATCGGAGCGTTTAACGAATGGGTAAAAGGCTCTTTTCTTGAAAAACCGGAAAACCGGAAAACCGCTGTTGTAGCCATGAACATTTTATTGGGCGCATCTTTTTTTACCCGGCTGAACTGGCTTCGGAACCAGGGAATAAACTTCCCGGATGATTTCTGTAAGTTTGAGCCCATGCAGGATGATGAAATAAAAAAACTGCTGAACCATCAGCCGGAATGAATAAAAGGCCTGGAACGTTTTAACCGATAAACCAAAATAATAACCTCAGATATGGTAGTTGACAATGAGCAAGAAAAAAAAACAAAGCCAGTCGGTCGCAATAATTGGGATGGGATGCATCTTCCCGAAAGCTCGTGACATCAAGGAATTCTGGAGATTGCTGTTCAAAGGTGAGGATGGAATTACCGAAATCCCCGAAACCCATTGGTCTGTGAAAGACTATTACCATAAAGATCCCAAGCATCCGGATCACACATACTGCAGGAGAGGCGGTTTTATTCCTCCCATCTCATACGACCCGGCTGAATTCGGGATTCCTCCGAACACATTGGAAGCAACCGATACATCACAACTTCTCAGTCTTGTGATCGCCAAAAAAGCGCTCGAGGATGCGGGCTACGGTCCTGATCGAAAATTCAACCATGAAAAAACCAGTGTAATACTGGGAGCAACCGGCACACAGGAGCTTGTTATACCTCTTGGCGCAAGGCTGGGTCATCCCATATGGCGAAAGGCCCTTCTGGATTCCGGTGTTGCACAGGATAAGGCTGAAGAGGTAATCGAAAGAATTTCAAAATCATATGTCTCCTGGCAGGAAAATTCTTTTCCTGGTCTGCTTGGAAACGTGATCGCCGGGAGGATTACAAACCGTCTGGACCTGGGGGGCACCAACTGCGTGGTGGATGCTGCATGCGCAAGTTCAATGGGTGCCGTCAATCTGGCGATGTTGGAGCTGCTCAGCGGCAGATGTGACATGACGGTAACCGGAGGCGTCGATACATTAAACGATATTTTTATGCACATGTGCTTTTCACAGACCGGAGTTCTCTCTCATACCAGCGATGCCAAACCTTTTTCCGAAGATGCAGACGGTACGGTTCTGGGAGAGGGTATCGGACTGCTTGTCATGAAAAGGCTGCAAGACGCGGAAAAAGATGGTGACCGGATATACGCGGTAATCAAATCCATTGGATCATCCAGTGACGGCAAATCCCAAAGCATATATGCGCCCAATTCCGCAGGACAGGCAAAAGCGCTCCGTATGGCCTATCAGGAAGCCGATGTTGCACCCGGAACCATCGAAATGATCGAGGCTCATGGAACAGGAACCCGGGTTGGTGATGCGGTGGAGTTTTCAGCCTTGAAAGAGGTGTTCACCGAGTACGGAAACAAAGAAAACAAATGCGCGCTGGGCTCCGTAAAATCAAGCATCGGTCACGCCAAAGCTGCGGCAGGAGCAGCGGGTTTGATCAAGGCCGCGCTTGCGCTTCATCATAAAGTGCTTCCTGCAACCTTGAAAGCGGAAAAACCCGATCCAAAACTCAATATTCATGAATCGCCATTTTATCTGAACATCTCAACCCGTCCATGGATCTCTCACAAAGATCATCCCCGCCGTTCCGGTGTCAGTGCCTTTGGGTTCGGAGGCAGCAACTATCATGTCGTGCTGGAAGAATACAAGCCCGGAAAACAGGAACCATCTTGGGATGGAACCGTTGCGATTTCAGCCATATCCGGCGCAAGCCGAAATAATATTATCGCATCACTGGAAGGTCTTTTAAAAAATATAGAACAAATTTCAACCTTCGAAGAGATCATCCTGGCAACATCAAAAAACAATGCGCTTTTTTCCGCAAAAGAAGATTACCGGATTCTCATTGTTTTGGAACGCCCGGAACAGCATGACAAGCAGACAGAATCCACTCTTGAAACTCTGCGACAGGCCCTCAACCTTCTCAAAAAGGAAGATGCCGAAAGTTTCTCCGTGAACAACATCTATTTCCGTGGACCCTGTAAAAAAGGCGGGCTCGCCTTTCTTTTTCCCGGCCAGGGCAGCCAGTATAGCGACATGGGTAAAGATCTGATATCGATTTTTCCCGAAGCGTTGGACATCATGGAAAAAGCAAATCTTGAATACCGGACTGCCGCAGGTGACAAAACCGCACGTTTAAGCGATCTGATTTTCCCGCTTCCTTTTACGGACAAGAAAGCCAATGAAGAAAAGCTCCGATCAACCGATACGGCACAGCCCGCCATAGGTGCCATCAGCCTCGGGATGCTTAAAATTCTTGAAAGATTCGGGGTTCAGCCGGATGCGGTTGGCGGCCATAGTTTTGGAGAACTGACCGCGCTTTGCGCTTCCGGAAGAATCGATGAGGATACGTTTCTTTCTCTTGCCGTGAAACGCGGAAAATATATGGCATCTGCAGGAAACGGTGACTCGACAATGCTCGCGGTAAAAGCACCTCTTCAAGAGCTGGACAATCTGATACAGGAAAAAAATCTGGATGTTGTCCTGGCCAATCGGAACGCACCCACGCAGGGTGTTCTTTCCGGCAGTACGGATGCCATTCATGAAGCGCAAAAAATATGCAAAGAAAAAGGATTTCGATCAGCGCTTCTTCCTGTTGCCGCGGCATTTCACAGCAGGCATGTCGACAAGGCAGCGAAACCTTTCAAGCAGGCGGTTCAGTCCGCGACCATCAAGCCGTCACCGATTCCGGTTTACTCCAATACAACCGGTTCCCCCTATCCGGATGATTCCCAAAAAGCCGCAGCAATCCTGGGTGGCCAGCTTTTAAATCCGGTAAATTTCATAACGGAAATTGAAAACCTGTATCAATCCGGGGTTCGATCCTTTATGGAGATCGGTCCAAAACCTGTTCTTACGGGTCTTATTGATTCAATCCTGGCCGGTAAAGAGTTCAATACGATTTCATTGGACAGCTCTTCCGGAAAAAAATCCGGGCTATTCGATCTGGCGCACGCGCTTTGCCGGCTTGCCGCGGAAGGATATGAGATCGATCTTTCCAAATGGGAAAACCCGATGGCAGCGCCCAAAAAACAAAAAATGAGTATACCGATCACCGGGGCAAACTACCGATCGGATTATACGCAAAAACCGCCAAAGCCCAAAGCGGCCGCGCAAGACGCTTTGGTGAGTCCAGCCGCGGTCAAACCGCCTGAAGTTCAGAAAAGCATAACCATCCCAGGCGCTGCCACACCGGAATCCGCTTCCGGCGCAACGGCTTTTCAGGAAAAGCCTGCTGGAATTCCGAACGAACCGGAAAAGGCGGCCCGCGCTTCCGCATCCAACACCGGCGTCATTGCAGAAGCCTTGAAAGTGGTTTCAGAAAGCCTGAAATCCATGCAGGCCCTTCAAACCCAGACAGCCGAAACGCATAAAAAATTTCTGGAGACGCAGTCGGACGCGAGCCGCAATCTTCAGACAATGATGGACAGGACCCGCAGCCTGGCAGAGGCGTCCCTGGGACTTCGGCCGCTGCTTCCGGAAACCGGGTATTTACAGACAGCTCCGCCCGCTGGTCTCCTGCTGGAAAAAACAGAACATTTCAAAACTGAAATCATTTTAGAAACCGCAGCCCCCTCTTCCGATCGATCTTATCATGAAATATCGGCCGCTGAAAAAACCGATCTCACGCGTGTTGACAGTGAGAATATTAAAAGCAGTATATTGGATGTTGTCAGTGAGCTGACCGGCTACCCCGTGGAAATGCTTGAGACCGATATGGATATCGAAGCCGATCTTGGGATCGATTCCATTAAACGTGTTGAAATCCTGTCAACCCTGGAAGAAAAGCTGCCGAACATCGGTCCGATCTCACCGGAATTGCTGGGAGAGATGAAAACGCTCAGTCAAATCATCGATTATCTCTCTCAAACAAACGAAAAAACCCATCCGGTTCCTGAAAACCTTGAAACCACCTCACCACATTCCAGAAAAAAAATGGAAACCGCCATGCTTCAGGTTGTCA
>CAZOEW010000159.1:0-8722 GCA_964578935.1 uncultured Desulfobacterales bacterium | reverse complement strand
GGAAACTTTTCAGCTTGTTAAACTTTTTCAAGGGTTAAAGAAATCAAAAACTCTTTGTTCCCTTTCGGGCCGAGAATGGGAGAAGGGAGGGCAGGGCTTACTGACAATCCAATATCCGTAAAGAATCCGGTAAGATTCCGGATAACCTCTTCATGCAGTTCAGGATCTCTCACAACCCCGCCTTTTCCAACTTTTCCTTTTCCGACTTCAAACTGCGGTTTGATAAGAGCAAGGATCGTCGCCTTTGCATTCATAAATTTCAAAACAGCCGGCACCACGATTTTCAGTGATATAAAAGAGACGTCTATGGTGACCAGATCAACAGAACAGGGCAGGGCGGATAAGGGCATGTTTCGAATGTTTGTGCGTTCAATGACGATAACCCTGGAGTCGTTACGGAGTGTCCATGCAAGTTGTCCATAGCCGACATCAACCGCAAATACTTTCTTTGCTCCGTTTTGAAGCAGACAATCGGTGAATCCGCCTGTAGAAGCTCCGATATCCAGGCAAACCAGTCCATCAGGATTTAAATTGAATGCAATAAGGCCTTCTTGAAGTTTCAGACCTCCGCGGCTGACAAAAGGCAATTCTTCCTTTAGTTCAATCGTATCATCCGGGCCGATCAATGTCCCTGGTTTGTCGATCTGCCTGTCGTTTACCTTGACCTTGCCGGCCATGATCAAAGATTTTGCCCGCTGCCGGCTTGAAGCAAGATTTTTTTCACAAAGAACAAGATCTAGTCTTTTTCGGTTTTCATTGGACATTGTATTATTAGTTCTTCTGCACACATAACGATGGAATTTGCATCAATTCCATACTTGGATCGAAGTAAACTCTGTGGTCCGTGTTCTACAAAAGTGTCCGGTATCCCGATTCTTTTGACGGAAAAGTTTGAAATACCGGCATCGCAGAGGCATTCCAGCACAGCACTTCCAAATCCACCATGAAGCATGTGCTCTTCAATGGTTATGATTCGGGATATTTTTTGAGCCAGACGGCAAATTAATTCGGAATCGATCGGTTTGACATACCTGCAATTCACAACTGTCGCAGAGACTCCTTTCTCATGCAACACCCTCATCGCATCCATCGCTTCCGACACACAGTGTCCGATAGCAAGGATGAGAATATCATCACCTTCAGCGAGAATTTCTCCTTTTCCGATCGGAAGGGGTTCCGGAACGTCATCAAGGCAAACCCCGACCCCTTTTCCACGCGGGTATCGAAGGGTGATCGGCCCTGGATGGAGGATTGCGGTTGCGAGCATCCTTCCAAGTTCATTTTCATCCTTGGGCGCCATCACAACCATGTTGGGGAAACTTCTCAGATATGAAAAATCGAAAAGCCCGTGATGAGTAGGGCCGTCTTCACCAACAATGCCGCCTCGATCTATTGCAAAGACAACCGGCAGAGATTCAAGACACACATCATGCAGAATCTGATCATATCCACGTTGAAGAAAGGTTGAATAGATAGCAACAACCGGCTTGAATCCTTCGGTGGCCATTCCCGCTGAAAAGGTTACACCATGCTGTTCCGCTATTCCGACATCATAAAAACGATCCGGGAACATTTCGGAAAATTTTGCCAGACCGGTACCCTCAGGCATCGCAGCGGTAACTGCAATGACTTTTTCATTTTTTTCCGCAAGCTTGATCATGGTATTTCCAAATACTTCCGTATAGGTCGGAATGACACTCTTTTTTCCTTTGCAGTTACCGGTTTTAACCTCAAAACCGCCAACACCATGAAAATATACCGGATTTCTTTCTGCGGGCGGGTATCCCTTTCCTTTTTGCGTGGTGACATGCAACAGGACCGGTTCGTTAATATTTTTTATGTTTTCCATAATTTTGATCATATGTTTCAGGTTATGACCATCTATGGGGCCAAAATATTCGAAATTAAATGCTTCGAACAACATTCCAGGAGTCACAAATGTTTTGAAAGATTCCTCGGAGCGTTTTGCAAACTGATAAATGTCGTCTCCTATTTTTGGCAGGGACTTCAAAAATTCTCCGAATTCTTTTCGCCATTCCTGAAGGGTTTTCGATGAAAATTTCCGGCTGAGAAATGAAGAAAGGGCGCCCACATTATGGGTAATGGACATGTCATTGTCATTCAAGATAACAATAAGGTCCTTGTCTTTATGGATGTCTCCCGCCTGGTTCAAGCCTTCATATGCCATGCCTGCGGTCATCGAACCATCGCCGATCACGGCAATCACCTTGTTTTTTTCATTTTTAAGATGTTTCGCGCATGCAATCCCCAAACCGGCTGAGATAGAGGTGCTGCTGTGTCCGGTCGAAAAAGCATCGTAGAGGCTTTCACTTCTTCTTGTAAAACCGGACAACCCTCCATGCCTGCGGATTGTATGAAAACGATCCTTTCTACCGGTAAGAAGCTTGTGCGCATAGGACTGGTGACCTACATCCCAGATCAGTTTGTCATTCGGCAGATCAAAAACATAATGAATGGCTATTGCAAGCTCGACAACACCGAGGCTGGAAGCGAGATGTCCTCCGTTTTGTGAAACCACATTGACGATGGTTTTTCGAATTTCGGTTGCGAGCTCACGCAGGTCATTTTGGCTGAGCTGTTTTACGTCGGCCGGAGATTCAATTTTTTCCAGAATACCCACAACAATACCTTCGAACTCCTTTTATTTTTTTCGTTCTATGATGTAACGCGCTATCGCCCGAAGCGGTTCAGCCTTCTTATCAAACATTTTAATGGCATTCAAGGAATCAGCTACAAGTTTTTTTGCAAACTGTTTTGATTTGTCAACGCCCATCAGAGACGGATAGGTGGATTTATTTCTTGTCTTGTCAGTCCCTGCCGCCTTTCCCATAATTTCCGGATCACCCTCAACATTCAAAATGTCATCGGCAACCTGGAAAGCAAGCCCAATGGTCCTGCCATACGCGGTAAGCATTTTAATTTCATCAGGGGTTCCATTGCCGAGCACGGCTCCTGCGTAAACGGAAGCTTCAATCAGTGCGCCGGTTTTCGCAAGATGGAGCACCTTCAATGCCTCCATATCCAGATTTCCGCCTTCGGAAAGAATGTCCGCCATTTGACCGGCAATCATACCCCGATACCCGGCAGCGGATGCAATTTTGTGTATTACATCCAATTTTTTGAATGCATAATCGGACGACATCCAATTGTCTTTTTTTGAAAGTACTTCAAAAGCCATCGTCAGCAATGCATCACCTGCGAGGATCGCGGTAGCTTCGTCAAAGGCGATATGGCAGGTTTGTTTTCCACGCCTCATATCATCATTATCCATTGCCGGAAGATCATCATGTATCAGGGAATAGGTGTGAATCATTTCAAGCGAACATGCGGCCTCAAGCACCTGATCTTCATCTCCTCCAACGATTTCGGCAGCAGCCAGGCACAGCACCGGACGCAGTCTTTTTCCGCCAGCCATGAGTGAATGACGCATCGCGGAAACAATCCGGGGTTCCGAAGTTCCTTCCTGACGGACAATGTTTTCCAGAGCCGTGTTTACAGCGGTTTGCTTTTCGATAAGATATTTTTTTAAATCAAACATATAACGATATACAGATCCAGCAAAGAATGAAAATCATATTCAGGCTATTCGTCGAATGACTCGGGCATAAAAGGTTTTTCGATCACATCTCCTGTTTGATCTTTTAGAAGGATCGTGATTTTCCGTTCAATTTCATCCAATTTTGAAGAACATGACCTGGAAAGCCTGATACCGTCCTCAAACTTTTTTAACGCCTTTTCAAGAGGAAGACGGCCGGATTCAAGTTCTTCAACGATTTGTTCCAGTTGTTTTAAGGATTGTTCAAATGTCTTTTTTGACATGGGATGATTTTCCTTCCACATTACAGTTAAGTATCCCTTTTGCAATTATGATTTCAAGATGTTCGCCGATTGAAACGGCTTCCGAATCTTGAATAATTTTTTTATTGATCATTTTTCGGGTAATGCTGTATCCGCGATCAAGAACGGCAATTGGATTTAATGCATTCATTTTCCCAATCGTTTCCAGTAAATTGAAACGATTTTTTGTTATACATAAATCAATAGACTTAAGGATGTTGGAAGAGTTTTGCTTAAGTATTTCTTTATTTTTTTTAACCTGATCGCGAAAACGGGACGAAATCAGACGTTTTTTCTGAAAAGAGAACTGGTCAGATTGATATCGAAAATGGAATGAAAGGGTCTTGAGCATCTGATTGCAGAGATCATCGATTTTCAACCGGAAATTCTCTGCTATTTTTTTCGGATTGATCAACCGGCTGGATAGCTCGCGGGTTTGATGACGACATTGTTTGACATGCTGTTGCAGGAGAACTCCAAGCTGATTTCTTATGGATTCAATATGGTGCAGCATATCTGTTTTTACGGGTATCAACAGTTCGGCAGCTGCAGAAGGTGTTGGAGCTCTGAAATCAGCGACAAAATCCGAAATCGTATAATCGGTTTCATGCCCGATTGCTGAAACAATAGGAATTCCGGATGAAAAAATCGCTCTGGCAACCCTTTCCGTATTAAAAGCCCATAAATCTTCTATTGAACCGCCGCCTCTGGCCAGTATCGCAACGTCTGAATCCAGGTTGGAGTTCATGTATGCAATGGCATCCGCAATTTCCTTTTCTGCAGAATCTCCCTGAACCGAAACCGGCAGGATTTGAATGAATACGTTAGGAAATCGACGGGTTGCAATTTTGATAATATCGTGAATTACAGCACCTGTGGACGAGGTAATAATGCAGATTTTTTCCGGTAACATTGGAATGGGCTTTTTAATGGAAGCATCAAAAAGTCCTTCCCGGCTTAATTTCTCCTTGAGCTGCTCAAATGCGATCTGAAGGGCTCCAATGCCTTTAGGTTCCAGGTGTTCGATGATGATTTGATAAGTTCCTCTTGGCTCATATACGCTGATACGTCCAAGAGCGGTGATCTGGATGCCATTTTCCGGGATAAAGTTCAGTCTGCGGTTTTGATTCCGGAACATGACCGCGTTGATCTGGGCTGACCGGTCTTTGAGAGAAAAATAGTAATGTCCGGAAACCGGTTTCGAAAAATTTGATATTTCACCGGTAATCCAAATAATTGAAAAGTTTTCTTCAAGCAGTGATTTAATATTTGCGGTCAGTTCGGATACCTGATAGATCTGTCGTGGTAACGAGCCGTTCCGATGATTCATTGATTGAATATCCCAATTGCGCTGAAAGTTTTTAAAAGGCGAATCAAACTAGCATACTTCAAAAACGCATTCAATACCCAAATAACGTACCATCTTTATAACGTCCGATAAGATATATTATGTAAACTTTTTATTCTGGGTACGGATTCCGCTGCCGCAATCGTTCAATTCCACCCCTCTTGTTGTTTTATTGGGCAGTATGATGAGATTTGTCGTTTCCTTTTTTGGGTCTGTATTGATCCAGAAAGTCGCGTACAGCAGGAACAATGTAAATATCATCGATGGGCATCTCTCCGAGACAGGAAGCCAGCAGATCCACTTTTGTACTCAAATTTTTATGTTTGTCCATAATAAACATCTGCCGGCCCTTTACCGTACACAAGCCGCTTTTAACCCGAATTCCGGTATTTTTAAAATTTTGTTCCGATACCGTGATTCCGAATTTTTCAGCCAGTTCTTTCAGACTGTGATAAAGCTGTTCAATTTTCATTTCTGATGCTCTACGGATTGAGAATTTAACGAATTTCAGCGCTTTTATAGCCTTTTTTGAAAAAAATGTAAATATATCAAATTGCCACGGTCAGGTTTACCATTTTGCCCGCTAAAATCGATTCACGTTTGTTGCTTCTTGCTTGAAAATACAAAATGATGTGTTATATTCTTCTGTAAAATAGCAGTGAAACCAACCTTACCAAAGTTTTATCATTTTACGGAGGAAAATAGATGCAACAGACGGTTCCATTTAAAGGTACTCAAACTCAAGTCATTGTAAACGGATTTATCCGGAGCGTTTATAACTGGATGGCCATCGGTTTGGCACTTACCGGTTTTGCGGCTTTGTATGTCGTCAGCAATGAAACCCTGGTCAATCTCATATTCAGCAACCCGATCATATTTTTTGGGCTGATTATCGTTGAACTTGCAATGGTGTTTTCCATCAGTGCGCGAATCAGTAAATTAAAAGCCTCAACAGCCACCTCTCTTTTTGTCATATACGCCATATTGAACGGTGTCACGCTTTCCAGCATTCTTTTTATCTACACCATGTCATCGGTCGCTTCGACATTCTTCATATGCGCGCTGACATTCGGGATATGTAGTGTATATGGGATGGTTACCAAAAAAGACCTGACCAGTGTCGGTCAATTCATGTTTATGGGGTTGATTGGGATTATCGTCGCTTCCGTGGTCAACCTTTTTATCGGAAGTTCCGGGCTGAGCATGATTATCAGCTATCTTGGTGTTTTTATTTTCGTTGGCTTGACCGCTTACGACACCCAGAAACTGAAACAGATGGCCCTGACACAGCCGGCAGATCTGGATGCCGCCACCATCCGGAAAGGCGCAATCATGGGAGCGCTGACGCTGTATCTGGACTTTATAAACATGTTCCTGTTTTTACTTCGTATATTTGGTACGACCCGAGATTGAACCCATATCGCCGGAATACCTGTCAATCCGGTATTCCGGCTGGAAAAAATAAACATAACAAATTAAATTTACTATATATTTTATCTGAATCGCCGATTCTCCATTATCCGAGGATATTCTGTACAACTTCAGCGATTCGTGAACAGTGCTCTCGGGTTTTGCTGACCGAAGGACCTTCCACCATTACCCTGCACACCGGCTGGGTTCCGGAATAGCGCACCAGCACCCTTCCCTTGTCCCCCAGTTCTTTCTCAACAGACTTGATAACCTGGGTCACTTCAGGGACTGTTTCAAGATCAGGCTTCTTTTTCACATCCACATTGATCAGTTCCTGCGGAAAGATATCCATGATCTTTACCAGTTCTGACAAGGGTGTTGACCGTTGAATCATCACTTCAAGCAATTTCAGCCCTGCAAGGATGCCATCCCCGGTTGTATGATGATCCAGGAAAAGGAGATGCCCGGAGGCTTCTCCGCCGACAACCGCATCGAGTTCCACCATTTTTTCCATCACGTATCGATCGCCGACCTCGCTGACATGATGTTCAATCCCCATTTTTTTCAATGCGATCCCAAGCCCGATATTGCTCATTACCGTACTCACCAGCAGATTATGCCGAAGTCTTCCCTGTTCTTTTACAAAATCCGCGCAAACAGCAAGTATCTGGTCTCCTGATGCGATCTGTCCTTTTTCGTCTACAGCAATCAGACGGTCTCCATCCCCGTCAAACGCAAGTCCGATATCCGCTCTTTCTGCGATCACTTTTTTCACGAGTGATTCAGGGTGCTGTGACCCGCACTCCCGATTGATATTGATTCCATCCGGATCGGAAAACAGTTGAATCACATCTCCTCCCAGTTCCATAAAAACAATCGGAGCGGTCTGAAATGTCGCTCCGTTGGCGCAATCAATAACAATTTTCAATCCTTTCAGGGAAAAATCAGGGGGTGTACTGGATTTTAGAAAATCGGCATAGTTGCGGACTGCATCTTTCAGAAAACAGATGCGTCCAATCTCCTGAGGGGAGGCAGCAGGTGACACGGTTTTGTGATCCAAAACAAGCTGTTCGATTTGACCTTCCATCTCATCGGAAAGCTTGAATCCTTTTCCGTTAAATATCTTAATTCCATTATCAAAATACGGGTTATGAGAGGCGGAAATCACAATGCCGGCGTCTGCATTCAAACCTGCTACAGTGTATGCCACACCGGGAGTGGGTAAAATTCCAGTAAGGCTGATGTCCGCTCCCATGGAACAGGCACCCGAAGCAAGCGCATGCTCAAGCATCGTTCCGGATATGCGCGTATCTTTTCCAATAATTATCTTAACCTTTTTTTTGTCTTTTCCTTGTCCGATTAAAAATGCGACAGACCTTCCGACCCGCACAGCCATTTCAGCAGTAATCGGATATTGATTTGCAAGTCCCCGGATACCGTCTGTTCCAAACAGTTTTGTCATTCAATCACTCCGTTTCAACATTAAAACCAAAAGACGGTATGATACCGGACAGCTTGAAAACGATATGATCGATAATACCCTGAAGCCAATTCGAGCCTATTCCTGAATCTTCTTCATTCAGTGCCTGGATTGCCCGGATATACTCTTTATTTTTGAATCCCCCGTTCTTCTCCAATCGTGTTTTAAAATCTTCCAGAATATCCTCTTCCCCAATAAAATGATAAAAAGAATCAAAACAGGATTCAATCTCCGACCAGTTTTTCCGGAGCTCTTCACTCCTGAGGTCTGAGCAGTCTGCATCATGAATGATATGAGGAAGATCCCTTAATCTTTTAATCCGCTCCTTTATATTCATTCCAAGTACTTCTTTCAGTCCGTTCAATAGTTCTTCCGGAAAATCATCGGTGACAAACTCGGACCTGACGTGATGATACCAGCTGTTCAGCGCGAAAAGATTCGCAATGTACAGCAGGTTGTTCAGCACGGTTCTTTTGATGTTATAATGTTTTCCGGCTGCAAAAGGGATGTTGATGTTTTTTCGAACACCGGCAAGTATCATGCGGCCCGGTCTGAGTTCGTCTTTCCGGCAAATCGTACCGGCCGCGGTTATCGTACCGAAGGCAAATCGTGCCGGGCCGACAATT
>CAZOEW010000158.1:0-8833 GCA_964578935.1 uncultured Desulfobacterales bacterium | reverse complement strand
TCATTTGGTATGTGTTTTGCGGGCGACAATGTGTTAAAATGGTGTGTTAATCAAAATAGTTGAATTAGATAAAGGAGTTAACATGAGCAAAGAAAAATTCTTTTTTACCTCGGAGTCTGTCACCGAAGGCCATCCGGATAAGGTTGCCGACGCGATTTCAGATGCAGTTCTGGATGCGATTATGGCCCAGGATAAAAGGTGCAGGGTCGCGTGTGAAACCCTGGTTACAACCGGTATCGCTTTTATTGCAGGTGAAATCACTACAGATTGTTATGTGCATATGCCTCAGATCGTGAGAGACACCATTCGGGATATTGGATACTCCTCTTCACAGATGGGCTTTGACTGGCAGACATGTTCTGTGATTACGAGCATCGATCGGCAATCACCGGATATTGCACAGGGAGTTGATCGAGAAGAGCAGGGTGCTGGAGATCAGGGACTCATGTTTGGATTTGCTTCAAATGAAACAGAAGAGTTGATGCCGATGCCGATCATGTTTGCCCACAAGCTGACAAAGCGCCTGGCAAAGGTTCGTAAGAACAATGCGCTTGATTTTTTGCGTCCTGACGGAAAATCCCAGGTAACCATTGAGTACGAGGACTGCCAGCCAAAGCGTATTGACACCGTTGTAATCTCCGCGCAGCACAAGCCCGATGTTACATATGAAATCCTGAAAGAGGCGATAATCGAAGAGGTTATCAAAAAAGTGATTCCCGCGGAAATGACCGACGGCGACACGCGTTATTTCATCAATCCTACCGGAAAATTTGTTATCGGCGGACCGATGGGAGACTGTGGGCTCACGGGGCGCAAGATCATTGTGGATACATACGGCGGCCAGGGAAGTCACGGAGGCGGATGCTTTTCCGGTAAAGACCCGTCAAAGGTTGATCGAAGCGCTTCTTACATGGGGCGATATATTGCCAAGAATATTGTTGCCTCAGGTGTTGCTGACAAATGTGAAATTCAGATCGCTTATGCAATCGGTGTTGCAGAGCCGGTTTCTGTTCTGGTGAACACCATGGGCACAGGCAAGGTGCCAACGGGAAAAATCGTTCAAATTGTGAATGAGGTTTTTGATTTAAGACCTGCCGCAATCATTAAAACACTTGACCTCTTGAGGCCGATCTATCGGAAAACAGCCGCATACGGACATTTTGGGCGGAATGAGCCCGAATTTACCTGGGAGAAGACGGATAAAAAAGATATTATCCGGGAAAAGGCTGGATTATAGCGTTATCTCAAAAACGTAAAAACAGATGGTGCGGGATGTACACTGGGCAACCAGCATCCCGCACCATCACTTTACGGATTCTTTTTTTCTTTATCCCGTTTCTGATTCCAGCGAACCCATTCGCTTTCGTCATCCAATGCCGAGAAACGAAAAGGCGTTGTTGCGGTGCCGTCGGGCTTGATGATGATCTGCTGCATTGAGCGAACGACATGGGTCCATTCCTTCATCGTTACTGCGCGCGGGCCTGGGATGGACTTTGGCCCTGACACGGTTTTCGGCTTTTCCAGCTTTTGGATTGCATCTGTTTTTTCCTGGGATTTTGAAAGGCTGCCGACAAGAATTTCCCCATAATAAACCTTTACTTCAGTGGAGTCGTCTTTGTTCACGTTCATTCTGTATACCGTTCCGCGAACACCGGCTACGGCGGTTCTTGTTGAAATGTCAAACCTTCCTCTGTCTGCAAAAAGCCTTGAGACATTTGCCCAGACATTCCCAAAAAGCATCTTTACCCCGATGTCTCTTTTTCTGTTTTTTTTGTCCAGGGAGGCGGCTTCAAGCTTGAACCGGGTCAATTCTCCGAAACGCAGATAGCTTTTATCCGGAAGCCGGATCTCAATCTTTGAGTTTTTTTCAGTATAAATCTGGTCTCCCGGGCTCAGAAAATCGTTTTCAAAGAGAGGTTTTGATTCCAGTTGATCCTTTTGGATTCGATGGGCACGTCCTTCAAGCAGCGTGATTTTCGCATTTCCGTTTTCAACTTCAATCAATGTGATGTTTTCTTTTGAATCTGTCCAGTCGGATGCCAGAATTACCAAAAAAAAGGAGGATAAGAATAAAGAGATCTTTTTTGCGTCATGAATGCTTTTCATGGCTCTTGCGGCAAGAAATTTCATATAGCGGCTGCCCTTTTTATCGTATCAAAGGTTCCGGGAACTTCAGCGCATCATTCCTTGAATCAGTCCACAACAATGATTGTCCTGCACTGTTTCATAAAGGCAAGATTCTCAGGAGAGCCTTTCAGCTTGGATGCCTCCGAATTGCTGATCATGATATCTGATTTGCCGGGACCTGCTGTTTTGATTCCTTTTACAATCATCGGATTATTCGTTACACGTTCGTTTGAGACAGCGGAATTCATATTTTTTGAATAACCGCTTACGCCTTGCTGAACCGCGTATTCCCGGCTGACATAGGCTGCACCATAAATTTCCTGACCGTTTTCATCGATAATCCTGGGACTCATGGCAGGCTTTGCATTGAGCCCCCTGGCATCCACCACAAGTCCGGTAAAGGAGTCCGAAGATGATTTTTTGGTTGTCTCTCCGGCAGGCGGTGTACCCTTGATGGGTTCCACCTGTTTTATGTCCTGAGGCAGCACCAGTTGCGCAAAGCCGCCTTTCAAATTCATTTCAAGGGTTACCTCAACGGTTCCATCATCAAAATATTCCTTATTGACGACCTGTGCGCCCTGGATCATACCACTCACCTGGGCACTGATCGAATCATCGGCAACCATAAAATTTTTAACCATGGTGTTTGATTGGATCCGGACGCCCTGAACAACTTCAAGCAGGTTCCGGTAGGCGTCTATCTGGGCAGCCCGTAAAGCCATCGGACGGGCTTCCGGTTTGCCATATACATTTTCAGGAGGCGCTCCGATGCCTACAGCCCTTATTATCCCACTTGTCCAGTTGATATCGCCATTTCCGATCTTTTCAACAAGCTCCTCGCTATCCTGGCAGAATCCGGAAAGAGGGAAAAAAAGTATTATGGCGGTCATGAGCACCGAAATATTGGAAAGTTTCACGCAGCCTCCTTAAATTTATAATTTTTCTGAAATGTCAGCTTTCCAGGGTCATAATCTTGATGTCCCGGTAATAATATTTCAATATTTCCTGATACGTCAGGCCAGCTTGTGCCATCCTTCGAGCTCCCCACTGGCTCATTCCAACCCCATGCCCGTATCCCTTCCCCTGAAACAGTATCCCCTCCGGACGATGGATCATTTGAAACAGGGTACTTTTCAATCGTGTTTCACCAATCGTGGTTCTGAAATGGTTACTTGAAAGCTGATAAGTACCTTTATCGGAATATACGATAACCTTACGATAGCGTCCTGAATTTGATTTGTCCATAATTTTGAGCTGATCCAGCCTGGAAATATCCAGTCCATATTCATTCAGTCTGCTCAACGCATCATGATATGAAAGAAAGTACTCCCATTTTTTCTGAGGCGATTTGTCGCTGTATCGATCCGGAATTCCATGGAGATAAGGAACTTTTCCGGTATTCCATACATTGGCGGGATCTTCGGTATGACCGCCGCTGCTGGAGTGGAAATAAGCAATAATGAGTTTTCCATCGTGCGTTATCACTTTTCCTCTGGTGGCATCCACAGCGTTGGTAGAGCGTTTTGACTCAGAATGGTATCCGCCATATACTTGGGAAGCGGTAGTCGACTCCAGATCATATGGTTTATGTCTGTTTTTCATACGGATGTAAAGAGCATAGGTTCTTGCCGCAACTGCCTGAGCCATCAGGGCATGTTCGGCCCAGGTATGGGGCATCTCCTTCGGTACTACACCGTAAAGATATTGTTCGAGCGGAAGGCGGTTGACCAGTTCCAGGCCTTCCGGTCTGGCTGAGATGATAAAACAACCCCTGTAGGGAACACCATCCACTTTTACGGCAGGTGCATCTGAGGCAATCCGGCATGAAGCGCGAGGGAGGGTCTTGCCGTTGAGCATAAGAAATTTTTTGCTTCGATTGAATTTTAATGGACCCCATCCGGAATAGAGTAATTTCCCGTTGATCAGATCGGAAACCGTTATCTGCTTTTGTGAGGTGAAAATGGTTTCGGGAACCTGCTTTTTTATCAGAACCCGGATATCGCGAGGAATGAAATCAGAATCGAATGGGTTGTTTTTTTCATGCGGGGAGGTATCCTTTCCGGTTGAAACAATTAAGGGTCTGGTAACTTCTTCCCATACTTTTGAGGCCTTGCAGTGTTCGCCGTCCGGATATTTTTGAATATATTCTCTGAAAGCAGAGGCTGCCTGTTGAAACTTTTTTTGTTTAAAGCAGATGATTCCGCTCTGAAAAAGAGCTTCTGAAGCTGCTTTTGATCCTGGATAGAGATGTGTTATCGATCTGAAACGCTTCAGAGCGGAATCTTTGTTATCCAGGTATGTACTTTCAATCTGGCTTATACGGAGCAATGCTTTTGATTTTTTGTCGATATTTTTAGAATGGCTCACCACTTCGTTGAATATTCCAAGGGCTTCCAGATATTTTCCACGGTTCATCAGCCGTTCGCCCATATTGAGTAAAAGATCCTCATCCCAGGAGTCAAATCCGGACGCCTGCAAACCAGGCGATAAACATAATATGAAAAGCAACAACACGGACAGAAAGCCTGGTAAATAATTTTTCATCATATTCGTTCCGGAATTCCGTTAAGCGTGATGGCTTCGTAACAAGCCGGCTTTATTTGGTTGTCATTGTAAAGCTGCCGTTCCAGTCTTCCAGCGGCGGATTTTCGCTGAACTGGATGCATCGTTCGATCATGATTCTGCTGGGTCCGTCATCCGGAAGGATTTCAAGGGTTTTGTTGAAAAAACCAATTGCCTGCTTCCAATCCCGTGATCGATAGGAATGTAGTCCTTTGGTATACCAGTCTACGGCATGAAGAAGGCCGTCATCCACATTTTCTCTAAAGTCGATCGGCTCATAGATCGTTATGGGTTCTTTTTTCCCGACAACGTTGATTGAGTCGATCTCTCTTGAAAAAATGAGGTTTTGCGCGGCCTGAAAAGTGCTTTCGCTGATCAATGTATAAATGCCGTACGTCTTGTTAACGCCTTCCAGCCTGGCAGCCGTATTGACGGTATCCCCCATCATGGTATAGTCCATGCGGTTTTTTGATCCCATGTTTCCTACAACTGCAGGTCCTGAGCAGAGTCCTATCCTCATTTTAAGTTCCGGTTTTTGTGAATTCCGCCAGATTTCACGAAGTTTCGACATGCGTTTCTGCATTTCAATACATGCAGCCGTGGCGGTTTCAGCGTGATTCTCAAGGGTGTTCGGAGCGCCGAAAAAAGCGATAATGGCATCCCCTTCGAACTTGTCTACCGTTCCTTCATGACTTAGAATGATATCTGTCATTTCGGTCAGAAAATCATTCAGGAGCTCCACCAGATCAGGAGGAGACAGCGTTTCCGAGATGCTTGTAAAACCCTGAACATCGGAAAAGAAAGCGGTTATGTCTCGCTGCTCTCCTCCAAGTTCGAGCTTTTCGGGCGAATCCATAAGCTGCTTGACAACCGAAGGCGCGATATAGGTTGAAAATGCGTTTTTAATGAATCTTTTCTGGCTTTCTTCGATGAAATGTTTATAGGCGGTCACGCTGATATAGATCAGCGTCATGACAAGAACCGGATATACCATGTTGAGAATTCCGCCGGCTTTGCTGAAAAGAAAAATACAGAGGAGGGAATATCCGGTAATTGTCAGCAGCGATATGAGCGCACCGGAAATTACGCCGGTTCTTGTCAAGACAAAACCGAGAAAAAGCCCGGTGAGGATAATCCCAAAGACATTATACAGGTAGTATGGAGGAAGAGGTTTGATAAAATCCTGTGATAAAGCCGAGTCAATAATATTTGCATGAATTTCAAGGCCAGGAAAATTTGTAGAAAAAGGAGTCACCCTTAAATCATAAATCCCTACCGCTGTTGCACCGACAAGAACGATTTTATCCTTCAGCTCGGAGGGAGGTATGTTGCCTTTTAAAATATCTGTTATAGATATATGGCTGAATGTTTTGTCTTTTCCCCGATAGTTAATCATGATTCGGCCGAATTCATCGGTCGGGATGCATATCGCATTTCCGATGCATGCTCTGTTGATCTGACCCTCCGGTCCGATTTCAAGATGAATTGGCTGCTCGAAATAGGCGCTCAGCACCATGAGGGAAAGAGGAGCGTAAAGTCTGTCATTAAATTTCAGCACGGCCGGAATCTGTCTGAAGCTGCCATCCATATCCGGGAGGAAGTTAAAAAAACCGCCGTATTCCGCGGCATTTGAGATGATGTTGATATTCGGTTCCGGCTCAATTTCTGTAATGTATGACAGATCAGCATCAACACTGTATTCCGAACGTGTATACAGGTAACGGGATTTCCGGATATTCTCTTCATAAATCTTGAGCTGCTCTCGGTCTAAATGACTGAGACTTTCAAGACTGCTGTGAAAGAACCAGCCGAGTACTACCCTGGCTTTTGATTCTTTGATTGTGTCGGACAGAAGCCGATCATTGTCTACTTCCTGTTTTAATTGATGTAAATAGTTTTCCAGTTCACGGTTGTTTATACCGATTTTTTGAACTGTCTTTTGTATGCGGCTGATCGTATGAATAATGCCCTGATCTTCGGATTCGTGAAATCCAATATCAAATCCAATTACACGAACTCCGGCATCGGAAAGTTTCTGGACGAGATCGGCGAATTTTGACCTCGGCCAGACCCACTTGCCTTCCATATCCAGGCTTTTTTCATCTACAACTGCCAGAACAATTTCTTTGCCGGGAGTTTTCATGCCACGGGCAGCAAACCGGTAGTCTATCGTTTTTAATTCGACGATTTCCAGAAAATGGATCCCGGTTGTATAGGCGGCAACCCCGATCAGTGCAATAACGATAGAAATGATAAACCCAGGTTGTCGAAAGGTTTTCTTCATAATCAATCTGAAACATGGTGGTGATTTGAAATAAACGATGGGAGCTTATTCTGTTGACCCGACTGTTTTTTATATTGTAAGATCAGGCACAAGTCAACCGTAAGGCGAAAATGCAGCATCGCAGAATATTACTCCAAAATAATTTCTCCGCATCTCTTAATTTACTAAATATGAATCAGCTTTCAGGATATATTGGCAGAAAAGCAATTCTTTCCATGAATCACCTTTTTAATCTGTCTGCTTTTGCCTACAGATTGGTGAAGCTGATACTTGTAAGATCGGCATATGGGGGTAAGGTAGTCAGATGGGCAGTTGTGGAACAGCTCTATTTTACCGGGATCCAGGCCCTTCCAATTATAATTCCGGTTTCACTGATTACCGGAACCATCCTTATCAGCCAATTTACATGGGTTTCCGAAGAGTACGACCTCGGAAAGATAATCCTGACACTTGTTGTAAGGGAATTCGGTCCCATGATAACCGCTTTTGTCGTAATTCTTCGATCCGCTTCCGCGGTTACCATTGAAGTTTGTTATATGAACATACTCAATGAGATCGATTCGATTGAAATGTCCGGAATTGATCCGATGCGGCTGATATCCTTTCCGAGATTGGTGGGCATAACCATATCGATTCTCAGCCTTTTTATAGTATTTGATCTGATTGCAATCATTGGAGGATATGTTGTGGTCTGGGTGGGTACCGATCTTCCCATGGGAAATTTTCTATCACAGGTCGGCAAGGCGTTTACGATTGAAGATATGGTTGTGGGACTCATCAAGGCGGTTTGTTTTGGTTTCACCATTACAGTGGTCTCGCTTTATCATGGCTTCAAGAGTAAAAGGCAGATGACTCAGACTCCTCCTGCAGTCTCAAGGGCGGCAATCGAATGTTTTATATTCTGTATTGGGATCAATATTTTTATTTCCACGGTATTTTATTTGTAGCGGATATTGTGTATACGATTGAATTAAAAGATTATAACATGATTCAGCCCGGAACCGGAACCGGCTTGAATCTGTTACACCTTGCGGTTTCGGAGGGAGATGTGTGCGCTATCCATTCTGATTCATCGGATGATGCACGCCTTTTGATAAGGGCTCTTTCAACGCTTTTGGCTCCATCAGGGGGCGTTTATCGTTTCAAGGGTGAACAACTTGATTTTTCAGACTATCGGAAAATTTTGCCGGTCAAAAAAAAAATTGGTTTTATCACCCAGGAAGCAGCGATGTCAAGCAACCGAACGATACGAGAAAATCTTCTATTTATTCGGTATTATTTTGAAAATTCACTCTCGATTTCTTTGGATGCGTATACTTTCAAACTGTGTGAGCTGTTTCGCATCGTCGATAAGCTGGATATGCGTCCGGCTGCTCTTGATGTCACCGATTTAAGAGTTGCGATAACAATAAGGGAGCTGTGCAAGTTGCCGGAACTTCTGCTTGTTGAAAAGCCGGAAGACTTCATCGGGCAAAAAAAATTCGCCCTTTTTGTTGACGTTTTTGAAGAATTTCTTCAGTCAGGGATTCCGGTCATTTTTTTTTCAAACCATAATCATTTTATCAGACGTTTTTCGAATCGAGAGATTGTAATCAAAAACAAACAGGTCACAGCGCAGGGCATCGACTGTGAGCAGGAACAGGATCATGATGCAGCTTGAATACAGGAGAAGAGAAAAAATAGTCGGCATGTTTATCATTACGGCTGTTGCGCTGCTTTTATCCACCGTTGTGATGATCGGAAGGGGACAGAACTGGTTTAAAAAGCATATCACGTACTACACCACATTTGATGAAAGTTACAATCTATAGCGATTGTCATAAATATGTTCCGATTGGTTTTTAAAACCATCAGTGGGAA
>CAZOEW010000157.1:2498-8834 GCA_964578935.1 uncultured Desulfobacterales bacterium | reverse complement strand
ATTGAACCAGTAACCCGTACTGGAAATAAAATCCAGTTCATATTGAACGGTTTTGTACTGTACTATTTCCCGCCTTCAATTGCAAATCCTGCCGTTCCGGTCATCTCCCGAACATATTCTGCAACCGGAGTCGGTTCTCTGCTGAACGTAACACGATCTATAAGTATTTTCGATAAGTTGTGCAACTAAATTCTGTGGAATACAAGTCGTTGAATCGAGCCTGTCAATCTATTTTCATATTCAAGCTGCTGTTTCGCGAAATATCCGGACCAAATCTTCCGGCAGGTAAAACTTCTGCGTACGTTCTATCTCATGTATCAATTCAACCACTTTTGAATTGAATGGCGCGGGAATCCCTGTTTGTCGCCCCAACCTTACGAACTCGCCATTCAGATAGTCTATTTCCGTTTTTTTCCCTTTACGCAAACTCTGCAGTGTGGATGTGATGATCTCCTTATCTCCCTTGAAACGTATGATCTGCTTTAACAATCGTACCGCAATGGGGGTTGGGGCCCTGATAATCCATTTAAAAAAGTGCATCGGATAGGAAGGAAGGGTTTCAAGACGAATTCCGGCTTCATCCACCAATCGCAACGCCTCTTTCAGTATTAAAACACCGATTTTCAGCAAGCCCGGATATTTTATATACTCTCCGACGCTCAAACCGGTCATGCCATCCAGCCCATTACCCATGGCATTGATAAAAAGCTTCGCCCACTGCGCACCAAGTATGTTGTCACTGATCTCGGTTCGGGCCATTTGATTCAACACAGACTGAATTTCTTTCACGCTTTCTCCATTCCGGGAAAAAGCTTGGCCGATAACGATCGGACTTTTATTAACATAGGTTACGCTGCCCGGTTTTAAAAACTGGGCATTTAAAAGCAGAATACAGCTTATAATCTTTTCTTTCTTAAAAAACGAGGCTGCAATTTCAGCACTGATAACACCATTCTGCATCATCACAACCGGGACATCGTTCACATACGGTTGAATTTCATTGCACACTTTTTGAACATCCTGCGTTTTTACCGAAACAAATACAATATCCGGATGGAAATCGAGCTTTTCAGCCGCTTTCGGGTTTACCGTAAATTTTCCTGCCGCGCCGTCAACCATCAACCCATTTTTATTGATCGCTTCCACATGAGCCTTGTTCCCGACCAGGGTTACATTTTCCTGATTTCGTGCCAGCATCCCGCCAAGGAGACTTCCGATAGCCCCTGCACCGATTATCGCAATTTGAGATTCGCTTTTCATATCCGGTTTTTTCTCCTGTTTCACACATTCGTTCCCACTTGCGTCCCTGATGGGATGAAGCACCACATCCCCAAAATTCATATGCTTCTTTTTTTCCCGATATATTGAAAACCGGAAGAGATATTCCCGTTCATGGTGACCACTTCAAGATCAAACAGATCCAATTCGTTGAAATCAACGAGAAGGGATGATATCCATTCTCTTTCATGGTGTCTTACAACGGTTCCTTCCGGAAGTTCAAAAACGCCATAGGTGCCATATTTATTCTGAAACGCGCTATATCGGGCGCGGTTACGATCATCGTTCTGAATCCAGTAGTCGCTGATATAAACAATACCTCCCGGAAGAAGAACGCGATCTATTTCGTTGATAAGAGTTTTCTGTCCGATATCGGTCGGAATACAGGTAAGAACGGCAAACAGAATAACCGCTTCAAAGGCTTCCGAATCATAAGGAAGATGATTGCCCTTCCATGTCTTCAGGCGGAGGAACGGATACGCCTTGCGGCCGCGTTCGATCATCTTTTGTGACGAATCGACACCTGTTATATTTTGATACCCTTTTCGATACAGTTCATCGCAGGTTCTGCCATAGCCGCAGCCCAAATCAAGGATATGGGCTGTTCTGGGCACCAGGGAACGAAACCTGTCAAAAGCAAACGGATGTGTAAAGGTTTTTGAGGCAGCCACACGGTCCCAGTATTCAAACTGATTTTCGAGAGATACCATTTTCCCCCAATACCTTTTGTATCGTTTCCGCGATATCACGCTTTACAAAAGGTTTCATGACAACCTTTTGTATGCCGAGTTGTTTTGCTTTTTCAGATGAAATCAGCTCACTGTATCCGGTGCAGACAACAATCGGAATATCAGGCCGAATACGCAGCACTTCTTTTGACAGTTCTATACCTGTCATGTTCGGCATGGTTGTATCGGTTATCACCACATCGAACTGCATGGGATTTGTTGAAAACAATGCCAGCGCCTCTGCTCCGCTCTGTGCGGTCACGACTTCATAGCCAAGTCTTTCCAGAATTCTCCTGCCGGCATCGATCAGGGCTGTTTCGTCATCAACAAAAAGGATTTTCTCACCCCCTGAATTGAAAACCTGCTTTTTCTTCCCCGAAGAAATCCTCTTTTCTTTCACTTTCGGAAAAGCAATCGTAAAAACGGTTCCCCCCTCCTTTCTGTTGTCGACGATCACAAACCCTTTATTAATGGCCACAATACCACGCGCCACGGAAAGTCCCAAGCCGGTTCTGCTTCTTGTTTTCCGGGTTGTAAAAAATGGATCGAAGATTCGTTCAAGATTCTTATCCGGAATTCCCGGCCCGGTATCGCCCACCGTCAGTTGAAGATACTCACCCGGCTTGCAGTCAGACCCGGGTGGCGGTTCTTTAACAGAGATACTTTCGAGCCTTATGTCAAGCTCTCCTCCGATCTCTTTCATCGCATCCACCGCGTTGTTGATGAGATTCACAATCATTTGCTGCAGTTGAGCAGGATCAGCCATTACCATTCCAATGTCGGAGGGGATATACTGATTGATGCGGATGGTTGCCGGGATCACCGATCGAAGCATCTTGAGTGTTTCTTTGATGACAAGGCCGAATTCCAGCGGGTTGCGTTCGTTCATTTCTTCCCGGCTGAAGGTCAGAATTTGATCCACCAGTTTTTTTGCGCGATAACTCGAATTCAATATCTGATCCAGTGAGTATCCGGCTTCGCTGCCCTCCTCCACATCATCAAGCGCCATTTCGGCATTCAGCATGATAGCCCCTAAAATATTATTGAAATCATGGGCGATTCCCCCTGATAATGTGCCGACCGCCTCCATCTTTTGCGTCTGAATTACTCTGGCTTCATATTTTTTTTCAGTGGTGATGTCTCTTAAAAAAACCAGAATTGCCGGTTTCTCCTCCCATTCAATCGCAACGATCCTGGTTTGAACAATGACATCCGCTCCTTCTTTATCTGTTCCCTTGTAAGGAAATGATTTTACCGCTTTCTTGCGTCCGGCAAGTTTTCCAACCTGCTTCAGGAAAGCGTTTCTCCTTTCAGGGGCAACAAAATCCGTAACACGATGATTGATCAGTTCTTCTTTTGAATATCCCGAAATTTGAACCACTCTGGAATTTACAAACCGGATCATTTCATCCTGTATGATCATGATTCCATCTATGGCGCTTTCAATCAAAAACCGGTACTTTTCCTCCGACCTGCGAAGAGCCTCCTCGATTTTTTTGCGGTGTGTAACATCGCGTGCAATTCCAAGTATCGCAAATGGTTTCCCTTTACGATGAATCAGAACGCCTCTTGCTTCGATGGTTACGGATTTTCCGCTCTTTGAAACAAGATGATATTCCGTTACGCTTTTCTGATACCCTTTTTCGACAATCTCTTTTCGGCAGCCAAGCGCTTTCTTTCTCTGTTTTTTGTCTATCAAAGAAATAAAACTCTTCGATAGAAACTCGGTCCTTGTGTAGCCCAGCAGATCAAGCCCTGCCGGATTTATATCCAGAAAATTACCATCCAGGTCATGAAGGCAGACACAGTCCATGGAACTCTCAAACAGTGTTCTGTACATCTGCTCGACTTCGGATTTGCTGAGTTTCCCCATCATTCGCAACCGCCTTGATTGAATATAACTGATTTAATAAACAGCTATTACTCATCTTGCCACATAACGGGAATCAGGGTCAAGCATAACATTTTCTCAACCAGCGGAATACCTGACTGATATTCATCTTGATTTATATTTAATTTCAAAACATGATGGGAACTGTATCGGAACGACTTTTACGAAATACCCGGCTTCCCTCTTTATGAAAATTATGCTACGTGTAATTCACAAACGCCAGGCAAAACCGGATACTCGCGTTTTTATTCGATAACCATCCAATTAAAAACACCTCGGAGGAGGAAATTCCATGTATATCACTTTTTATGGTGCAGCAAGGGAAGTAACCGGATCCATGCATCTGCTGTCGACTGAAACCGACAACATTTTGCTCGACTGTGGAATGTTCCAGGGAAGAAGGAAAGAATCGGAAGAAAAAAACAGGGTAATTCCGTTTGACCCTGCGATCGTTACCAGCATCATTCTCTCCCATGCTCATATTGATCATTCCGGCCGGGTTCCGTTTTTGACCAGAGAAAACTTTGCCGGCCGGGTCATCAGCACCGATGTCACAAAAGACGCTTGCGAATACCTGCTGCTCGACAGTGCCAAGATCCAGGAATCGGATTCAGATTACCTGAACTATAAAGTTGTACGGGGATTTTTAAACAATCTAAAAGCCAGTTCCGATCAAAATTCCGCATCGCCTCATGAAGTAAAGGAAATCAAAAAACTACTGAAAAAAAAAGGAGAAAGGCTGAATCGGGAGAAAATAAATGAACTGATCCAGAAATACAATTTAAAAAAAGTAGAGCCGCTCTACACCTCAGACGATGCACAGCAGGCCTTTGGCTTTTTCGACGGATATCCCTATAAGCATTCCATAGAGGTTGGAAAAGAGATCAGCTGCAAATTTTATGATGCCGGCCATATATTAGGCTCCGCGATCTGCATGATCAAGGCAAAAGAAAACGGCCGCCTTTACAACATCTGTTTTTCCGGCGATTTCGGTCGGTTTGGCAAACCGATCCTCAAAGACCCAACGCTTGTTTTTGATGAAGAAGATCGGGATGTGGACCTTCTGATCATGGAAAGCACCTATGGGAACCGGTATCATGGAGCTGTTTCGAACATCAAGGAGCAACTCAAAAAAACTATCAATGATACTTTTGACAGGGGCGGATCGGTTCTGATCCCCTCTTTTGCATTTGGCCGAGCCCAGGAGATTATTTACGTTCTTCATGAGCTTTACAATGAAGGCCTGGTGCCCAGAATTCCGGTTTATCTGGACAGTCCTCTTGCAAACAATCTTACCCGCGTGTTCGGTGAACACCCTGAAGTATATGACAAGGGTACCCACCAAACCTTTCTCGAAGATGGGAAAAACCCCTTTGCATTCAAACAGATGAATTTTGTCCAATCTGTCGAAGAGTCAATGGCTCTCATGAGGAATGAGAAACCGGCGATTATTATCTCTTCTTCAGGGATGTGCGAAGGAGGCCGGATTCTTCACCATCTCCGGTATAAGATTCATAATGCGAAACACACCATCCTTATCGTTGGTTACATGGCGGAGCACACCCTGGGCCGCCGTCTCCTTGAAAAAGGCGTGGAATATGAAAAATCGGGTCGCACCGGACAGCCGCCCCTGCTGAAATTTTTAAACAAGGAATATCCTCTTAAAGCGCAAGTCACCCAGATCGGCGGTTTCAGTGCGCATGGAGACCGCAATGAATTAATCCGCTTTATCAAAGAATCAAACCTGAACATTAAAAAAATAGCAGTTGTCCACGGTGAAAAGGAGCAGGCCCTTTCATTTACAGATTATCTCAAAGAGGCGGGCTATTGGGCCACTGCTCCCAGAAGGGGGGAAACCATTCACATTTAAAAGGAGGTAGTTGATATGGAACTTAAAACCGTAACCATAGAAAATCCCGACAGCCTCAACATGATTCTGGGACATTCTCATTTTATCAAAACGGTTGAGGACGTTTTTGAAGCCATGGTCAACGGAGTATCCGGAGCCAAATTCGGTATCGCTTTTTGTGAGGCCTCTGATAAATGTCTGGTGAGATATACAGGAACGGACGATTCGTTGATCGAGCTCGCTAAACAGAATGCATACCGTCTTTCCGCAGGTCACAGCTTTATTGTCTTTATGAAAGATATGTTCCCCGTCAATGTTTTAAACGCGATTAAAAACGTTCCGGAAGTCTGCCGGATATTTTGCGCCACGGCAAACCCGGTAGAAGTGGTAATCGCTGAAACAGATCAGGGCCGCGGCATCATGGGCGTTATTGATGGATTTGCCTCGAAAGGGATAGAAACAGAAGAAGATATCGAAGCACGCAAAGGCCTTTTGCGGGCAATCGGATATAAACAATAGTTCGGGAGAGGGCTCTATAACAAACTGTTACCGACCCGGATGCATACGTTTATAAAAGAGGGAAAATATGA
>CAZOEW010000157.1:0-2398 GCA_964578935.1 uncultured Desulfobacterales bacterium | reverse complement strand
CACACGCTTTATCACCATCGATTGAAAACGATCCTGTTCGTCTTCCTGGCGGTTGGTGTCTTATTATTTCAACTCCCTAAAATAACGGTGGACACTTCCGCGGAATCCTTGCTCCGCAAGGATGACAAAAGTGTTCTTGTTTACAATGAATTCAAAGATGAATTCGGAAGCGCGAATATCACCTTACTTGGTGTTCAGTCATCGAATATTTTTTCAAATGCTTTTTTACAGCGGCTCAAATCCTTCCAGGAAGATCTGGAAAAAGAGGTCCCTTACATTGAAGATATTACCAGCCTGATCAATGTCAGGAATACTCGCGGTGAAGATGATACGCTCTATGTGGACAGCCTCCTGGAACAATGGCCGCAAACAGAATCGGATTTAAAGCATCTGAAAGAGAGGGTACTGAAGCATCCGTATTATGTAGACAATGTTATTTCAAGAGATGGTTCATTAACCGCAGTCATCATTAAAACCCAGGCAGTCATCCAGCCGCAGGAGGTTTTATCAGAGGAATTAGAAGATTTTGAGGAAAAAGCAGTCCCGGAATTAATGCCGGATAAAGATGAGGAGGAAAAGCACTATTTTTCAGAAAAAGAAAACCAGGAATTTATCCGGGCCATAGAAAGCGTGATCAAACGCTATGATGCTCCTGATTTTGCCATCGCGCTTACCGGCGGGCCTCCGGTTTCAGAAATTTTCGATCGTGCCACCCGCAAAGACTTTTCTGTTTCATTTGTACTGACGACTGCGGTAGTCATTCTATTCCTGATCATTTTTTTTCGACGTGTTTCCGGTGTGATTTTACCTTTTATTCCAATCTATGGGGCGCTCTTTGCCACCATCAGTCTGATGGCCATATTCAAATCCCCCTTGACACTGTTCACCACGATACTGCCTGCGTTCCTGATTGCCGTGGGTGTAGCGGATTCAATCCATATCCTGGCGGTTTTCTATAGAAATTTTGAACAGGGGAAAAGCAAGGAGGATGCCATCGCCCATGCCATGGGACATTCCGGGCTGGCCGTTGTAATGACCACCTTGACAACCGCGGCAGGCTTATTGTCTTTTTCATACTCTGAGCTGGCGGCGCTGGCAAGTCTCGGCATCTTTGCGGCGACCGGCGTAATGTTGGCGCTTATTTTTACGCTCATCCTGATACCGCCGCTTATTGCCCTGTTTCCCATGAAGCGGAAGCAAAAAAAGGTTCAAAGCCGTTCGAACCAGATGGATCGCTTGCTGCTGTTTGTTGCGGATTTTTCTTATAAACATCCCATAAAAATCATCCTGATCAGCAGTTTGATCTTTGCCGTAACCCTGGTCGGCTTGTTTAAGCTCAGGTTGTCTCACAATGTCATGAGCTATTTCCCGGATCACATGGCTATCAAGCACGACAACAAATTGGTGGATGATAAGCTCAAAGGGACGCTGGTACTCATCGCGCTGGTTGATACCAAACAGGAAAACGGTCTTTATGAACCGGATATTTTAAAGCGGATCGAAACCGTAACCCAGCGGCTTTTGAAACTTCAGGGCAACGAAATCTATGTAGGAAAAGTGTTTTCAATCATCGACATCATTAAAGAGACAAACCTTGCTCTGCATGACAATGATCCGAATTTTTATGCCCTTCCCGAAGACCGCGAAACCATCGCGCAGGAACTGTTACTGTTCGAAAACAGCGGATCGGATGATTTGGAACAGATCGTCGACATCCGATTCAGCAAGTCGCCGATAACGATAAAAATCCCCTATGTCGATATCATCTATATCGAACAAATGATCGAGGATATTGAGCAGGTGTTTGAAGATGTGTTTGATGACCGGGTTGAAATTACACTGACCGGTCTGACCAGCATCCTGAGCCGTGTGCTGCCCGCGGCACAGCGAAGCATGGCTAAAAGTTATCTGATCGCTTTTGCGGTCATTACGATTATGATGATTGTGTTGATCGGCAGTTTTAAATTCGGCCTGTTCAGCATGATTCCCAACCTGCTGCCCATTACCATGATTATGGGAATCATGGGTCTTATCGGTGTTCCTCTGGATATGAACTCCCTGATGATCGGCAGCGTCGCAATCGGTCTCGTCGTGGATGATACCATGCATTTTATGTACAACTTTCGAAAGTATTATGGAGTCAGCGGCAATGTGCATGAAGCGATCCAGGCAACCCTGCTTGGAACCGGCCGCGCGATCCTGATTACATCGCTTGTCTTGAGCGCGAGCTTTTTCTCCATCATGGGATCGACCTTGAAAAGTTCGATCAACTTTGGCTTCTATACCGGTCTGGTCATATTGGTGGCACTGCTCGCCGACTTCTTTCTCGCACCGGCACTGATGACCCTTCTGTTGCGAAACCGGTACTCTACGGATTTCTCAGAAGCAGGAAAAAACC
>CAZOEW010000156.1:0-8882 GCA_964578935.1 uncultured Desulfobacterales bacterium | reverse complement strand
TTATCATAGTTTCTAAACAGCACGGGGCCGTAAAAGTCTGGGAGGAGCCCCTCATTTTCAAGTGTTTTCCGGTAAAATTCTCTTTTTATCCCGACTTTGTACTGACCTTTTTCTTTGAGTATCTTAAGGTAGTCCTTTACAAGCCCCATGATAATTTTATCGGTTTCCACCTGAGAAAATTGAAAATTACCATGGCTGTCCCTTTCCATGAGAAGTCCTTCCTGAAAAAATTCCGGTATATCGTTAAACAGGTCATCATCTCTTGTGTTCCATAGGGTGATATTCTTCTCTTCTCTGGATTGCCGGGAAAGCCTTCGGAGATAATTCAGTTTGTCTTCGAGGAGGGGAAATTCCTTATGAAAGAATTTGTCGTGTGTATTGTTGTATTCGGCAATGATTACATTCAGTTTGGTGATGAAAATCTGGATTTCGTTAATAAATTCCAAGACGCCTTCAGGAATGACCAGTACGCCAAAATTTTTTCCTGCCGCGGCTCTGCGGACAATACAATCACAGATCAGCCTGGAAAGGTGACGCAACGTCATTCCATATGCGGTATAATCTACAGTACCCTGCTTTTCGGCATTTTCAATCCGTCTTTCATCAATATAATCGGCAAGGTCTTCACCGATAAGCGTCATGTTCGCATGGGTTTGCAGGGCCACTTCAAGAGCCAGATGGCTGGCGACCCTGCCCATAACTTTACAGATGTGCCAGTATTTCACATCCGAACTGCTGTCCGTGCAGAGATTGCTTATCTCTTTTGAAAAGGATCTCGCTGCCGTATGAAATCCAAAAGACATGGCGCACAGAACTTTTCCTTTGGCATCTCTTACCTGAATGTCGCCGTCAATTGTTTTGGGTACACCGATAACCTGGACACCATCATTTTTCATTTCCTGCGCCAGAAAGGCGGCGTTTGTATTTGAATCATCTCCTCCTACGATAACAAGCGCATCCAGTTTGAGTTTTTTGCAGGTTCGTTTTGAGAGAAGCATTTTTTCTTGTGTGTCAATCTTGGTCCGGCCGGTTTTGATCATGGTAAAACCGCCCAGATTCCGGTAACGGTCTACAATGTCCTGCGTAAGTTCCATGAATTCATTTTCAATGATGCCGTCCGGTCCCAGGATGAAACCAAAAATTTTATTGCCTGGGTTTGCTTTTTTTGCAGCATCAAAAAGTCCGGATATGACATTGTGTCCACCAGGAGCAGGACCCCCGGAAAAGACAATTCCGATTCTTCTCGGTTTAAGATATCGTTCTTTCATGGATTCCGAAGGGGAGTCGGTGGAACGGATCGCCTGAACCTTGTTGCCTATAATCCCGGGGAGCTGTTTTTTTGTTTCCCGATCTATGTCAAAACAATATTCATCCATATTTTCAAGATAGGTATATGGTTTTTCGAACACATCGCAAACAGGAGGGTTGTATTCTCTTCTCTCCAGAAGTTCCTGGTTTACCTTGCTGGTCGCTTTTTGGATTTCCGGATGACTCAGCAATTCATCAATGGCAATAGATTTATTTTCAGGCATTTAACTCCTCCATCTTTTATTAATGGCTTGCAAAAAAGTTGAACCATAAGTCGTTTTTCATGGATTAAAGTAATACAATTGAGCGGATATCTGTGTCAAGGCAAGGTTACACCATATCGATCTTTATGCTGTTTTTGCCGGAAGCCTGTTTAAAATCAGTTACATACTATATATTGTATTCATAATGTATCAAGACCCCTCTAAGTTGTGCTTTTCTCTTTACAAAATCGTTGTTTTTTGTTATCTGCTTTGAATAATTCTAAAACGGATATCAAAGAGGGTGTTTACGATTTTAATTTTATAAAATCAGCTTGTTGGATCTATTTTCACAACAGCGCCTGTTGGATGCAGAAACAAATGTTTCACCTGAAGAGAAGCATTGTATCATTCGACAGATTATAACGGGGATCTTGAAGTATGAAACTTAAAAAACTTGAGATATCAGGATTTAAATCATTTCTTGATAAATCGACGATAAGTTTTCCTGCCGGGATTTCAGCAGTCGTCGGTCCGAATGGATGCGGGAAAAGCAATATTCTGGATGCGCTGAAATGGGTGATGGGCGAGCAGAGTGTAAAACAGCTCCGTGGGAAATCCATGGAGGATATTATTTTTTCCGGTTCACGCGGCAAGGCGCCTCTCAATATGGCCGAGGTGTCGCTTACGCTTTTGAATGATAATGGATCAGCACCGGAGGAACTGAAGGATTTTTCAGAAATTATGATCACCCGCCGTCAGTACCGCTCAGGTGAAAGGGCTTATTTTTTAAACAAGCAGCCATGTCGATTGAAGGATATTCATAATATTTTCTGGGGCAGCGGGATGGGGGCAAGATCATACGCAGTCATTCAGCAGGGAAATATCGGGGCCATTACCGATGCGGGGCCTGAAGAGAGACGTGCTTTTATCGATGAGGCCGCTGGAGTAATACGATATAAAAACCGCAAGAATGAAGCGCTTCGGAAAGTGCATGCCACCAACCAGAATCTGCTTCGGGTCAGTGATATCATCGCGGAAGTCAAACGCCAGATGGACGGTCTGAAACGGCAGGCCAAAAAAGCGGAGAGATACAAAATTTTCCGGGATCACATGAAAGAATTGGAGGTGCTGACCGCTGTTTATTACTATGATGAATATACCGGCCAGATTGAAGAAACCGATCGGCTGTTAAAAGAATTGAAAGATACGAATATCGGGCACGAGGCGCAGCTGAACGCAATAGACGCCGCGATTGAAAAGATTAAATTTGAGCGGGCCCAGAAAAGCCAGGAGATTGCATCCCAGAAATCACGCAAGTTCGAAGTACAGCGTAAAACAGATAAGATCGAAAACGATTTGACCTATCTTAAGAAGGATGCGGAAACTTACAAAATTGAGATCGTCGGACTTGAAGAAGCGCGGATAGATCTTGAGAAAAAGAACGAACAGATCGGAAAAGAAGTCGTCGAAGTTCAGGATGAAATTAACAATCTGATCCGTAAAATCGAACAGGATAAAACGATTCTTGCCGATGAAAACAGTTCATTTGAAAAGATTCGGGATCACCTGGCATCCATGCATCAGGAACTTGAGAAAGAAAAGAAGCGTCTCATGAATCTCGTGGCAGATGAAGCCAGATATAAAAATACCTATCAGAACGCATTCAATAATAAAGAGAACCTGAATCGACGTCTGAAAAGAATGGATGAGGAAGAGCTTCAGGCCGGCCAAAAGGTAACCGAACTGGAAAAAATGGAAAAGGAAGCTGCGGGTGAGCTTGAAAAATTCAGAAAAGAAATAGGGAGGCTTTCCGAAAACATCCGTGAATCAGAGGCGTCTCTCACAGAAAAAAATCGCGCTCTTGCTGCCCAGATTAAACAGGTTCAGACGCTGGAGATCGATCAGAGCAAGGTTAAGTCCAGATACTCCACCCTTGTGAAAATGGACAAAAACTATGAATGGTACAAAGATGGCGTCAGGGCCATCATGAAGAAGGACGAGGCTGCGGAGGCTGTTTCAGATGGCGCAAAACCAAATGGAATACTGGGTCTGACAGCAGACATCATTTCGCCGAAATCAGGATATGAAGTCGCGGTGGAAGCTGTTCTGGGAGAGTCTCTGCAATATATTATCGTGGAGGACCAGCAGGCAGGAGTTAATTCAATTGATTATCTCCAGGAGAGCGGGGCGGGGCGGAGTGGATTTATACCCATTTCAACCGTAAAAAATCTGAACGGAGGTTCCGGGAAAGCGTCTGGTACGGACAGGCATTTGCTGCGGTATACCAATATCAAAGAAGGATATGAAACAATAGCGGAAGCGCTGCTGGGGCATGTTATCGTAACGGAGACTATTTCAGATGCCATATCGGCATGGAACAGCAGCAACGGAGCCGGGCCGCAAACCATTGTCAGTAAAAATGGCGATATGATTTTACATCAGGGGATCATGATCGGTGGAAGTCAGGACAAGCTTTCCGGAATTCTGGCCAAGAAACAGGAAATAAAGACTCTGGAAAAAAGGATTGCGGAACTGGATCAGCTTTTGGAAAAGGCCGGGCAGGAGCAGACAGAGCTGGAATCCTCCTTGCGCAAGTATGAAATCAGTCTGCAAAAACTTATAGAGGAAAAAAACAGCGCTGTCCGCGATGAGACAGAGGCGGAGAAATCACTGTACAAGGTAAGCGAAGATCTCAAGCATGCGAAACGTCATCTTGAGATTATTCGTCTTGAGCAGGAACAGCTTCTGGGAGAGGAAAGTGATCTTGATGATGAAATGGTTCGTTATAATCAGTCTCTTGCCAGGATTGAGCAGGAGGTAAAGACGGCACAGGATGGTGTTGTGGAATTGACGGAGAAGATCGAATCCGTTTCTCAAAGCCTGAATGAACACAATCAGCGCGTGTTGGATATCAAGCTCAACCTTACGTCACTCCAGGCGAAATATGACAACAGCAGCCATACCCTGAAGCGGCTCAAAGAATTTCAGGATGATGGTATCAGAAGGTATGAACAATTGTCCCAGGAGATCGATCTGAAAAAGAAAAAGAAGATCGGCAGTATGGAGGAGATCGAGAAGTATGGCCAGATACTTCCCGGCATGTATGAGGAATACAGGGCTCTGGAAAAAGAGCTTGAAAAAAATGAGGCGGATTACAAGGATATTGATGAAAAGCTCCAGGAAAGTGACAATTCTATTTCCGAGATAAAGAACAAACGGGAAGAGATTTTCGAAAAGACCCGCTATCTTGAACTGGAGCAGTCCCAGAGGCGCATCAAACAGGAAAACATTGCCGGCCGTCTGGAAGAGAGGTATCACCACTCCCTGGCTGATTTCAGGCTGGAGATGAAAGAGACCTTTGAAAAAAACGAGATGTCCATTGAAGAAATGGAAACAAAGCTTTCCGGGTACAGGGAAAAAATTGAAAGAATCGGCGATGTAAACCTGGGCGCTATCAATGAATATGAGGAGCTGAAAGCCCGTTTTGAATTCCTTTCAACGCAACAGGAAGATCTGGTAAAGGCGCTCGATGACCTGCAGAAAGTGATCCGAAAAATAAACCGGATTACCCAGGATCGGTTTATGCAGACATTCGAAAAAATAAATGAAAAACTGGAAGAGGTTTTTCCGAAACTTTTTAATGGCGGTTCGGCAAAACTCGTGTTGACGGAGCCTGACAAACCGCTTGAAACCGGTGTGGAGTTCATGATTCATCCGCCCGGTAAAAAACTTACCCGATTGAGTCTTCTCTCCGGCGGTGAAAAAGCGCTTTCAGCGATCGCCTTTATTTTTTCTATATTTTTGATTAAACCAGCCGCATTCTGCTTGATGGATGAAATTGACGCACCGCTGGATGAAGCAAATGTCGAGCGGTTTAATGAACTTGTCAAGATTATCGGCGATCAGTCCCAGATCGTTATGATTACGCACAATAAGCGGACAATGGAGTTTGCCGACACCCTGTTTGGAGTAACCATGGAGCAGAAGGGGATTTCCAAGATTGTTTCGGTCAATTTTGACCGGGCGAACTGATCACTCTGCATTCCGTTTTACCAAGTTAATTCTTTACAAAAAACAATAAATTTATCATAAAGCGATCAGATATTCGATGGGGCTTTGTTTTTTTGTCTGGATGCTTTGTTTATTTTTGTCCGTTACCGATAATAAGGGAATGCTGATGGAGCAGATACTTGAGCAGGCAATTCAATACGTTAATTCGATATTGGAGAATTTGAATGATTATTTAAAAGAGACTCCGCCGGAAATTCTGTGGGCGGTTGCCGGATTTTTTATTCTTCTTTTCCTGGTAATGCAGATCAGCAAATTTTCGGTAAAACGAAAAAAAATTGAGGCGGCAGACCACCATGAGAAGATCGAAGAATCAGACCGGGTTCCGGAAGCTCTCCTTGAAACGGAAGATTTTGAAGAGGCCGGAGAGATTCGGGAAGTTGAATCTCCGGATGCGGATGAGGCCGGACTGCTTGAAATTGATGAAACAAAGGCTTTCGAACAGGTTGAAGAGATTGCCACTGAACCCGAGCCGGAAGGGTTTTTCTCACGTTTAAAAAGCGGTCTGTCCAAAACACGGAATACATTCACGGGTGGTCTGGATAGAATTTTTTCCAGTGCTCAAAAGATCGATGATGACCTGATGGAAGAAATCGAAGAACTGTTGATCACTTCCGATATTGGTGTGCAGACCACGATGAGTCTTGTACAGAAGATTTCGGAGAAAGCTTCTGGTATCTCAGATGCAGAAGGATTAAAGCGCGCTCTGAAAACGGAGATCCTGTCTTTAATCAAAAACGCAGATGTCCCGGCAGAAAAAAAGGAACAGCCTGTACCCAGAATTATCATGGTGGTCGGGGTGAACGGAGTCGGCAAGACCACGACCATTGGAAAGCTGTCCGCTCGTTTCAAGAAGGAAGGCCTGAAGGTATTGATTGTCGCGGCAGACACATTCAGAGCCGCGGCCGGTGAGCAGCTTGCCATTTGGGCTGAGAAGTCCGGTGCTCAAATCGTAAAACACCGAGATGGCGCAGACCCCGCTTCCGTGGCATATGACGGGGTAGAAGCCGCGATTGCAAGAGGCATTGACGTGGTTCTTGTCGACACGGCAGGAAGGCTTCATACCAAGTTGAATCTGATGGAAGAACTGAAGAAAATCAGGCGGACCATTGCAAAAAAAATACCTGATGCTCCTCATGAGATTCTGATGATACTTGACGCGACAACCGGACAGAACGCATTGATCCAGGCAAAAATGTTTCATGAAGCGCTGGGACTTACCAGCATTGCGCTGACCAAACTCGATGGAACAGCAAAAGGAGGGATTGTAATCGCGATCTGTGATGAGTTAAACATTCCCCTTGAATATATCGGAGTCGGAGAGAAGCTTGACGATCTGCAGGAGTTCGATCCGGATCGGTTCGTTGACGCTTTGTTTTAATTCGATTCTAATAGGTTATATCAAAGCTGTTATGGTTTCCGGTATATTCCTCCCGGATCAGGCTGACCTTTTCAACCTCTGACAATGGCGGGCCTTTTCGGCACCACTCCAGAATCGAATTCACACGTTCTTTTTCTCCTTCAAAGAGCGCTTCAACCGTCCCGTCCTGTCTATTTTTTACCCATCCGAAAACACCGATCCGCTGCGCGGCCTTGCGGGTCTCCATCCGAAAAAAAACACCCTGGACCCGGCCGGAAATAATGGCCCGAACACAAATTTTTTCCGTCATGACGCGCCTCTCTATTATCGTTTCAAACAAATAAACGTGGCTTTAAAACCATTCGTTCCGGTTAAGATCAAGGAGGACATCGATATTGATGTCATGAAACAATATATCATGTTTTGATAACATCGAAAATATATTTCAACGATGGATTTTTACCGAAACTTTCATGAATCTTATAGAAACTTTGCATTGACTAGGATCGTTTTTCCATGTACGGTCGTTTTCAGAATACGGAGCATGAAGCCCCCGGTTTTTTATTTTTAAAATTTTTTTACAACCGATACCACGAAGGGTAATGGCGCTATGAAGGTGCTGTTGTTTCGTGGTTTTTTTTTGGGGGAGGGTTTTATGAAACGAATGGTGATCTCTTTTTTTTCTTTTGTGATGGTTGTCCTTTTCTCGATTCCTGCAATCGCCCATTTTGGAATGGTAATACCGTCGGACTCCATGGTCATGCAGGAAGACAGCAGGAATGTACGGTTGAATCTTTCCTTTTCCCATCCCTTTGAAATGGTCGGGATGGATCTGGCAAAACCCAATGGTTTTGGAGTGTCTGTAAATGGGGAAAAACAGGATCTTCTCGGGAAATTGGAAAAGACGCGGATTATGGACCATCCGGCCTGGCGAGTTGATTACAAGGTCCAGCGGCCCGGTGTCTATATTTTTTATATGGAACCCGCACCCTACTGGGAACCAGCCGAAGACTGTTTTATCGTTCATTATACAAAAACGGTCGTTGCCGCGTTTGGAGATGATGAGGGATGGGATTCAGAGATCGGGCTAAAAACCGAGATTGTTCCCCTGTCAAAGCCGTTTGGCCTTTATGCCGGAAATGTTTTTCAGGGGATTGTCAAGCTTTATGGGAAGCCGGTGCCTTATGCCGAAGTGGAAGTGGAATATTACAATGAAAATCAAAAAGCAATCGCTCCGACTGATTATATGATTACGCAAACCATTAAGGCGGATCAAAATGGTGTTTTTGCCTATGCGACGCCCCATAAAGGTTGGTGGGGTTTTGCGGCTTTAAATACAGCTGACGAAAAACTGAAAAAGGACGGTCAGGCAAAAGAGGTGGAACTGGGCGCTGTGATATGGGTTCAATTTCACGAATGGAAATAACATAAGGAGGTTTTTCCGATGAAAAACAGAGTGATACGGTATTTTTTCCTGCTTATGTGTGTTTTCGGGTTGATTTCCTTTTCATACGCGGAAAACAGAGATGAAGCCGCTTATCAGGATATCCATGAAAGCCCTGAAAAAGCGCCTGGGGAAAAATCAGCGGAACTTCTGGACAAGGTTGCCATCTGCGGCTTGATTGAAATTGAGGCCGCGATGGAAGAAGGGTTTGATGACGAAAATTCAAGTGATATTGCACTATCCACCGCGGCACTTGGAATAGAAGCTTTCATTAATGAGTGGGTTACAGGAAATCTGGTTTTTCTTTACGAAGAAGATGGAACTGATTTTAATGTTGACGAGGGGTTCATTACCATTGAAAATAGGCAAAAAATGCCGTTTTATCTGAAGGCGGGTAAGATGTATGTTCCGTTCGGCCAATATCAATCCGAGATGATTTCCGATCCCCTGACCCTTGAGATCGGAGAAACAAATGAAACCGCGGTTCTTGCCGGTTTTG
>CAZOEW010000155.1:0-8902 GCA_964578935.1 uncultured Desulfobacterales bacterium | reverse complement strand
ACAACAATTTTCTGCATGAGACGTTCCTGGTTATTTCCGGGTTTCTCCAACTGCATTCTTTTCAAATACTTTTTTGCCGATTCCGGAACCGAAGATACCATCTGGGTCATGATCCCCGACAACAAAGCCATTTTACTATCCGCGGCTTTTTCCTTGAACTCTCTTAGCGATTTCCCGATAACAATTTCTTCATCCGTAAATGCGGTACCAAACGGGAAAACCGGGAAAAGGCCCTTTTCCTTATGCTTTGCAATCACACTTTCTAACCGTTCCGGATAGTTATTGCGAAACTGATCCGGAATCCGGTAATCGGCCTGGATTTTTTTTGATTGCTTGGCACGCTGTAAAAGCTCTTCCTGAAAACGTGAATCCGCTACATTCAAAAGATTGGCAATGACCGTCTTGTCGTTTTTTCCCCTTAAATCCGCAATCCCATATTCGGTGACAATGATATCCCGCAAGTGCCGTGGAACCGTTGTGTGTCCATAATTAAAAACAACATTTGAACTGACATCTTTTCCCTTGGCACGGGTGCTTCGGATCATTAAAACACCGCGCGCATCTTCAAGGGCATGAGCCTGTGCCACAAAATTATATTGCCCTCCGACACCACTGACCACTCGAAGATCTTCAAGTCCATCAGAGACAACCGCACCCGAAAGCATCACCATCAATCCGGCATTGATAAAACGGGCATCCTTTCTCTGAAGGACCTTTAACTCTTCACTTGAATAGGGATTGTTCCCGTACAATTGGTTGGTATGGAGAACGCTTGTCATGTTGATCTGCATCCGCTCTTCTTCGCTCATATTGTTCAGCACATCATAAAAATCGGACGGTCCCAGAAAGAAACCGGCATGCATCCAGAATCCTTCCTTCAACTCTGTCCCCAGACAGGACTCGAATAACCGGTCTTTGCTGTTATCATCCTTCAAATCCGGGACAAAACTGTCTTTCCCATTGACAATCATGCCGTTCTCATACGTCAACTCCGGTTTTAAAATCCCGTACTCCTGAAGAAAATGAAAATCTTTCCGGGTCAGCCTGGAATGGATGGCAGACTGATCTGCAAGCATTTCAACCACCTGCGGTGTCACTTTCTGCTTCACCCTGATCTTGCCTTCGTTTACAAGCTTCTGAAGAGGTATATTGTCATATACTTTCCGTTTCATAATACCGGCTTTGTACAGATGTAAAAAAGCGTCCACCAGCATTTCCGTGGACCCATATAATCCCTTTTCAAAAACAGCCGTTCCACCCACCCGGTGAACAATATCCCCATATTTTTCAATAATACCCACATCGCGCAGTATTTTATTGTACACTTCATTCTGCTGATGGCGTACTCGAAGTCCATAAGCGATTGCATCTCCCAGTGAACCGATGCCGATTTGAAGTGTCCCGCCGTCTTTTATCAAGGTACTGGCATGCAATCCAATCACATAGTCAGTAGCATTCACAGATTCACGGGGGGCACCGAACAGGGTAAACTCGAATTCAGGCCCTTCCAGTACCGCATCAAACAAATCCGGACTCACCACCGCATCGCCGTACATGAAGGGCAGGTTATTATTGACCTGCCCGATTGCTGCGACCTTGCGCCCTTCTTTCCGCTGTTTTCGCAACTCAGCGAAAGCATCCAGCGCCGTGTCGGAATTCGAACTCATGCTGAACATGGGCCTTCCGTTGATCTCTTTTTTAGCGACCAGTTGACCGCCGACATTCATGCCATTATCCCGAACATCCCGGGAAGCATGGGTGTAGTTGGTGCTGGTATAGTTCTGCTGCATATGCTCGTTGGTTAAAAACCCGCCTGCTTTATAAAAAAATTCACTTACCTCCACGTTTGGCGGCAGCTCATTTTTTCTCACAGCCGTAATGTAATCCAAGTTGACGTAGCCGTTCCAAACCCTTTGAACCAGGGGTTCCAGAAACCGCCTCTCCAGATCACTCGACCATGACGGGGGCTCAAGGGAGAGTGCTGTCAGAATTTTCAGTTTAAGGCCGGGATCTTCTTTGGCTCTCTTGAAAATAGCGTTGGCAAAATGGTTCGGTTTGCCCAGTCCCAGACACATTCCCAGAGTAATATTTTTCCCCACGCGATCGATCACAAAATCGACAAGAGCGTCAGGATCGTTGAAATAAATCGGTCTTTCTTTTTCCATTATTCTCTTCCCCCATGTATGAATAAAGCCCCTGTCAACAGGTTGCAATCCGATTTAACGTTATCGGATGATATGGTTCCGCCAATCAAAATCAGTTCATTGAATCCGGGAACAGCCCTATCGCTACAAAATCTTTTTTTAAAAGTCAATGAAATACCTGGCAAAACGATCCGGAGAATTCAGAGCATATGGCCTCTGCAAAACATAGAAGATCCTTTTCTCTGCGATGAATTCCGTTTCAGCAAAATATCCTTTTTCAACGTTTGGATGATTTTAAAAAATAAAACCCCGGCATTGAAAAAAGTTGACACCCACACAATGCCATTATATAAGTGAGTACTCACTAACTTAAGGAACCTGTCATGCAGCGCCCTAAAAAGAGACTTCCGGCGGAAGAACGAAAAAAACAGATACTTAAATCCGCGGTTACGGTATTTGCGAAATCGAATTACCGAAGCGCAAAAGTACTTGATATCGCAGATGTAGTGGCGTTTTCATAATCTATGGTTTACAAATACTTTCCAACTAAAAATAGCATCTTCCTCGCGATTCTGGCGCACATGTCTGCCAGAATTATCGCCTTCTGGAAAGAAGAAGTTAAAAAAGAACCGGATGCTTTGACCGCTCTCAAAAAAATGGGTCTGGTCTACTATGAACGAATGAAAGAGCATCCCAATGAGTTAAAAGTTCAATTTCAGGCCATCTCTGAGATCGATGATGAAGATATTGCCAGGCAGCTCCGAAAGGACCATCTGAAATATATCGGATTTATCAATTCTATCTTAAAAAAAGGAGTGCGGCAGGGCATTGTAAAACAAAATCTGAATACCGAAGAGCTTTCATTCCTGATGAACGGTGGTGGAATTGTTCTGAACATGATGCAATTACTTTCCTTTGACATCACCTCTTTTAAAACAAATCCTGAATTGCTCCTGGATCACTTTATTGAAATGATACGCGCGTAATTTTTTTTATTTCTTAACATAAAGAGATCTCACTTAATCAACCTGATAATGTAAGGAGGCCCCCCATGCATGATTTTTTATTGACGGATGAGCAGCTGAAGCTGAGAGAGGAAGCAAGAGATTTCGCAAACTGGATTCCAAAAGAGATGGTTCTTGATATGGACGCTGAAAAAATACATTTCCCCCATGAATTCCTCAAAGAAGCAGGACGCAGAAATCTTCTGGGGGTTCGATGTCCGGTAAAATATGGCGGCAGAGGACTCGGGGAGGTTGATGAAGGGCTGATCTGTCATGAGGTGGCAAGTGTAAGCCACTCGCTAGGATGTCTCTGGGGTGTTGGAGCCGGTCTGGTCGGAGATGCCATTCTCAATTTCGGAAGCGAAGATCTAAAACAGGAAATTCTTGTGCCGATCTTAAAAGGGAATATGTATGCAGCCGAGTGTTTAACCGAACCAAGGGGTGGCTCCGACTTCTTCGGAGCGACAACAACTGCCAAAAAAGACGGCAGTGACTGGATTATCAATGGTCAAAAACGATTTATCGTTGGCGCCGAAGGAGCCGACTGGTTTCTGGCATATGCGCTGACAGACCCGGAAGCACCGGCACATCAGAAGCTAACCGCATTTATGGTGCCCAGAAAAAAAGGAGTTGAGTCCATATATCTTTATGGTCTCATGGGCACTCGGGGGGGAGGGGCCGGCCGCGTGATATTTGATAATGTTCGAGTGCCTGACCGATATGTGCTCAATGGAATAAATGGTGGTTTTGACGTTTTTATCCATATGATGATTCCGGAAAGGCTTGGTGCCGCGAACATGGCCATCGGCTGTGTAAGACCGGCCATTGAAATCGCCACAAAATACACATCAAAACGCAAAGCTTTTGGAACAGAGATAATGAATTTCCAGGCGGTTGGTTTCAAGGTCGCGGATTCCGTCACCCTTTATGATGCCGCGATTTCCCTCGTTCACAATACCGCCCTTGCGATCCAGTCGAAAAAAGTCCACCCAAACCGCATCAGAAGAATGGTATCTGAGGCAAAAAAATTCGCGACGGAAAGCTGCTGGGAAATTGTAAACAACTGTATGCAGGTAATGGGCGGAATCGGATATACCAATGTCTATCCCATCGAAAGAATTATACGGGACATCAGGCTGTCCATGATCTGGGTTGGAACCAATGAAATTATGCAGATGATCATCCAGCATGAATGGTATAAGGAATACCAGAAGGTCATTTCTAAACAAAAAACCCGAAATCCAGAGCAGGATGCCATGGGCGCAGATCAAACCGATGAAAAAGTATACGAATAAGTGACAACCTGGAAAGCCCATGCCCCATCTATAAGGAGCAGAGCTATCTCCTCTCAACCACCCTTAAAATCAAGATATTGTTTTTTGAAATGTTTCTGCTATATTTAAAAAAGATCATCTCTATCATTTCATCAAAACCCAACTTCATAAAGCGCAACCTCTTGTTCGGTTTTGAGTGATTCTGTCATTCACGAATACCGGGGATATGACGGTTTCCAGGTATCATTGAAGAAGACGAAGGAACGTTGATAATGTCTAAAAAACCCTCCTATGAAGAATTGGAACAAAAAGTAAAGGACTTAGAGCAAAAAGTGTCCAATCTGAAGCAGGCAGAGGAGAACATAGATGAGCGTGCACTCGGATACAGCAAAATATTTCAAAGCTCACTGGATTGTATCTATCTGCATGATTTAGAGGGAAATTTTATTGACGCCAATCCCGTTGCCCTGGACCTGTTCGGGTACACCAGGGAGGAGATCACATCCCTTAATCTTGCTTCTCTGGTAAGTGAAGATGACTTGTTGAGAGCATCGAATGCCCTGCAGGGTACCATTGAAAAGGGCGTTCAAAATACTTTTTTTGAATATAAAGCCAAAAAGAAAAATGGGGATTATGTATATATTGAGTCAAAAGGTTTTGTACTGTACCGTAAGGGCAAGCCTTACGCGATCATGGGAATTGGAAGAAACATTACCGAGCGCAAAAAATTTGAGGAGGCGCTCAGGGAAAGTGAGGAACGTTATCGAACCCTTCAGGAAAATGTTCCTGTTGGTATCTTCAGAAGTTCTATCAATGGCAAGCTTCTTTATGTCAATCCCGAAGCTGCCAAACTGTTTGGATTTGACGCAAAGGATGATCTGTCGGCCTACCGGATTGTGGATTTTTACAAAGAGCCTGAAAAAAGGCAGGCGGTTATAATCAAATTAAAAACTGAAGGAAAGATCACGGATTTTGTGACCGAGTTTAAACGAAAGGACGGATCTTTCTTCTGGGGATCCATAAGCGCGACGATGAGTACGAAAAAGGATGGAAATTTCATTTATGTAGATGGAATCATAAAGGATATTTCTGAATACAGGCGTTCTGAAGAAAATCTCCTGCAGGAAAAAATTTTTACAGAAGCCATCGTAAACAGCCTGCCGGTCGTATTTTACGTTTATGACGAAAAACAGCGTCTTGTCCGATGGAACAAAAACCATGAAATCATTAGCGGTTATACTGCAGAAGAATCCTTTCTTAAGCCGCAGAAAGAGTTTTTTGAACCCAAGGATATAGAAAAAATCAATCAATTTATGAAGCAGGTATTTGAAGAAGGAGAAGCAACCGGTGAATCCTATGTGGTCGCCAAAGACGGCAGAAAAGGACTATTCTATTTTACCGGAACTCGTCTGATACAGAATAATAAAAAATACGTGCTGGGTGTCGGAATAGACATCACCGACCGTAAGCGGGCCGAAAAAGAAAAAGAAGTCCTTCAGCGTCAACTCCAGCATGCCCAAAAAATGGAAGCCATAGGTACGCTTGCCGGCGGTATTGCTCATGATTTTAATAACCTGCTTATGGGAATTCTGGGGAATGCTTCTCTGATGCTTTTAGATATTGATTCTCGTCACTCACATTACGAGAAACTGAAAAACATTGAACAGCTGGTTCAAAGCGGAACCGAATTAACAGGGCAGCTCCTGGGGTTTGCCAGAGGAGGTAAGTATGAGGTCAAAACAACGGATTTAAACGAACTGGTTAATAAAAGTATTCGAATGTTTGGACGAACCTCCAAAGGAATCATGATCCACCGAAAACTGCAAAAAGATCTCTGGGCGGTAAACATTGATCAAGGGCAGTTTGAACGGGTACTGTTAAATCTTTATGCGAATTCCTGGCAGTCAATGCCGGGTGGCGGAAACTTATATATCGAAACAGGAAATGTTTTGCTTGATGAAAACTACATCAAACCGTTCGAGGTGAAATCCGGCAGGTACGCAAGGATATCGGTTACCGACACCGGGCATGGCATGGATGAATCGACACTTAAAAAAATATTTGACCCCTTTTTTACCACAAAAGAAATGGGCAAGGGAACGGGACTGGGTCTTGCATCGGTATATGGCATCGTAAAAAATCATAATGGCGTCATTACAGTCTACAGTGAAAAAGGAAAGGGAGCGACATTCAACATCTATTTGCCTGCAGCCTCCGGAAAAATCACTGAAGCGGAAGAGGGAACGATGCAGATGTTGACTGGAGAGGAAACCGTTTTACTGGTAGATGATGAAGAAATGATGCTTAATGTCGGGAGGCAGATGCTGGAAAAGATGGGCTACAACGTTTATGTTGCTGAAGGCGGGAAAAAAGCGATCGAAGTATACGAAAAAAATCGATCTGCAATCCAACTGGTAATCCTCGATATGATCATGCCTGAAACGAGTGGAGGAGAAACCTACGACAGGCTCAGGGAACTCAATCCGAATGTTAAAGCCCTCCTTTCCAGCGGTTATAGCGTCAACGGTGATGCAAGTGAAATTCTATCACGCGGCTGCGACGGATTTATTCAAAAACCGTTTAATCTTATTGAGTTGTCCCAAAAAATTCGAAAAATACTAGATCAAAAGCCTCCGCATGAATAAATCATGCAATGACCCGTCTTTGGTTGAAGCATGAAGAGCAGGTTCCAGCAGAGACAGCAAAACAGCAGATGATAAACGATGGCCGGATTCAACTCGAAAAGTTTCACCTGTGATATCGGATCAGCCCTTCCTGGGTCGTAGAGGCAACCAGCCGCCCGTCCTGTGTGAAAATGTTGCCATGGCTCAACCCTCTTGCTTTACTTGCACTTGGACTTTCCATCGCATAGAGAAGCCAGTCGTCGATCCGAAAATCGCGATGAAACCACATGGCGTGGTCAAGACTGGCTACCTGCATGGCGCGCTCCCAGAAGGTGTGTCCGTGAGGATAGAGTGCAGTGGCCACCAATCCGAAGTCAGAGGCATAGGCAAGCAGATATCGATGCACGGCAATATCATCGGGCATTCTGTGAATGGTTTTAAACCATACATAGCGCTCAGGCTTTTCTTTTGAAGGTGAAAACGGATTTATCGGATTCACAGGCCGGATTTCAATCGGCTTGACACATAATATTTTATCTCGAATCGAAATCGGAATTTTTTCTTTGACACTGAGGGCCATCTCAATTTCAGATTTGATTTCATCAGGTCCCTGCACGTCGGGCATCGAGGCCTGATGCTCAAATCCTGCTTCTTCGATTTGAAAGGAGGCGGACATGGAGAAGATCGCCCGTCCTTTTTGAATCGCAACCACCCTTCTGGTTGTAAAACTTTTTCCATCACGGATACAGTCAACCTCATAGACGATAGGCCTTGCCGGATCACCGGGTCTCATAAAATATCCATGCAGACTGTGAGCACTCCGGTCAGCATCGACCGTCTGAGACGCTGCAGATAAGGCTTGACCGAGAACCTGGCCTCCGAATATGTTGCCAAATCCCAAATCCTGGCTGTTTCCGCGAAAAATATTCTCTTCGATCTTTTCAAGTTTTAAAAGTTCCAGCAATTGATCCAAAACATTATCCGCGGGGGTGCATTCCATCATCTCTTTTAACCTCATGAAATATCATTTGAACCTGTTGTCATGAACATTTATCAATAACCACAAAGATTGTAAAGCAGGGTTTGCATCCGGACGTCCGGCAAGACAGATGATCCGTTTTCACTGAAGAATCCATATGAAATCTTTCTGATTTTTCTCTGTTTTTTAACAGCATACCCTTTGCCGATCAACAAAACAGCAAGAATCATGATTTTTTTGCCGGTGTACTCCGGAAGGATAAAGAGCTTGAATTTATAAAACTATCCTGCTATTGATTCAAGATATCCCGCTCTCGCCACTTCCCCTGCAAGCGGGTGTTTTTACTTTTAGCAGATAAAAACAGATTCATTTCCAAATATGATTCATGGATCATTTATAAAGAGGAGACATCAATGAACGAAATCCGAAAACGAATATTTCTCTTTCTGTTATCTGTTTTGCTGATCGGAGGCTGCAGCGGAAAAGACCGATCAAAATTCATGATCAGCCAGATGAAGCCGATCATGAGCGGAATGAGCATTTCAACGAATAGAAATAGTGATGTTGAAACGGTCAGAAAGGCCATGCCTGCAAGTCTCCTGCAGCTTGACGGTTTTATTGAGGTATCGCCCGACAACACGGACCTTTTGATCCGGGCGGCAGAGGCTTACAGCGGGTATGCGTTTCTTTTTGTCGAAGATACGGATAAGCCGCGTGCCGCGAAGCTTCATAAAAAAGCAAGGAATTATGCCTTGAGGGCCCTGAATCAAAGCCGGGACTTTGGAGATCCCCTTACATGCTCCAATGATGAATTTAACGAAGCACTCAAAAAACTCACCAAAGATGATGCCCGGGCCCTGTTCTTTGCAACAAACAG
>CAZOEW010000154.1:0-8944 GCA_964578935.1 uncultured Desulfobacterales bacterium | reverse complement strand
AGACTGCTTCTGGCCATGGCGCTTGCCAACGATCCGGAACTGCTTTTTCTGGACGAACCGACAACAGGTCTTGATCCGCAATCCAGAAGACACCTCTGGGAGATTGTCCGAAAAATCAAAATCAAGAAAAAAACCGTTATCCTGACCACGCATTATATGGAAGAGGCTCAGGTTTTGTGCGATATCATAGCGATCATGGACTACGGGAAAATCATCGCTTCCGGACCGCCTGAAAAACTTCTTGAAGAGCAGTGCAACGGTATCGCCGTGATACTTCATGAATATATCGATGAAAAAACACTCAACGCCATTCAGGGCAGCTGGATCCGCATGAAGGACGGGGTGGAAATTTACCCCGAAAACCTGAACGACTGTATCAAAGCACTCATGGATCTGGAAATAAACCTTTCAAAAATGACAATCCGCCCTCAGAATCTCGAAGATCTTTTTCTGAAACTGACCGGTAAAAGACTCAGGGCATAAAAGCAGGTGGTTTTGAATGATCAGAAGAATATGGACATTGTTTAAAGCAAGAAATATGGAGTTTTTCCGTGACAGAGCGGCATATGGATGGAACCTGCTGTTCCCGTTTATGATCATTATCGGTTTCAGCGTCATGTTCAATGAAGACCGGCAGATCCTGTACAAGGTCGGTGTAATCAACGGCGGCAGTACAATGCATACCAGAGATTTGAAAGATGTTTCGGTTTCCGCGATCGAAGACAGCCAGTACCGGAATTTCAGAAAAACAAAATATATCGATTTTATCGAATTTGAGGTTTTCAATCCCGCATTGGACAAGCTGAAGCACCACCGGATCGACCTTCTGATTGATCCCCTGTCAAAAAACTACTGGATCAGCAGGACCTCACCCAAAGGGTATATCGTGGAAAGGCTTCTCAGAGCAGAAGCAGACGACAGAAAAACCCTCTACAAAGAAAAAAAAATATCCGGCAGAGAAATCCCCTATTCGGAATGGCTCTTTCCGGGGATATTGGGCATGAACATCATGTTCAGCGCATTGTATGGTGTGGGATACACGGTCGTGCGGTATCGGAAAAACGGCGTTTTAAAAAGATTCAGCGTCACGCCTCTCAAACCATATGAATTCCTGGCCGCGCAGATCATCTCGCGGATATACCTTCTTTTCATCACAACCCTGATTGTATTTCTGGGGTGCACGTTGATTTTCGGTTTTAAATGCCATGGCTCTTATCTGAGCCTTCTGACCGTATTTTTTTTAGGCGGATTCAGCATGGTCTCTGTCGGTCTTGTGGTCGCGGCAAGAAGCAGCAGCGAAGAGTTCGCAAACGGCGTCCTGAACCTGATCTCGTGGCCCATGATGTTTCTGTCTGAAGTCTGGTTTTCTCTTGAAGGAGCAAAGCCATGGGTAAAAACCTTTTCCGCATTTTTGCCGCTGACGCATCTGGTTGACGGAGCGCGCAGAATCATGAACGATGGCGCGACTCTTTTTGAAATCAAATACCAGCTGTTCATGCTGGTGGGAATGTCTCTCTTATTTTTTACAGTCGGTTCTGTTTCGTTTAAATGGAACAACAGTTAGAGAACGTTATGAAAATCAAATCAAAACTTCCGGATATCGGAACAACCATCTTTACCGTCATGACCAATCTGGCGCTGGAGTGCAATGCCATCAATCTCTCCCAGGGATTTCCTGATTTTGAAACAAGCCCGGTTCTCATCCAGCTTGTCGAAAAATATATGAATGAAGGATACAACCAATACGCGCCCATGCAGGGTGTCCCGGTACTTCGGAAACGAATCGCCGAGAAAATTCTGGAACTCTATCATGCGGACTGTAATCCCGATACGGAAATCACGGTTACTTCCGGGGCAACCGAAGCACTGTATTGCGCGATCAGCGCCATTGTAAATCCCGGTGATGAAGTAATCCTGTTTGAACCTGCATTTGATTCCTATCTGCCCGCGATAAGGCTTAATGGCGGCGTCCCTGTTTTTCTCAAACTTTCATACCCGGAATACAAAATCGACTGGGACAGGGTACAAGATGCCGTCTCCTCCAAAACAAAACTGATCATACTCAACTCTCCCCACAATCCAACCGGTATGGTTTTATCCGGGAGAGACATGCATCACCTTCACGAGATCGTCCGGGACACGGATATCGTTATTGTCAGCGATGAAGTTTACGAACACATCATATTCGACGGATGTGCCCATGAGAGCCTGCTGAGATACCCCAAACTTGCTCAAAAGAGCTTTGTAATCAGCTCATTCGGCAAAACATACCATACAACCGGCTGGAAGATCGGCTATTGCGTGGCGCCTGCACCCCTCTCGACAGAATTTCGAAAAATACATCAATATCTTACATTCGCCTCCAACACTCCGATTCAATATGCATATGCGAAGATCATGGAAGACAAAAGCCGATACCTGGACCTCCCTTCCTTCTATCAGAAAAAAAGAGACCTGTTTCTGTCTCTTACGGCCCCCTCCAGATTTAAGGCGCTGCCTTGCCGGGGAACCTATTTTCAGATGATGGACTACGCTTCCATCTCAAATGAACCGGATATTATTTTTGCAGAACGCCTGATCCGGGAGTATGGCATTGCAGCAATTCCGCCCTCTGTTTTTTACCATGAGAATGATGATAACCGGGTACTCCGGTTCTGTTTTGCCAAAAAAGATGACACCCTGAAAAAGGCCGCGGAGATATTATGCAGAATTTGACAATCACCTTAATCCAGACAGAACTGGCATGGGAGGACAAAAAGAACAACCTGGCCATGCTGGATGAAAAAATTGAAAAAATAGACAAAAAGAATGATTTGATTATTCTTCCGGAAATGTTTTCAACCGGATTCAGCATGAACGCTGAGAAACTGGCTGAAGAAATGGAAGGCCCCACCGTTTCATGGCTTCTTCTCAAGTCAAAACAGAAAAATGCCGATATTGTCGGCAGCCTTATCATCCGGGAAAATGGACGATTCTTTAACAGGCTTGTCTGGGTGAAACCAACCGGCAGTCTTCTCACATATGACAAGAAACACCTTTTCCGTTTTGCAGGCGAAGAAAAAATTTTCAGTGCCGGAGAGACCCATATCCTGGTTGATCTGTGCGGATGGAAAATCCGTCCTTTTATCTGTTATGATTTGCGGTTTCCATTGTGGACCAGAAATTTCAACAATCAATATGACCTTGCAATTTTTATCGCCAACTGGCCTGAAAAGCGCGCTGCTCACTGGAAAGCCCTGCTACCTGCGAGAGCCATCGAAAACCAGTGCTTTGTCGCAGGTGTAAACATCGTCGGCCGGGACGGCAAAGGCCTGACCTATATCGGAGATTCCTGCGTCATCGACCCGGTTGGAAAAGTTCTTTTTCACCGGAGCGGCAAGGAAATTGTCCATACCGCAGATCTCTCTTATTCCGTATTGAAAGCGTATCGAGAAGCCTTTCCCGCATGGATGGATGCAGACAGCTGTCTGAGTCCGGATTTTCAGAGCGGCTGTTAAGGTTCCATCCGCTGCACCCGAGATGATGAAACCGGGTGACGCCCTGCCGGATATTGCCATCGTTTCCGGAAACGCCTTTACTCATGGCAATTTACAAGACTATCTACTTTTTCCCAGGACCCGACATCGGAAAACCCGATTGCTTCCCATTCTTCATCGGAAGAAGCCTCTCCTTCGAATGTACGGGTCTGGCCTTCCGATAGCGTAAATACATAACAATCCCCATCATCCAGGATGAATGCCCTGGCGCTCAGCAGGCCTCTCAATGCCCGTTCAACATGAAGCTTATGGGTGCCGGCTGAAAGAGGAATGCTTCTTTCGTAATCATCTTTCACCTTATGAGCTCCCAGCAGAATTCCGTCAACGGAGTATTGGATATATCGAAAATAAATACGTGGGTTTTTGAGCTCTTTTAACATCGTACCTTTTGAAACGATTTTCAGGGCAGATGAATTTTGAGAATATTTTTTTTCCGCATGATTTTTTTTGTCCGGGGGGGATGATTTCCCTCCGGTTACCTGTGTACATGATGCAGCAAACAACAGCAGACAGGACAGCAGAAAGCTGTCTATCAATCGTCTATAAAGGCTATTTTTTGATCCTGATAATTTCATAAAACAACCGTATTGCCGGCATCGTGCCTGCGTCCTTCTTTGGCTATTTACGAGACTGTCATTCTTGATGGTGACTGTTGCCGGCCTTGTCGATCCCGCCATAGGTCTCTTCGCCGAAAGAAATCGCCTGGTAAGTCTGTACCTCGATCTCTTTGTAGCTGTCTTTCCAAGCCGTTTCCGGAGCTCCCTGTTTTCTGCATAGATAGGCCAGAAACTGCTCTTTATCCGGAAGCTGTTGCCAAACCTGAGGCAGGAAGGTCGAACTTCCATACTTTGTTTTTAAAATCACACCATCTTTCTCCGGACGAAGTTTTGACAGCAGCTCATCCGGCGAATGAAACAAAATTTTCTCAGGGTCTGTCAGCACGCTAATTTCAATTTTAATTTCCTTGAGCTCATCATATCCGACTTTTGAAAATCTCGGATCATGAACAGCCGCGCTGATCGCACGGTCGATCACATTCCGGTAAAGTGGAAGGCTCCTTTCAAATGTTCCGATACACCCCCTGAGACCGGTTCCTTTTTTTACAAGCGTGACAAAACAGGCGCCATTTGCCCTGATACTTTCACTTACCTGCTTTTCATCGATTTTCAGGATTGACCCATCCTTCAAATATCCTGTCAGCGTATTGCGAGCCAGCTGTAACAAAAACTCCTTATCCGCATCAGAGAAATCCGCCTTCTGGGCAGATATTTTGCACGGCACGCCAAAAAGAATCAAACATGCCGTAAGAATAATCCAGTTTCCTGTTTTCATCATAAGTCTCCATTTCAAAGGGTTACAAACCTGTCGTGATCTGAATCATAAACCGCTTTTCTTCCAGCGATAAAATCCTGTATCCCTTCATCCCGACAATTGTCAAGCAGCCTGGAAATGAGAACCTGCATCAAGTCAAAGGTTTCCATTCCGGACTCTTCTATAAAAGCTTCCACATCGATGGCTGCTTCTCCGGACTGAAACCGAGCAATCCGTTCCGTCATCTTTCTGTCTTTTTGACGCAAATGGGAAACGATCTCTCCCTTTATCGGCTCTCTTCTCAAATAATCGGCAATGGATCTCAGATAAAACGATATTGCATTTTTTTTATATTCCAGAACCGGCCCCATGCGGCAGAATTTTACATATGAACGAACCTTTTTCCTGAAAAAAGCAAGATGGCGATTGCGATCCTCCGGCTTTATTTCTGAATGCGAAACCATTTTTTCCTTCAGCTCGTTGACAACAGCAGGAATCAATTTTTTTCTGGTTAAAACCGCATCCGGCTCAAAAATCTGGAAAAACTCCTTGAAACTCATCATTCCCGGCGGAGTCGCGTCTTCAGAATCCTTCTCCTGAAGAATACTTTCGATCTGAGGGTCAAGAAGCTTATCCAGTACAAATTCTTTACCATCAAGATCAACAGCCTGTAAAGGCTTAAAATATTCTACCGAAAGCGCGTCCCGACCGGCTTTTCGTTTCAGAAAAAATTGCGACCTCCCGGTTACCGGTATTCTGGCCTGCCCGGTCGGATTCAGCGCGCTTGTGTATGCGGGAACAATCAGGAAGGCGCCCTCCGGTGTGATTTCAGTGCCATAATTGTCTGTAATGGAAGACTTGATGCTTTCAAAATCTTCATCCAGGCGGGAAGCAATCAAAAGTTCATCCAGATCATGATGGGCAGTTAGCCTTTTGCGGGACGATTTTTCGATTGCTTCTATCCTTTTCCGGTTCTTCCCGGTGATACTGACGGCAAAATCCGCCTCCATATCCAAAAGTTTATTAACAAGCTGCCTCGATCCCCTTGGAACCTTTGTCAGAAAACCATATTCGCAGCGAGTCTCGGTCTTTTCCATGAATTCGACGATATCGGTTATATTCCGGTTTCCATGTTTCCAGTCCAATGGATCCGATGCGCTGTAGAGGGCAAACTCCCGATTTCCTGTTTCAACCGTCTCTTTGATGAGTTTTGTTACCGCGTCAAATGTAAAGTGCTTTCGGGCGCCCGGCAGAGCCCATTCATTGCATCGCCTGCAAAAATTGCTGCAGCCGACGGACAGTTGAATCAAGATTACCGTTTCCAGCATCACCTTGAGCTGGTCTCTGGTTATTCCAAGAGGACGAAACCATGAATCGCAGGACACGTATCGAGGCTCTTTTATCTGGAGACTCGCGCTGTTCGACAGCCTTTTGCGTATGGCCTGATAAATTCCCTGCAGGCTGCTTTTGCATGCCGAACTCAGAATCCCGGATCCATTTTTTACCGCGTGCTGTATCTGGTGCAATGCCTTTTGATCGATTTCCGACAGCTCGTCCATATCCTTTAACCGGGACAGCACCTCTTTGTATTTCGCCTCAATATGGTTACAATCTTTTCTGTATATGAAAGCAAGAAGCTCATCTCTTTTGCTCTCAAAATCATTTTTCTGGAAATCCATGCTGTCAATCAACGTTTTTTCCCGGCAAAAAATTACAATCTGTTATCTATAGCTTTCACTCTTTTTACGTCAGGTTGAGCGTAACAAAAAAAATGTCCTTTGACAAAAAAATAACGAGACACTATGAAGTAAAAACATTTAATTTGACGGCTTCGTAAAAAGCGATTTGGAAGTCCAGGAGGGAGGAGGCAACCCATTTGATTCAAAAAAATTATATTCGCTCTTTATGTTTTGAACTCCTGTCAAGGAAATTCATTATCCTGCTTATTCTTTTTTCCTTAAAATCGGGGCAGCTTTATGCCGAAGATTCGCAGATTTCCGCCGAAAGGCAGGATGCCTTTAAAACCGAACAAGAAGAAAAATTTCAGGAATGGGGAATTTTTCCGGTTGTTGCAGGCAATGCGGAAACAGGGTTACAGCTCGGAGCGCTGGCCATCCGTTTCATTAAACCGGATCATCCGGACAGCCGGACGTCAACAATCGATCTTATCGCTTTTGGAACAACCAACAGCCAGTATTACGCGAAAATAGCTCCTGATATCTATTTTGGCGGCGGGAAATATCATGCCAATACCCTTTTCAGCGGAAGCTTATGGCCCGCTAATTTTTATGGCATCGGGAACAATACAAGTAAAGACAATAAAGAACCATACGAATCTACCGATATCTGCATGGAGCTTTTGTTTGAAAGAAAGCTCAGGGATATATTTTATGCCGGAGTATTATATCAATACGATAACAGTGAAATCGAGCCGGAATCTTCCAGCCTGCACTTTAATCATTCTCTAGTTGGTGCGGAGGGCGGAGTCAGGTCGGGACTTGGTTTCTCACTTTCCATTGACACCCGCGACAATATCAATGACCCGCGTTCCGGGACCTTCATCAATTTTCAGTCAAACTATTTCGAAGACCTGTTTGGAAGCGATTTTACGTACCGAACCGTTCAGTTCCACACAAATTACTACCACACGATTACCGATGAAACCGGATTGGCTTTCAAGGGATATGTACGAATGGCACGAGGCGATATTCCTTTTCAGGACCTGAGTTCACCGGATGGGACCGATGTGTTGCGGGGTATTGAATGCGGACGCTATCGCGACCGGGATCTTACTTCCTTTCAAGCTGAGTACCGGTACAGCATCTATAAAAAATGGGGTGGAACCTTTTTCCTTGAAACCGCGCAGGTTGCCGATGAGTTGAGCGATCTGGATATCGACGGATGGAAATACGGTGCAGGTGCGGGTCTCCGTTATGCGCTTAACCAGAGAGAAAAATTAAACGTAAGGTTGGATATCAGTTATGTGGACAGCGGTTTCGGAATTGTTCTGAGCAACCGGGAAGCGTTCTGAAATTCTGAAATGATTGTCAATGAAAACAAAAAGGCAGCGCCTGAAACGCTGCCTTTTTGGAAGAAGAACAGGTTATGAAGGAGGAATCATTTTCTTCTTACACAGTAAACCCCTGAAAAAGCGATAACAAGAAACAGTAGGGAATTGTACCCGGACATCACCTTACGGCTTTCCGTGCCGGCGGCGATAAAACAGCCGCCGGAAGACCCTGAATCTCCCTGGTCCGCTTCGACCGCTGCATCATCTGCAGACAGTACGGAACGATCAAATTCAGGCCCTGAGGGATCGACGATCACTCCGTTTTCAACGCCGTCCGCGTCTCCGAAACCACCATCTTTCAGTTCCAGGAAAACGATGGTTCTTTCATCATCCATATCCGTGAACACCGCATGCTCTGAAAAATCCTGCCAGCCGTTTTGAACATCATACTTATACCATCCGGCATGATCCGGCAGTTGATCTGAAAAATAGATGGCGACTTCGACCTGGGCGCCCGTATCGACCTCAAGCTTGAAACCGATAAGATCCATCGGCATATCCTCGGGGCGATTTTCCGCATCCGCAATCAAATCCCAGTCGATTAACTGGACTGAATCCACGACCCCGTTGCCGGAAATCAGTTTAACGCCCACCTGAGTGGTTCCGAGCAGGGTATTCATGCTTTTGATATCATTCTGGTTTCTATCGGGAATTCCATTGTTGTCCAGATCCACCGTGGCATCAACTTCCAAATCATCCGGTACACCGTTAAAATTGGTATCGACCGGATAAGAATCGTCTGTTGTGAACTGACCCGGCAGAGACCAGTCAGAACCGGTATTGGAGTCATATAAGAATCTGACCCGCCAGTAATAGGTTGTCTCTCCCTCTAAAATAAGTTCCGGTACAATAAACTTTTCAAGACAGATCGTGCTGACCGTGCGAAAAACCAGTGATGAAAAATCTTCGTCGGTGCTGATCTGCCACTCGGTCTGATAATGGATATCACCATTGTCGAGGTCGGAAAAGGAATCGGTTCTCAGCTCCGGATTCAGTGAGACACCTGTGCTTCCATCCACCGGCGAAA
>CAZOEW010000153.1:0-8948 GCA_964578935.1 uncultured Desulfobacterales bacterium | reverse complement strand
GAGTCCGGAGGTCGATTTTTTCAATGTCATTGTAAGAGATGAATATGACAATAAATCCGTTTATCTGACCGTGTCACAGGCGCCGATTCCCGGCGGGCTGGGCAACGTGTCGGTCAGCAATGTGGGAACCACGTCCTGCACCCTGAGCTGGGACCCCGCAACCGACTACAGAACCAGTTCAACTGAATTGGAGTATCGAATATCCGGCTCAGAATCCCTTCAAAATATGACATGGACAAAAAACATTTCCACATACAATATTGAAGGACTGGATAGTAAAACAAATTATTATTTTATTGTTACGGTAAGAGATGCAGATGGTTATGAATCAAACTACAACCGGGCAAGCGTCAAGACCCTGGAGGATTTTTCTCAAAGCGCTGCTGCCATAGACAGGGCCGTGATGGCGGTTGAGGATAATGATGGCGAGATTCCCATTGTGATGGACGCGGATGCTCCGCTATCGATCGGAAGCGATGGCCATCTGCTGGTGTGGCTTGACGGGTCCGACATTACCGGGAATGGAGATGATTTTGAAGGCCCGGTTGAGGTATGGGCTGATAAAAGCGGTATGGGGAATCATGCCCAGCAGCCGGTCTTTGACCGACAACCCGTTGCCGTACCCGTGGACCTCATCAACAGCCTCAGCGCGGTCAGGTTTGACAGCAGTAACCAGAGCAGCATGGTGATCAGGCTTGGGGCGGATATGGACAGTTCTGTTTTTTCATCCGCGTATACGGTTTTTATCGCGGCAGACAGTGGGAGAAGTATAGACGACACTATCAATCCGGCTGGCTGTTATTTTATTGGCAGGGACTCTTCCGGTGGTTACGCGGGCCTTTTTCAGGAGGCTGATTCCGGAGAGGCCCGGTTTGTCGTTAAAACATCCTGGAACGATCTGCTGAGTATCCCGGCAGTATCATCACCTTTTGCGGCATCACTGCAATTCGGCAGGATAACCGATGAAAATGTTGCTGTTTTTTCAATTGGTGGCGAATCCTATTCTGTGTATAATTTTATCCAGCCTGAAACCGTAACCGGTTTTGTTTTGGGGGCTTCCGAAGAGACAGAAGGAAGCGGGCAGGATGCGGTATTCATCGACGGAGAACTGTTCGAATTCATCGTGTTTGATCGAAGGCTGGATGACGCGGAAACCGAGCGGATGCGCCATTATCTGAATAACAAATGGGGAATCGGTTCAGCAGCGGAATAGCGTCTATTGTTCTGCGGACATCCCGCGGATCAGCGATAGAACGTTCAGTCCCAGCACGTCGTGATTATACCCGCCTTCAAGGATTCCAAAGCAGCCGCCATTGCATCGTATGGAAGCTTCTCTGACCATCCGGCCGATTTCAAAATAATCGGAGGTATGAAGAACGCCGCCCCAGTCCTCGATGTGGTTATCAAAGCCTGCTGAAATTCCGATAATATCCGCTTTGCAGGCGGTCATGGCATGTCTGATTTCGTTTAAGTAGGCTTTCCGGTCATGTGTATTCAGGTTGTGAATCGTGATATGGTCTTTCCCTCCCAGGATATTTTCCGTACCATCACCATAATGCATGTCGATATCAAGAATATAGGCGGATTGGATTTTCCCGTCTCTTTTGAGGGCTTCAATGGCAATCGCCATGTTGTTGAAATAGCAGAATCCCCAGCAGGAGGAAGCGGATGCGTGGTGTCCCGGAGGCCGTATGAGCCCGAAGCTCGGTTCTGCAAGACCTGAAGCGGCAGTTTGAACAGCGGCTCCTGCGGCAAGGGCGGAAATATCATAAAGTCCTTCCTCTTTGACGTATGAGATATGATTTTTTGAGTGAGCCAGCGCAATATCCTCTTCACATGCAGGTTCCGGAATCACGAATTCCACTTCGGATTTGATAGCCTGCACAACCGCCTCCATTCTGCCGGATTCGGCAGCAGGGTCCGAGGTGTAGACCCTGTAAAAGTCATTATGGAAAAATACTTTCATAACCGCCTCTTATTCGAAAGGGTTTCGGCCATTGGCTGCCGGTACATGAGATGGCTCAACCGGATTCGGTTCCGGATTCGCTGTCCTGCCGTACCATGAGAATATGATCCTTGATTTCATTCATGACAAAATAGCGTTTCAGTGAATCTGCAAGCTCTTCCGGGGTTGGGGCCTTCCCGGTGGTCTCTGTGATGAAATTTTTTATCGCTCCAATGGCTTCAAGGATGGATGGATCCACTGTTTCTGTTTTCATGGTCATTCCGGTCTTTACAGGTTTGTCTGATGGATAATCGTAAAATCGCTGATGATCCTGACCGGATCATTTCAGAAACTATATACACCTGAGGCAATTGTTTTCAAGGATTTTTATCTGTTTTTGATACCATGAAATGGTTATGGTGACAGCCGAAAGAGTGCTCGGGTTTCTTTTGGATTGACATTAAAACGATCGTTTAATACATTCGTTTAAATTTTTTTCGGAAAAGGAAAGGCTGTTTGCGAACCCATCAAGATGTCAAGACCAAAGAGAGGCTTCTCATACACGCGGAAATCCTGTTTGCCCAGAGGGGATTCCATGCGGTAAGTGTCCGGGAGATTACCACGGCGGCCGGAAGCAACCTGGCAGCAGTAAACTATTATTTTGACAGCAAGAAGAACCTTTATCTGGAGGTGTTCCGTCAGAGATGGGTTCCCCGGGCCAGGCGGATCAAAGAGAGTTTTGAAAACGTTCTGGCTGAAAAGGAGAGTCCCGGCATCGAGGAGATTTTCGGCGCGTTGGCGCACGCATTCATTGAAGGACCGCTTGATGACGAAGAACGTAAGGTTCATGTGCAGCTCATGCAGCGTGAAATCGTAAACCCTACCGTAGCTTTTGAGCTGGTGGCAAATGAAGTGATGGCTCCTTTTTTTGAAGACCTCACCTCCCGGCTGAGACCCTGTCTTCCAGAAGAGATCGATGAGACAAGCCTGGTTTTAAGCAGCATCAGCATGCTTGCCGTGGTGCTGTATTTCAATTTTTCCCGCGCGGTGGTAACACGATTCACCGGCAAGGCATATGATCCGAAATTCAAGATGCGCCTGGTTGAACATATCGCCTCTTTTTCCAGGGATGGATTCAATTCGCTTTTACGGAAGGAGAAGTTGTGAACCAGAGATTCCAATTCTGTTTGCTGCTTTTTGCGATGTTATGCGCAATCGGATGTGTAAGACTCGGCCCGGACTATGAGCGTCCGGATATCGGGCTGAAACCGCCGGATTCTTATCATGAATCCGATTTCAAGGAAAAAGGGCTGCCTGTTCCGGAAGATCGCTGGTGGCAGGGTTTTGGAGACCCTGAGATTGACAGACTGGTGGAGGCGGTGCTGAAAAACAATCCGGATATTCAACGAGCCGCCGCCCGGATTCTGGAAGTCCGGTCCCGATTCAAGGAAGCGGGGGCGGATCGGTACCCCAGTGTCAACCTGCAGGCGGAGTACCGGAAACAGCATCAATCCATCACCAATCCGTTTACGGGCAGTGTGGAATCCGAAACAGCCGACCTGTGGTCTCTTTCACTTCCGGCTTCATTTGAGCTGGATCTGTGGGGGCGGCTTGCAAGAGCCGAAGAGGCGGCAAGGGCCGAACTTCTGATTGCCGGGGAAAACAGAAGGACCATTGCCCAGTCGTTAATCGCCGAGGCAGTCACCCTGTACTTTCAGATGGAAATGCTGGAAAGAACTATATGGATTAACCGTCAGAGCATTCAGACCTATCAAGAAAGTCTTAACCTGGTTGAAGGCCGGTACCGGCGGGGCCTTACCTCTGTCCTCGACGTTCACCAGGCGCGGCGCCGGCTGGCTCAGGCCGAGGCTGCCCTTCCTTCGCTGACGCAGGACCTTGGAAAAGTTCAGCAGCAGCTCGCCATACTCCAGGGCAGATATCCCCGGACCGGACAGGCGCGAAGTCATGAAGCAGACTATTATCGAAATCTTTCTCCGGTTCCGCCGGGGCTTCCTTCCGATCTTCTGGCCCGGAGGCCGGATATCCTGGCGGCGGAAGCCCGTCTCAGACAGTTGAATGAAATGGTGGGAGTTGCCAAGGCAAATCGATTTCCAAGAATCACCCTGACCGGCGGGTTCGGGTATGCAAGCGGAGAGCTTGACAGCCTTTTCAAGCCGGAATCCGAACTCTGGAATATCGCGGCAGGCGGACTTTTCCCCGTCTTCAATGCCGGCAAACTGGCCGCGCAGCAGGTAGGCGCGGAAGCCCGCTATCAACAGGGTGTGGCGGACTATGCGAAAACCGTACTGGCTGCGTTTTCCGAAGTGGAAGGATCTCTTTTTGTCCGAAAACAGCAGTTGGAGAAGCGTTTACGGGTTGTGAACTTTCTGGAGCAGGCTCGTGCCACCCAGGAGGTTGCCCAGCAGCGTTATGAGCGGGGGCTTACCGATTATCTGACGGTTCTTGAATCCCAGCAGACCCGGTTTTCAGCAGAAGAGAATCTTGTACTGGTTGATTTTTCAATTTTTTCAAACCGGGTCACGCTGCACCGGGCACTGGGAGGCGGCTGGGGAAACCCGGAGCAGCCTGATAACGGTGAAACATCAGACCATAAAACGGATCAGATTGAATAAGGAATACGACTGAACATGACACAGAAAAAACGAAGAATCTTTCATTTTGTAATCGCGGCCGGCATCCTGGTTTTTGGCGTGCTGGGGTTCAAGCTCATGAAAGCAAGCAAACCTGCCCTGGAAAAAGTCGATCATGATGTCCCGGTTCCGATGGCCAGAGTCGTAAAGGTTAAGACCGGAACCCATCAGATGATTCTAACCGGGCACGGTACGGTGAAGCCGGTCAGGGAGATCAGGCTGGTTCCCCAGGTGAGCGGCAAGGTCATCGAGGTTTCCGGGGCCATGGTAAACGGGGGCACATTTAAAAAAGGCGATACGCTGCTTCAGATCGATCCGGCGGATTATCACATCGCCGTGACCCTAGCCGAGGCACGGGTCAAGGAAGCGGAAAGCCGGTATACACTTGCCGGTGAAGAGTCGGAAGCCGCGCGGTCCGAATGGGAGAATCTCAATCCGGACAGCAGGGCTCCCCCCCTGGTGGCCAAGGAACCGCAGCTTGCCGCAGCCCAGGCAACCCTTGACGCAGAAAAGGCCAATCTCAAAAGAGCGAGTCTTGATCTTGAGAGAACGAAGCTCACCGCTCCTTTTGACGGACGGGTGAGTGATGAAAGTGTGGATATCGGTCAATACGTGACGCCCGGACAGGTGCTTGCCGTATTGTACTCAACAGATGCCGCCGAGATTCTGCTGCCCATGGAAATGGATGACCTTTTCTGGTTTTATGTGCCTGGATTCACCCAGGGAGAAGACGGGAAAGAAGCGGAAGCGGAAATACAGGCCAACGTGGCCGGAAGAGATCTTTCCTGGCCGGGAAGAGTTGTCCGGTCCGAAGGAAAACTGGATGAACGCACCCGGTTGATCAATGTGATCGTTGAGGTGGAGAAACCATATGCATATAAACCGCCTCTTGCCGTAGGGCTCTTTGTAGCGGTTCACATCAAGGGCCGAACCCTTGAAGATGCGGCGGTCATTCCGAGGTCGGCTGTTCGTTCAGGCGGGACGGTCTGGGTCGTGGATGAGGCGGGAAGGCTGTCATTTCGAAAGGTTGATATCGTCCGGAATTCACAGGAAGGAGCCATTGTCCGGAAAGGCCTTTCAGATGGCGAAATGGTTGTCACTTCTCCCATTAAAGCCGTGAGTGACGGTATGAAGGTTCGGGGAATACTGCCTGAAAAGGAGGAAACGTCATGAAAGGCGCCATCGCCTGGTTTGCCGGAAATCATGTAGCGGCCAATCTTTTGATGTTTTTCCTGCTGCTGGCCGGAATCGTCACCGGTTTGACCATGAAGCTCGAGGTTTTTCCGGAATCCTCCCTGGACATGATCAGCATATCAACCGTCTATACAGGCGCATCCCCTGCTGAAGTGGAGGAGGCGATCCTGCGCCGGATCGAAGAAAAAGTGGCGGGGCTTGCGGGGATTGAGCGGATCGACTCCATTGCCCGGGAAGGATATGGTTCAATCACAATCGAAGTGATGAAAGGCTGGGAGCTGAAACAGCTTCTCGATGAAGTGAAGGCGGAAGTCGACAGGATAACCACCCTTCCCGATGAAGCGGAAAAGCCGATCGTCCGGGAGGTAACGCGCAGGACACAGGTGATCAATCTGGCGGTTTACGGAGATGCGCCGGAATCGACCATTAAATATATTGCGGAAAAAGTGAAAGACGATCTCACCAATCTGCCGGGTGTGACACTCGCGGAACTGACGGCGATCAGAACCAGTGAAATCCATATTCAGATTTCAGAGGAGACGCTCAAGAAATACGGCCTGACCTTGGAGCTTGTGGCGCAGGCAGTCAGCAAGGGGAGCTTGGACCTTCCCGCCGGAAGTGTAAAAACCAGAAGCGGCGAGGTGCTGGTTCGAACCAAAGGAAGAAGATATCAGGCGGATGATTACCGGGACATCCCGGTGATTACACGGAGTGACGGAAGCGAGGTAAGGCTGGAACAGATCGCAGAGATCAAAGAAGGATTTGCGGATATAGATCTTTTTGCCCATTTCCAGGGGAAGCCGGCCGCCATGGTCAATGTCTACCGCGTGGCAGATCAGAATGCGCTCAAGGTTGCGGATACGGTAAAGGCATACCTGAAAGAAGTCCGGCCCGGTCTTCCGGAAGGTGTTGAAATCGGTTATTACGCGGACATGTCCAAAATTTTGAAAAGCCGTATTGAGCTGCTGATGAAAAACATGATTTTCGGGCTGATCCTTGTCAGCATCCTGCTGGGCATGTTTCTGAATCTCCGCCTGGCGTTCTGGGTGACCCTTGGAATCCCCGTAAGCTTCGCGGCAAGCCTTGTGCTGCTGCCTCAACTGGATGTTTCCATCAATATGATCTCCCTGTTCGCGTTTATCATGGTCCTCGGAATCGTTGTGGATGACGCGATCATTGTCGGAGAAAATGTTTACAGACTGCAGGAAAGCGGAATACCCTCCCTGAAAGCAGCTATTGACGGTACGCTGGAGGTGGGACGCCCGGTAATCTTTTCGGTGCTGACTACCATCGTGGCTTTCTGGCCCCTTCTCCTTGCAGGGGGAACCATGGGTAAATTCATGCGCAACATACCCATCGTTGTCATGCTGGTACTGGCCGGGTCACTTGTGGAATCACTTTTTATCCTGCCCGCCCATCTGGCAAGAAGCAGGGCCGTGCAATCTGCCTACGGCAAGGACAAGCCAAAGCGGATGGCGCGTCTGATGAACAAGGTTATTGAAGGGCCGTATGCAACGCTGGTCGAATTTTGCGCAAGATGGCGATATGCAACCGTTGCCATGGGAATCGCCGTGCTTCTTCTGACCCTGGGGGTATGGGGTGCCGGATGGATTAAATTTACGTTTTTTCCGAAAGTGGAAGGGGATGTCCTGGAATGCCTGGTTACCATGCCGGCCGGAACGCCTGTGGAACGGACGCAGGAAGTGGTTGCGCGTCTTGAAAATACCGCAAGGGAGGTGCTGAAAGAAGAGGATAAAAAGAGAAAACCGGGCGCGCCCTCGCTCCTGGAGCACAGCATTTCACTCGTCGGAGCCCAGTTCGGCAGACACGCGGCAAGCGGTGAGACTGGAGGCCATCTCGCCCAGGTTTGGATTCAGCTTCTCGACGGTGAATCGCGGGATATCAGTTCCATGAAGCTGAATAATTTATGGCGCGAAAAAACGGGAAAGATATCAGATGTTGAAACGATTGTGTTTAAGAGTGAAATCGAAAATGCCGGGAATGCCATTGAACTGCATCTTTCACTGGATGATACGGAGAAGCTTCTTGAAGCCGCGGCTTTGCTCAAGGAAGAACTGAAAGGAATTCCGGGTGTTTTTGATATCGGAGACAGTTTTTTGCCCGGCAAAAAGGAGATGCAGCTCAAGCTGAAACCGTCCGCGACCAGCCTGGGACTGACGTTGAGCGATCTGGCCAGGCAGGTTCGGCACGCGCTCTACGGTGCAGAAGCCCTTCGATTTCAGAGGGATAAGGATGAAGTCAAGGTCCTTGTCCATTATCCGGAAGCGGAAAGACGATCCCTTGGGAATGTGGAGGAAATGCGGGTTCGAACCCCTCAGGGAGTGGAAGTCCCGTTCAGTCAGGTAGCGGAAGTCAATATGACGCAGGGATATGTTACCATCCAGCGCGCCCAGAGACAGCGGGTGATCAAGGTCACGGCAGATGTGGATGAAAAAGCCGCCAACGCAAACGAGATCCGGGTGGACCTGGAGAAGCGGTTTCTACCCCGGCTTAAACAGCTGTACCCGGAGCTTCGGTTCACCATCGAGGGCGAGGGAAAACGCCAGAAAGAGACGCTTGCGGATGTAAAGAAAGGCTTTATCATCGCGCTTTTCTGCATCTATGCCCTGCTCGCGATACCGTTTAAATCCTTTTCACAGCCTCTTATTGTCATGTCCGCCATTCCCTTTGGCATGGTCGGGGCGATTCTGGGGCATCTGATTATGGGCTTCAACATCAGTGTGATCAGCCTGTTCGGAATTGTCGGATTAACCGGTGTTGTGGTAAATGATTCACTGGTGCTTGTCCACAGGACAAACCGGTTTCGGGAAGATGGCCTGAATGTTCATGATGCGGTCACCCGGGCGGGCGCCCTTCGGTTTCGGGCGATCATTCTGACATCGCTCACCACCTTTGCCGGTCTGACCCCGATGCTTCTGGAGCGAAGCATTCAGGCAAAATTTCTGGTCCCCATGGCGGTCAGTCTGGGGTTCGGCGTTCTGTTTGCAACCTTTATTACGCTCCTTCTGATACCCTGCGGATATCTGATTCTGGAGGATATCCATCTGGTTATAGACAGATTGAGAGGAAGAAAAGAAAAAATCCCAAGCCACCCATATTGACAATCCCGGTTGATTCGCTTATAAACCAAACTTCAT
>CAZOEW010000152.1:3646-9126 GCA_964578935.1 uncultured Desulfobacterales bacterium | reverse complement strand
ATCCATCGGGAAATGGCCTCCCCGGGACGTTAACCATAATCGAAGGAAAGATTTCTGACATTGAAATAAACTTCTATCTTGAGATACCATTCCCATCCGGTTATCATCTTTCCCTGCAGGGTGAAATCGATATGCCTGAGGAATACGGCATCGACTCTCCTCCGCTCTATATCATCATTGCAGCAGACGGCAATTTAGAAACCTTTCTTGAAAATCCGCTATCCGGAATTCGATATTTCGAACAACTTCAAAATGGTGCAACCTCTTTTACGATAGATCTTTCCGCTACCGATATTCAACCGGACGAAAATATACGGATCATAGCTCTCTGGGATCGAAATTTTTCAGGAGGATTTCCCAATCCCGATGCAGGGGATATGATCGGTTTCTATATGAATCCGGAAAGCTTCTCTGCCTTCTATACGCTCAAAGACGGGTTAAACAGCGGAATCCGAATCCTTGCGAATCGGGAGATTTCACCTTTTAACATTCAAATCAGCGGTGCGGTGAAAGAAAATATACCCGGGGATCTTCTGATTGTTGCCTATGCCGGAGAAATCAATTCACTCGATTTTACGGATTTCAATCCAGATGGAATAATCGGTTATCAAGAACTTGTCAAAGGGAGATCAGAGCTTGATTATCAGCTTACCATTCTTCCATGCAGTCCATCGCTTCAGAAAAATCACGTCTACATTATGGCCTTCCTGGATGAGGAGAATATCGGGATACCCGAACCCGGAAACCTTATCGGGTTTCATACCGATTCATCCGGCAGCATGCCGGAGCTTCTCAACCTGAATCTGAACCAGGATATCCACCTCACCGGAATCGATATCCATATGCTGTTTCCCGATTCCTCTTCCGAGCGTACGATAGAAATTCGAATACCGGAGCCTTCCGGTGATTCCATCCGCATAAACGGTGAGTTCATCGAGCCGGATAATTTTAATCCGGATGAAGGTTCTGTTTTTCTGCTTGTCGCGCGGCAGGACAATCCCTACGAAATTTTTGATGCGCCCCTGTCATCCATTCAATATTTTTATAAAATGCCGAAGGGGGATAACCGCTTTTCCCTGGATTTGTCAAATACAGGTCTTTCACTTCAGGACGATGTAATGATATTTGCCCTCTGGGATAAAAATTTTCAGGCTGGTTTCCCGAATCCCACTCCAGGTGATGTCACCGGTTTTGTCCAGCATAAGGACCGGTTCCTCATTTCCATTCTCTTATCCGAATGGAACGGACTTGGAAATCTTCCGCAAGGATGGGATTTTTCACTCAACAAACAACTGTATGCTCACAATGCAGGCATTCAGTTTCAGATTGAAGGAAGTGTCGCCGTAACTCCCGAAGTGGATGACAGGATCATTGTGATTGCGGTTGAGAGACGGGGTTATGATCTTCTGACACAAAAAATCAATATGGACTACATCGTCGGCATGAACACGATAACCATTGGAACAGATGGCCCGCCCTATGAAATGAGAATCCTGCCGGCAATATACACCGATATCGAGGCAGCCGAAAATCCATTTGGAATTGACGATATCTATCTCTTCGCCATTCTGGATGACAATGAGGCCAATGGAAGGCCGGATGAGGGCGAATATCTCGGCTTTTACGGATTCCGTATCCCTTTCACACAAATATACCTGCCCCTTACGACAGATATCGATGATGAAATGAAAACCCTTGAGGGACCGATACGATTTTCAGGTGATACCTATTAGAACTGGTTTCAACACCTTCCCTCGGTCCGGATTGCTTGGCCGTGATGAGGGGTTCGATCCTCAACATGCTCCGGTTGAACGGTGATCAATAGGCTCATCGTTCGTTGATTACGGCATTTGGAGTGTTCTGTCATTTGCTTCGCTAAATTTGAAAAACTCGGTCGCAAGCTCCCTCAAACAGTTTCAAATTTGACGCTCCGCTTCATGAAGAACACTTCCCAAATGACCTCAATAGACTTCACTCAGAGGCCAATTGATCGCCGAACGGACGCATGAACCGGAAAATTATGATGACAACCGCTATAGAATCCCCCTGCCTATCGCAGTGCTTCTTTATTGAATGTGGAGCTCTTGACCTCGGTGTTGTAGATTACGGATTTAACCTCCAACGCTGTCTTTCCCTTTCCATTTGCAAGGGCCATGACAACCTTGAACGGAGTCAGAATATTATCGATGCGCTGTATTTCACTGTTTTCAAGATATTTATGAAATTTTCCTTTTTTATAAAAATCAATTCGGACAATAAAAAAATCTGATTTCCGTACATACAGGATTGCCTTGTCATAAACCTTTTTCATTCCTGCTTTTTTTACGCTCTCCACCTTATAACATTCTGCACCGGCAGCTGTTTCATCACCAATATATTTATATTCATAATCATCAATATCTCGCGAGCTCAAATCCTCATAATAAAAATGAGAATTCACAAAGGATTTTCCCTTATCCGAGGATGCGATCCGTTTTACTTTTCCAGATGAGAGTCTCAGCCACTGATCATCATCCCTGCCCTTATTTTTATGTGTAAGCAGTTTGATTATCGTTGGTTTCTGAAAGGAGAGGAGTGTCTTGTCTTCATCGTTCTTAAACTTTTTGGATAAGATTGTAAATTCTTTTTCGATCACCCGGTCCCCTTTGTGTATCAACATCATCACAACACTTTTCGCCGTCTTCGATTCCGGCAGGGCATCGCTTTTTTCCATGATCTCTCTGCCGGTGTAAGCCCATAGTGATTGGGGAACAAAACAAAGTAGAATAAACAAAATCACTGTTCTGGTTTTCATGAGAATCTCCTCCTTGGGAATTGATATTGGCCATTTTTGATTCCATTGGATTGCTTCTGAAAAGCAACCCTTTTACTTGTATCGTTTGCTTGACTCAAGTTCTGTGTCCCATTTTAAAAAACCTCCCGATATCGACAAACCTCCAGATCCGGGATTGCGATCTCATAAGGTTGACCCCGGAAAACCGGATAACGGAAGGAAGTACCAGCAGCGCACCTATCGTCGTAGCGGTCATGGTGATTGCCATGAGAATTCCAAAAAGAATAACTGGCTTGAAACTGGATATGGTTAAAACTGAAAATCCGAAGATGAGAGCAAGAGAAGTATAGATGATCGCCTTTCCGGAAACCCGAAGCGTCTTTTCAATTGTTTCATCAATGGTATGTCCTTGTTCACGATAGTACCGGTAAGTATTCAAGAAATGAATGGTATCATCGACACCGATGCCGATGGTAATCGCGGCGATTATGGATGTCACCATGTCCAGGTTTATGTTGAACCATCCCATGATTCCGAAATTTATGATAACGGCAACGCTCATCGGAATAAGAGCCAGAAAGCCCGCTTTAAAATTATTGAAAAGAACCGCCACAATGATTGAAATCACAATAAGAGAGAGCAGAAGACTATTCATCTGGCCGGTCACAACATAATGAGCAATGGTGATGTTCATGACCGGAAATCCTGTAATTTTGAAAGAATACGGGGCTGGAACGGTGGATTGCAGATATTTCTCCACCGTTCCAAGAATTCTCTTTGTCTGGGAAGTTCCAAGGTGATAGTCTTCTTTTTTTGCCAGCCTCGCCACCAGATTGGTGGTTCTGAAATCCTGGTCGATATAGGATTCAAACTCATCGATTCTGCCATCTGAATCATCATCGTCACCGGAATAAATTTCCAGGTAATCAATAATATCCTCAGACCGTTCAGGAATACGGTACTGAGAGGGGTCATCGTCATTCATCGCCAGATTCATGGTTTTTATATAATCCGAGAAGGCATCGGTTCTGCCGATATTGAGGCTGCGGTTCTGATCAGAGGTCAGCCATTTTCTTATTGATTCAATCAAATTCAGGAATTCAGGATCTTTAACGCCATCTTCACGCCCGGAGTCCAGCAGGATGTTGAAACCCCATCGTCCCCCCAACTTTTCTTCAATAAGTTCTGCAGACGTTCGAATGGGATCATGTTCCTTGAAATACTGGGTAAACTCGGATTCAACCTTAAGACGCCAGAGACCGATAATGGAGAGTACAATCAGAATGAAAACACAGGCCAGAACGGTTTTGGTGTGCCGTATCGAGCCGGATATCATGAGGGTGATAATCCTGTCTATGAGGGTAATCTTAACCATTTTATTTTTTTTGAGCAGGAGCCTGGGCATTTTATGCGGAAATAAGGAGAGTCCTGCCGGGATCATGGAGCCAGCGATGAAAACGGCAAAAATAACCCCGATTCCTGAAAAAAAGCCCCATTCCCGGATTGCAGAAAGCTGACTTGTAGAAAGTGTCATGAACGCAACGAATGTCGTCAATCCTGCGAGAAGAACTGTCACGGAAATATGAGACATGGAAAGCCTCAACCCCTTCACAAGTCCTTTGTGCGTGATCAACTGAAAGTCGGCATAATACTGATTGAGAATATGAATCGCATAGGAACTCCCGACAGCGATCATCAAAGCCGGCAGGGAAATACCAACAGCGGTGATTTTAAATCCAAGGTATCCCATCAGGCCGAGTATCCAGAGAGTAGACATTAAAAGGGTCAGAAAAGGCAGGCAAACTCCGCGCAGTGAGCGAAAATTGAAAAAAAAGATAATGATGACGACAATCATGACAACCGGAAGGAATTTAATTAGGTCCCGGCGCATATAATCATTAAATGTTATATTAACGATAGGAGCTCCTTGAACAACGATATTGAGTTCGTCATGACTCTGTATCAGCTCAAAAATTTCTCTCGAAATAAGATCCTGATTTTTAAGATTAATAAACTTAATTATGATGCCGAAATCCGTTATTTCTCCGGTTGCTGGATTTTTTGCATATATCCCTTTTTCAAAGGCCGGGTTTCTGAACAATTTCTCGCGTAACTCTTGAAAATCCCTCTCCGATTCAGGAAGGATTCGCGTTTCATTCTCGTCTTTCGGTACAAGATCATAGGTTTCAAGAGTATCATCTTCTCCGGAGATATCCCTCGCGGTGATCGGCGAAATGATCTTGTCGATCATCTCCTGCTTTTTAAATTCATGGGTGCGTTCAGCTTCCCTTCTGATCCACTGAAGATCGCTTGGATCCAATGAGTCGCCCGGTAGAAATTTTTCTCCGATTTTTCGTTTTAAAAATCTTAAAAAAACAACATCATCCTGAAAAGCATCCATCAGTTCGGAATAGCCGACATGTTGTCTGGATACCAGCGCGTCGATTTTTTCAATTCGAAGCGTTTCACGTTCCGGATTGTATTCCTTATACTCTTCCAGATCCTGGATCAGATCGGACAGCAGTTTGAAAACTTCCCGGCTCCATAAATTCTCTTGCGACACCAGCATGATGATAAACCTGCCATTATCCCCATAAACATCTTTTGTTTGATTGTAAAAAAGATAATCGCTGTCATTCTGCGGTAAAAACGCCTCCACGGAGTTATCAAATCCGAGTTTTGTTATTCCATAGGAAAAGATCACGGT
>CAZOEW010000152.1:0-3546 GCA_964578935.1 uncultured Desulfobacterales bacterium | reverse complement strand
TGCTGTTCGGGTTGAAATCATTTTTTTGATGAGATATATTCATTTATACAGAAACAAAAACCTGAAATGTGGAAATAAATCAAATGAAGCATCTTTTAAATTTTGTCGTTTTGGTCACACTCGCGGTATGTACCGGCCTGGTCTCCTGTTCTTCGGATCAGAATCGATCAGAGGTCTATCTTGAAAAAGCAAGGGCGCATTTCAACAATGCAGAATATAAAGATGCGGAGTTGCTTTTTCAAAAAGCTGTTGCAATCGATCATGATTCAATCGAGGCATATACAGGCCTTGCGGAAACTCATTTCAAGCTCGGAAACCTCACAGCCGCTTCCGATGCCTTCTCGAATGTCTTACGGATCGATCCCGGCAATTCGAACGCGCTTCTTTCACTGGCAAGATTCGATCTGCTCGGCAATAAAACAAAAAACGCTGAAGAGAAGATTGCCTTGATATTGAAAAAAAATCCGGACAATATTGAAGCGCTTTTTCTTTCCGCAAAAATCTATGATCAGCAGAAAAAGCCGGATCAGGCGGCAGGCACGATCCAACAAATCATCCAGCTCGCGCCTCAGGATATACGAGCATACATAGCGATCGCTCAGATTCAGGCCCGACTCGGAAAATCGGATCTTGCCATTGAAAATCTTAAAAAGGCGGTTTCGATCGATCCGGCAGCCATCAATCCGAGCCTGGCGCTTTTTCAATTTTATGTGAACAAAAAAGAATATGATCTCGCCGAATCCGAGATACTCCGTTCAATTGAATTAAATCATAACAATACAGACCTTTATATAATTTTAGGAACCTTTTATTTCAACCTGCAAAACCGGGAAAAAGCCGAGGAAGTGCTCCGGAGAGCCATCCAGATCGATCCTGAAAACATCAAGCTCCATATTGTTGCTGCCGGATTCTATGATGCCTGGGGTGAAGTAACAAACGCCTTGAAAAATTATGATAAGGCGATTTCCCTTCAGCCTGAAAACATGAGAATTCCGGCGATTAAGACAAAATTCCTGATTAAAAACAATAAGCTGGAGGACGCGACGAGAGTTGTTGAAAAAATGATTGAAACCAATCCGAAATATATGCCTGCGTATTCACTCAAAGGAGAAATTTCAATACAGAAGGATTCCTTTGAAGAAGCGGCAAAGGTATTTGACTTTCTTGCTGAAAAAGAACCTGAGTCTTACCGGATTCAATACCTGAGGGGCGCTGCATATCTGGGTAAAGGTGATCTTGAAAATGCGAAAAAATATCTGGAGAAATCACTTGCAATCAACCCGAATTACGTGAATGCGAAGCTGCTCCTAACCGATATCTATTTAAAAGAAGGAAACTATGACCAGATACAGAAGGAAAGCCTTTCAATATTAATAAATCTCAATAAAAACAGCCAGGTTAAGTTTATCTTGGGCGATGAGAATGTACCGCGGAAAAGCGTCAGGAAAGGCATTGAATCGTTTGATTCTCTTTTCGAGCTCGCATCGGAGAATCCTGCCGGCAGCATCCGGGTCGAAAACCAGGAGAGCATGAAGAAAAAATATGATCAAATCATTGATCACTCCGAAAAAATCCTGTCGTACAACCCGGAACTGATGAACGTTTTCACCAATATCATTCTTCTCCACGCGTTAAAAAATGAGTTCCAGACAGCACATCGCAAATGCGATCGTCAGATCGAACGGTTATCTGAAAAACCAGAACTTGCCGCACAGGTTTACAATCTGAAAGGGGGACTTTACCTGTCTCAAAACGAGCTGGATAAAGCGGAGCATTCCTTTATGCGGGCAATTGAATTGAATCCGGAATTTTTAAAACCTTATTATGCCTCTGCCAGATTGCACCTGATGAACAAGGATGAAGATGAAGCCATTTTATACTACCAGAAGATTCTGGAGAAAAATCCGGACCAGACAGCCGCTCATATGATGCTTGGCACGATATACAGCCTCAAGAAACAATTTGACCTTTCAGAACAACATTACCGTGCTGCACTTCAGATCAATCCTGATTTAATTCAGGCTGCAAACAATCTTGCATACCTGCTGGCGGAACACAGCAATGACTATGATGAGGCGCTTAAATTTGCCTTAAAGGCAAGCGATCTGAAACCGGAAGATCCCTTTGTCAAGGATACGCTTGGATGGATATATTTCAAGAAAGGAATGTACGACAAGGCAGTCGAACTGCTTACAGCGTCTGTCGCAGAGATACCGGACAGTGCGACACTGCATTACCATCTGGGAATGGCGCTCTATAAAAAAGGGGATAAAGAAGAAGCCAGACAAAATCTCGAGAAGGCATTAAAAATAAATGATAAATTTTCGGAAGAAAAAAGTGCCAGACAGATATTGGCCGAATTGCAAAATCGAGCAGGATGAAACATCTACCATTAAAAATACTCATTTTATGTATCATTTTCCCGCCTGTATTTCACTTGGGTGCTGTGCAGTCTCTTGAGAAATACCTCACCGACACATACAAAGCTGAGATTGAAAACATCTATACCGGTGAAACCCGGATTCTTTTTGAAGGGAATGTGCGTCTCAAAGATGCTGTCAACAACAACATTGATAATTATCTTCAGCAAAGTGCGCTTGCCCCCTGGGGAGTAAAACCCAACGTACTGGTTACAACCAAAAAAGGAGCCATCATCTACCCCTCGTTTGAAGAGGAAGACTCGCTGTTGCCTCCGACCCGAGAACAGATTGCAAGTGAAAACTACAGGCTGATGCGCGAAGGAATGAAAGTTCAGGTTGATGTTTCACTGGAACGAAGTTCTTTTCTTGTAATCTCCATTTTTTCCTTTTTCCTGTTAATATCGATTTTAATTCTCACCTATTATTATCGAGTCGGTGCCAGAAACGCCAAAATGGAATACTCTCATAAAGAGGAGGAAATCAACAGACTGATTGAGCTTGAGAAAAAAAGCAGAGAACGAATGTCGGAACTGGACAGCGACAAGGCCATTCTTTCCACTGAATTTAAAAGAATAAAAAATCTGCTAGAAGAAAGCAGGATCAAAAGCAAAAGAAACGAAGATGGTATGATTGATGAAATTGTTGCGCTTGAAAAGAAAATCGAGAGAATTCATTCTCTTTATGACGGCCAGCAGGAAGAAAACCGGGCGCTGAAAGAGATTATATCCAAATATGAAAAAGGAGAGTTGAAGACCGGCAAACAAAAAGAAAAAGCCTCAATACATTTGTCAAAACGTTTCAAAACGGTATACAAGAGCATCCTGTTTCACCAGAAAGCCATATACGGTTTTACTGATCTGACTGATGAAATGAAAATAAAAGCGGAAGAGATTCTTCGACAGATGGATGAGAACCCTGCCCTGATAAAAATAAAAAGAAAGGTCTTGACGAAAAAGAGCACCGAAGCCATCTTTGAAGTGACTTTCTCGCATAGCGGGCGTATTTATTTCAGTAAGGAACAGGGCGGTAAAACAAAGATCCTCGCAATCGGAACAAAAAACACACAGGATAAAGATCTTTCATTTTTAAATACCTTATAATATCGGATCTGAGAATTGAGAGATTG
>CAZOEW010000151.1:0-9160 GCA_964578935.1 uncultured Desulfobacterales bacterium | reverse complement strand
TTACACGGCCATTATTTTCAAATTCCAAATTTTTTTAACGTTCCTTCCAGAACCCTTCCATCTTTATCCCAGCCCATGAGGTTGTAATAGTGCTTTCTTGCCTGGTAAAAGTCTTCTCTGTCAATGCGGGCGCCTTTGGAGGGGCCTTCGGGTATTTCATCGCCCAGAAAGGGTAAAAAATCTTCATCAAGGCCTCCCAGATGAAGGTATAGCTTTCGCTGGAGCTGGATTGACCGTTCACCGATTTCCATCAGGTCATCAAAACAAAAGTCGACTCCCGTGGCGGCATTCAGCATTTCTAGGATCTCTTCCAGCGTGTACACATTTCCGGGTCCGAAAACAAAGAGGCAAAGGCTGAGCGCGTCCATGGCCGCATAATAAATTTGGGTTGCCCGGGCGATCTCGATTTTATTGTTGTCAAGCGCGTCCGGTGCGGAACAGATATCCAGGCGAAACGCTTTCAGACTGGCAGGATCGGATCCGATCCAGTCATGCTCGAGCTTCATGTGGTCACCTGGATTGGGCCCATGCAGATATCCAAATCCCACACCCGGTTTTTTTCGGGCTAGATGCGCGGGCATTCCAATGCCCCGGACAAATCGGTGGTACGGTTTTGTCTCCGGCCCCAGCAGCTCAACAGCCTTATCGATTCCGTCAGCCAGAAGATTGCCTGTTGCACTTGTGCGCAGAGCCATCTCCTCGATAAGCTTCATGGTTTTTCGGCCTTCTCCGAAAGTGATGGAGAACCCAAGGGCCTTTTCGGTTATGACGCCTTTTGCAAAACATTCCATGAGCCAGGCGATCAGGTTGCCGGTGGATATGGTATCGAGGCCCAGCCGATTGCAGAGCTCGCATGCCGCGAGGGATGTTTCAGGATCCTGTTCCAGGCCGATGTTGGGTCCGAGAAGGGCGACGCTTTCGTATTCCGCAAGGGCGGAATATTCCGGATTTGCGCTGGATCGTTTTTTACAGGCGACAAAGCAGTTCCTGCATGGATTTTGCTTGCCCACAAAGTCTGTTTCGGCTGCTTTGCGGGTCAGCATGGGAATGGTTTCTCCATCACCGGGACCGCCGGAGTTAAAGTTCCGGGTGGGCAGGTTGCCTGCTTTCCGATTGATTTCCAGCAGGCCGAAGGTGCCCAGTTTTCCGAGTATCCCCATAAAGGAATCCGGTGATTTTTTGATGGCTTTCGAGTGTCTGAGGCCGCCTTTCCGGTTCAGCTCGGTGACCGCTTCCGGATTTTTGAAGACAACATTTCGATTTCCCTTTACGGCGATCGCCTTGACTTGTTTTGACCCCAGAACCGCTCCCAAACCGCCGCGCCCCGCATAGTGATCCGGTTCGAACATGATATTGGCATGCCGCACCAGATTTTCACCGGCAGGGCCGATTGACGCGATGCAGTAGCCTTCTCCCAGATTACGCATCAGTCGTTCATGCGAATGCAGGCGATCCATGCCCCATAAAGGTTCTCCATCCATAAATTGCACACTGGTGCCGTTAATGGCCAGGATAACCGGTTTTGGGGATTTCCCGGTGATTGCGAGGGCATCGAATCCGGCACGTTTGAGGTTTGGCCCGAACTCGCCGCCTGCCTGGGAAAGATAAATGCCTGCAGACTCCGGAGCCAGGGACATGACATTAACCCGTGTGGCACCGCACACCCGGTTTCCGGCAAGAGGGCCTGTTGCAAAGATGACCGGGTTTTCAGGTGAAAAGGCGGCTGCCTGTTTCCGGCCTGCGGTTAATTCTTCATACAGGCTCGCGCATAAAAGCCCGCCGCCGATAATCTTCCGATAGTATGTTTCATCCTTATGAAGGATCTCGAAAGCGCTGCGGCTCAGATCGACAACGAGTATTTTACCTTGAAAACCATACATGATGATGCCTCCGGAAGTTTCGTACCGCCTGTGTTTTTCACCTGCCTGCCAATCCGCCTAAAGCCGGAAAAAATTAGCCATCCATTGTGTGACAAGCCCTTCATCGGTTCTGCCCTGCAGGGTTTTTTCCGCACCCTGAACCGTTTTCAGGCCGATTCGGCTGATGCGGGACTGCATCAGCTTTCGGGAATAGGCCGGTGTGAATTCAGGATGTGCCTGAATGCCCAGAAAATGACTGCCAACGGTAATCATGGAATGAGGGCAGTGTTCGTTGCCGCCAAGCACTTCCGCTTTCTCCGGCAGTTTGATGACCTGATCCTGATGGCTGACAATGAGATGATAGCTGTCCTGTTTCGGCTTCATCCAGTTTTTTTCCCGACAAATGACAACCTTCTTGACGCCGACCCCCCAGCCCCGGTCGGATTTTTCGCATTTGCCGCCGAGGGCTTCGGCGATCATCTGATGCCCGAAGCAGATTCCGATGAACTTGTTCCCGTTGTGATACAGATCTCGTACAAACTTTTTGAACCGATTGATCCAGTCTTCGTTTTCCCATACCGAACGGCTTGATCCGGTTCCGATGAAACCGGCATATTGATCCGGTTTTTCCGGGTACTCGTTCTGTTGAACATCAAACAGTTCAAAAATGATTTCCGGAGCATATTGACGAAAAAGCGTTTCAAAGAAGTCGGAATAATCGCCGAACGCAGCCCGGTTTTCCGGGCTGACATGGTCGCATTGCAGCAGGCCGATTTTCACAGGGCCTCCTGGTAAACAAGGAGAAGATCTTTTTGATCGACCGGAATCATATTGTTCTGGTGGCAGGGGTCTTCAAAGGCTTCGACACTCAGCGCGTCAAGGTCTTCTTCCCGGATGCCCAGCCCGGAAAGACCGGTTTGAATGCCGATATGTTCCAGAAAAGCCAGACAGCCTTCCCGGAGAGTCTCTTTTTGTATTCCTTTTTGAAAGAGTATGGATTTTACCCTTGCGATCTTTTCTTTCTGTTTTTGTGTCAGATCCGCTCTTTCCAGAAACGCGACTCCCGCGGGCAGAAGAACGGCATTTGCGAGTCCGTGGTGGATATCAAAACGGCTTGACAGGGGGTGGGCAAGGGAATGAATCATTCCGAGGCCTTTTTGAAAGGCAACCGCGCCCATTGAGGCTGCAAGGAGCATCATCTCTCTTGCCGCAAGGTTGTTTCCGTCGGCAACCGCCGCGGGAAGCCATTCCAGAATCAGTTCCATGCCTTCTTTCGCAATACCGTCTGCCATGGGGTGAAGGCCGGGGGCAAAATAGGTTTCAAGGCAGTGTACAAACGCGTCGATTCCGGTGGCGGCCGTGATCTCCTTCGGGAGTCCTGCCGTCAGTTCCGGTTCCAGAACCGCAATATCGGGAATCAGATCCGGATGGAAAAAAATCGTTTTCTTGCCGGTATCTTTCAGGATGATCACCGCGGAACGGCCCACCTCGCTGCCGGTTCCGGCTGTTGTCGGAATGGCATAAAGGGGCGGCATGGGCCGGGTGATTTTTTGATCGCCTCCTTTTGCATCATCATATTGCGCCAGCGGTTTTGGGTGAACCGCCATGATCCGGATCGCCTTGGCCGCATCCATGGGGCTGCCGCCGCCGATGGCGATAATGCTGTCGCAGTTGTTCTCCTGGTATGCTGTTGTGCCTTTTTCAACGTCTTCTTCAATCGGGTTGGGGTGTATCTCATCAAACACATGGAACAGGATATTATGTTTTGTTAACAGGACGGTAAGCTTGTCCAGAACACCGCAGGCCTTGATGGTTTTGTCGGTTACGATCAGGGGTTGGCTATGGAGTTTCCCTTTCAGCCTGTCGCCAAACTCTTTCAGCGCGCCCTGTCCGCTTAATATGGTTGTGGGATAGTTGTATTGGTTCATCGTATGCCTCATATAATTTCGAAGTACCGCTTCATCTGCCAGTCGGTTACCTGCTTTTCATATTCCCGCACTTCCCATTCTCTTGTGCTGACGAAGTGGTTCACAAAATCGTTGCCGAACAGTTCTCTTGCCTCTTTGGATCGGTTCAGAAGGGAAGTGGCGTCCCTCAGGTTGGACGGAAGCCGGGTATCCTCTGAAAGGGTGTCCTGGATTTCATAGGCATTGCCGGTAACGGGTTCATTTAGCGAGAGCTTTTCTTCAATGCCTTTGAGTCCCGCCCCCATGACCGCGGCGGTTACCAGATAGGGATTTCCGTCAGCCGCGCCGATCCGGAATTCGATGCGCTGTGCTTTTTCATTGCCGGGTATGATCCTCACCGCCGTGGTCCGGTTATCGATTCCCCAGGTTGCCGAAGTAGGCGCCCACGCGCCCTTGGTTAGCCGGGCGTAGCTGTTGATCGTCGGAGCCGACATGACCAGGAAGGGCTTCATGTATTTCAGCACACCGGCCGTGTACTGCCGCATGATTTCGCTCATGCAGGACGATTCATCCGGATCATGAAACACCGACTTTCCGGTTTTGATGTCATAAAGAGAGAGGTGAAGATGTCCGCTCTGGCCTGGATAATCCATGGACCATTTGGCCATGAAAGTTGCGGTCATCTCCCTTTTCTGGAAAAACGTTTTTGCAAAAGTTTTAAAAAGGGTGGCCTTGTCTGAAGCCGCGATTCCGTTATCATGCTGGATGGCGGCTTCCCAGACGCCCGGACCGGTTTCACAGTGAAGCCCTTCAATTTCAATGTCGAGTTTTTGAAAGTATTCCATGAATTCATTAAACAGGTCCGACAGCCACACATTTCTTAAAACAGAATACCCGAACATCCCTGGAGAAAGCGGGGTCAGATTTTGATAGTTCTTTTCCCGGATGCTGTGCGCGGTCTCCTTGAAAATAAAGAATTCATATTCATACGCATGCTTGGCACCGAAACCCATCTCCTCCGCGCGTTTCAGCACGCGCTTCAGGAGAGAGCGGGGGCAGATGGAGTGAGCCCTGCCGTCCTTTTCGACAAACTCGCCGATATAAAACGGAACGTTCTCCTCGCCGGGGATCCTTCTTTCCGTGGACAGATCGATCTGAAAAAGCGCGTCCGGAAATGCCGTGTGCCAGCCGGTAAAAGAAGCATTGTCATAAAGTTTGTCCTCACAATCCCACCCCAGAACGCAGTCACAGAATCCGCCGGTCGCTTTTGCAAGGGATTTGAATTTTCTCAAAGACAGGTATTTCCCCCGGAGCACCCCGTCGATGTCGGTCAGGGCGATTTTAACCTGCTTGACGCCTTCTTCCTCCAGCTCTTTCAATTTCTGTTCGATCATGTGCGGCATCTATTTTTTTCTCCTTTTGGGTCTGTTCCCATTCCGGCTGGTGATGATTGCCCTACTTTAAGATGATTTTTCCGGTCGGGTCAATACCGCAATCCATCATTTTAACCAAGCGGCCCGTTTTATGGTTACACGCCGAATATTTTCGGACGGAAGATAAAAAAAACAGCCCCCAGAATGCAGAGACCTGCCCACAAATAGTCTAATCGAATTTGCTCTTTCATAAAAAAAATTGAAAAAGGAAGAAAGATTAAAAGCGTGATGACCTCCTGAAGGATTTTCAGCTGTCCCAGGTTCATCACTTGAAATCCGATTCTGTTCGCAGGAACCTGAATCAGATATTCAAAGAGAGCGATCCCCCAGCTGACCAGTGCGGCGATGATCCACGGCTTGCCGGATAGATTTTTAAGATGACCGTACCATGCAAATGTCATAAAGACATTGCTGCAGCACAATAGAAAAGTAGAGGTTAGAATTATACGCATATTGTTTCCATTTCCAGTATATTGATTGTTTTACAGAGCGTTGAAAATCACTACGGCTTTCATGATTCCCGCGGGATTATAGTGAAATTGCAGAATAATTCAATAGGTAATTATATTATTAATAACAAATAGTTATATTGAAATATCGGGAATTGATCCAACCTGGAAAAGCGTGTTTTCCCGGGCTGTACGTTACAGGGCCTGCCGAATATCGATAGAAAGCCTGGATCAACGAGGGTGGGGCAGGGCATTTTGACAACTGTTATTCTATGAAATGATGTTCGGCAGGGTTGGTAATGAAGTCAATTGAAGATTTCAGAGCGTGCTTCTTTCAATGGTTCGGTATTGATGGGATCTCTCGTATACCATCAAAAAGGTATCCCGGGTCGATACCGGACTCGCCGGACTTTCAGTGACAGCCCCTTCGGCGTATTGTTTTGTAGGGCGTGTCGGGCCTGCGGTATTCGCATGCAGGCCCGATACGTTGAGATTATTCTATGTTCGCACCGACAACCGAAGCCACCTGCATCATGTCGATCGTCTGGCCTTCTTTCAGATTTGTAAGGTCCGTGACCTTGCCTGATTTGCTTTTGGATTTTGTGTTTTTAAAGATCGGAAGCAATTTGGCATCAGCCACAATGAACTTGCCTGCGTTTTCAGGCTTTCCATTCTCACTCCGTGTCTGAAGTTTGTTCGCTTTGATATAGTCCCATAATCTTTTGGTGATTTCCGTTCTTGGAAGTTCTGTCGCTCCCAGAAACGCTGCCAGCTCTTTTTTCAACTTTACCGGTTTATTCAATCCTTTTGCTTCTGTCATTTTCAACTCCTTTGTGGTTAGGTTTACATTTTAACCGCGTCCAGACCTTGTGCCGATTTTACTTTAGTTCTCACGCTTGTTTCTTGTTACTGAATATAATTTTCCCCTCGTTGAATTTATGAATGAGCATGGAAATCAGAGATTGATAGGGTATACCTTCTTCGATTGCTTTTGCGCGGATTTTCTTTAAATCCCGTTCCGTCATTCGGATGTTAATTCGCCTTTGTTTATTCAGGCTATAGCGTGCATATGCCTCATATCGTTTCTTTTCTTTTTGATCCAGATCGGAAATCCATTCCTCTTTTTCAAGCGATTCAGCTAATTTCTTTTCATCTTTATCTAAAGATTTTACCTTTTTCATTTTTTCCTCCAAAATATTTCTTCGTGGCCTTGCGGTTCGGTATTATCGTTTTCAAGAAGACGCTTTCCTCATCCTCGACATACGGCACAGAATAGACATAATCATCAATTGTTACCAGAAAAACTTTCTGGTTTGGATATTTTGACCGATTGGGATGCGTTATTCGGTCAAGCAAATCTCCTGATGCAATTGCCAGTTCAACCTGCTCAAATGAAACACCGCGCTCTTTCTTGAGCAGCTCATTCTTCTCATCATTCCAGTCGAAATATTTCATAATCGTATGCCTATTGTATTCATGCCAATGATAGCAACAGATTCATATTTCTGTCAATTCATTTCTATACGGCTGCCTAACTGTGAATTGAGCGGCTGGCTGTGTGATAATTTTTTTCACGGGAGAGGTGTTTTTTTACTTGACGCGCCCTTTAGTGGAAGAGGGATAAGCAACATGGGTCACGGAGGAGATTTGACTCCTCCATTAATTGTATAATCCTCTTTTTACCCCCTAAAAATATCGATATAGGCCTAAAACAAAGGGGTATTTGTGGGATATTTTTTATAACATCAAAAAGTTATTTTGGCTCGACCCCCGACCACCGATTCGATAATTTGCTCATGGCCAACCTCCTGTCGTATTTTCAGGAGTATCATTAAATGTGCCACAAGGCAAGCTGTTAGTCGTGCGCTCGGTTGCAGGATTGATGCGCTGACGTTTTGCGTTACCGGCTACCCAAAGCTGCATCGCGAAGCGTCACAGCTTTGGGTAGCCCGAGTTGACGCGATGATAGGCAATTCTATTTACTGGAGTTAAATTCCTTTTCAGACTTTTCCCAGGCATCCTCAAGGGCCTTATACGTATCAGAGAACCCTTTTTTCATTCGATCCCACGTATCGGCTGAACTCGTTTTCATGCTGCCATACCATTCGGCCACTTGATTTCGCTGCTTGCGAAGGGCCTTAAGGTTTTCACGAGCTTCCTTGCGCGCGGACTTGTTCATTTTGTCCCAGTTTTTATCGATTCTCGCCTCTATCACGTCGATACGTTTATCCAATTTATTCAGGCCGACTTTTGCTTTTTGAACTGCCTCATCCCTTTTATCGGCAGTATATGAGCCGATGGTTTGGAGTAAATCCTGAGTTTCTTTTTTAACTTCTTCTATTGAAGTGTTGGCTTTCTCCTTTTGAGCATAGCACAATGGAGTAACACCAAGTATGCTGATCAACATCAATGCACATATGTAGGATTTCATTTTTAACCTCCTTAATTTATTTGCCTTCTCCGGAATATCTTTTTGTATCGATCAAGCGCATCATTTCCAGCCAAAAAACGGGCACACAAAAATGCTTTGTTTTCATCTGTCAGTTGATAAAGCTCCTTCACAAGTTCTATCAGTTGAGAATTTTCAAAGTGTTTGTTTGATTTTTTTACGTCAATCCAGGTTGGCTTTTTAGGTTTCTGTTTTTCATGGTTTATACACAGAACGCTCTGCATATCCAGCTGGCAATGGAGTACAGCGGAATTGCCGGTCCGAGTTGATGCGGTTGCTATGGCTTTCACGAATCCAACTTTTTTGCGATATATACACCATAGCTGTAATGCGTTTTATATTTCTCATACAGTTCAATTTCTCGATTTTCCATATCCACGATTGCGCGTGCTTCTTGACTGTTACCGTTCCGGTCAAGAAAATCCTTAAAGCTATTCTGCATAGGCCGATAATAATTATCCAGCCAGCAATGCTCTGGTAAAACAAAATAGCCAATCGGAGAATAGCCGTTCTTCTCCAGTACGTTAATCTTTGAAGAGGCCAAATCGATTTCGGGATATTCGCCCTCCCAATATTTCTGGAGTTCCGACGGACGGGAGGCTGTGATCCAGGAAATCTCCGAAACAACCAGTAGCCCGCCTACTTTCAGATAACGATTCCATTCTATTACGCCTCTTTCAAAGCCGATATTATATATCGCGCCCTCAGACCAGATAACATCGTATTCCTCATCTCCAAAGGGCAGGTTGTCCATTGAACAGCAAAGGGTCGTTACTTTTTCAGAAAGCCCCATGTTTTCGGCCCTGCCTTCAAGAACAGTAAGAAAATCTTGAAGGAAGTCCACTGCTGTAATCTGAGCTTCTAATAGACGAGCGAGCAATACGGTGGAAGCCCCCGTACCACAGCCGATATCGGCAATTTTTAATTGTGCAGCTCGGTCTATCATTGCCAAGTTCAGAGCCTTTTCCGACTCTGCATCCCCGCCTGGCCCCTGCCGGTCTGCACTTTTATGAAGGTCGATCAAAAGTTGATAATCGTCCACTTGCTTATCCTTATCTGTAAC
>CAZOEW010000150.1:0-9269 GCA_964578935.1 uncultured Desulfobacterales bacterium | reverse complement strand
CAAGATATCCTTTTCAAAATCGAGCGTGGAAAAGAGGTCAGCCATGGTTTCTTCCCTTCGGATCAGTTCAACGGAGCCGTCCTCCCGGAGAAGCAGTTCCCTGGGCCGAAGCTTTCCGTTGTAGTTGAAACCCATTGCATGGCCATGAGCGCCTGTGTCATGTATGAGAAGAAGGTCCCCCATATTGATTTCAGGCAGGCTCCTTTGTATGGCAAACTTGTCATTGTTTTCACACAGAGAGCCCACCACATCGGTAATCATTTTTTTTTCCGCGCGGCTTTTCCCGTGAACCGTTATTTCATGGTAGGCGCCATAAATTCCGGGACGCATCAGGGCGGACATGCATGCATCCACACCGATGTATTTGCGATAGGTGTTTTTTTCATTGATCGCCCTTACGACCAGGACTCCGTGCGGCCCGGTCATGTAACGTCCGCTTTCAATATACAGCCTCGGAGCATATCCATTTTTCTGCTTGAACCGTTGAAAAGCCGAGGTGATCTCCGCCGCCATTGCAGGGATGTCCAGCGATTTTTCATCGGGTTTATACGGAATCCCGAAACCTCCTCCAATATTTAAAAAATCAAATTGAATCCCGAGTTTTTCGGAGATGGATTCAGCGAGTTCGAGCAGCATCACTGCGGTATCGACCATGTAACGGTAGTTCAGCTCATTGGATGCCAGCATGGTATGCAGTCCGAACCGCTTCGCTCCCCGATTCAGGACAGTCTGATAGGCATCCATCACCTGGTCATGATGGATGCCGTACTTTGCCTCTTCGGGCTTTCCGATTATGGAGTTTCCGGTTCTGCGGTTCCCGGGGTTATACCGGAAACAGATCAGTTCCGGTATCTCCGGAAGTTTGGATATCAGGGTAATATCATCCAGGTTGATGATGCTGCCGCCGTCCTTCATGGCAAAACAAAATTCTTCCCTGCTTGTATTGTTGGAGGTAAACATCAGATCCTCTCCCGAAGCTCCTGCCTTGCGGCTCAGAGCCAGCTCCGGAATTGAACTGCAGTCCATGCCGAATCCCATGCTTATCATAATTTCAAGAATTCGGGGGTTGGGAAGGGCTTTGACGGCGAAGTATTCTCGAAATCCGGGAATGCCGGAGAAATTTTCTATCAGAAGACGACCGGTTTCACGGATGCCGATTTCGTCATAGATGTGAAATGGCGTGCCGTAATGCGCGACGATTTTTTCCAGTATGGGTGAAAGACGGTCGTTAAATGAGTTGCTGATGGGCATATTGATTCTCCTTTGAAACCAATGCCTGCCGGATTACTCCCGGCAGGTAACGTCCATGTCATTTTCCGGAAGGGGTATACGGGCGGTCTCTTTCAGGGTCGAAAGCACGATATGAGACCGAATGGAATGAACCGCTTCCAGGGTGCGTATTTTTTCTCTCAGAAATTTCTGCAGTTCCAGTGTGTCCGCAACCCGTACCTTCAGCAGGTAACAGTCTTCTCCCGCAACAAAGTGGACTTCCTGAACTTCCGGGATTTGTGAGAGAGAAGAACCGATTCCCGTCTGATCCGCCTGAATTTCCGTTTTGACAAATACAAAGGCCACCAGGTTGCGCCGAAAACGTTTCGGATTCAGCCGGACCTCATAGCCGTCTATGATTCCCTGTTTTTCAAGTTTTCGGATACGCTCCAGAACAGCCGACGGCGCCATGCCTACCTGACGGGCAACCTCCACGTTGGGAATTCTGGCCTTTTCCTGCAATATTTTCAGTATCTTCAATCCTGTTTCGTCTATCATTGTTTTCATTTCCATGGTGTCAGATTATAATACATGATAAATGAGGATGTCAAGAACAATATTCGTTATATTGCAGAATAAACAGAATAATATTCTTATTTAACTCTGATTTGGAGTGCGGGCAATAATGCAGACCCATTTTTCCTTTTCCGCCACCTCGGTAATGGAAAATCCCGATTTTTTCATTTTTTCGATTACACCACCGGCATTTTCTTCAATAATTCCTGAGCAGATCAGGATGCTTCCTTCTGCCGTCACTTCCCGGATGTCATCAAGGAGTTCTATGATGACCTCAGAAAGGATGTTGGCGGTTACCATGCTGAATTTTTGATGGATATCATCCACAAGATTGCCTGAAATGATCTGGAATCGTGATTTTTCGATGGTATTCAACCGCAAATTTTGTTCAGCGATCTCAACGGCGACCATGTCATTATCCACTCCCCACAGGATTTCAGCACCGAGTTTGGCAGCCGCGATCATGAGTATCCCGGAACCGGTGCCGATATCCAGAAACGATTCACCGGGCCGCAGGTACTTTTCAATCATCCGGATGCACAGAGCGGTTGTCGGATGCGTTCCGGTTCCAAACGCCATGCCCGGATCGATTTCGATAATCAGCTCATCCTTTTTGGGTTCATATTCGCGCCAGGTGGGCTTTACCACGATTTTATCCGAGATCCTTTCCGGCCAGAAATATTCTTTCCAGGACTCTGCCCAGTCCTCTTCGTCGATTTCCCGGTATACCACCTTTGACAGGATCTCATTTTCACGTTCAATCGTTGACAGCTTTTCTTTCAGAAGGCTTCTTTTTTTATCCGTAAAATCCCGGAACGGGAAAAACCCTGAAACCGAATAATGGCTCGGCTGTTCCACGGCATCATCTCCCCATCCTTCTTCCGGTTCAAGACCGGGTTCTTCAAGACTGACGCCTTTCAATCCAAGATCATAAAAAATGACGGCAATCCGTTCTCCCGCCATTTCCGGGAAAGCGGATTCGAAAATAACTTTTGCTTCTATCCATTTCATAGAGAAATACTTTCTTTAAGGCTTTTTTTAGACCGCGTTATGGTTTGATCCCGGCTGTTCTGCGTTCCATAGCAGCCGCAGACCGATAGAAGCCGAACATGTTTAGATTCCCGATCGTATATGCCATGGTTTCGAGAGAGCTAGCCTTTATCGCCCGTGCTGTCTTGTCATCCGGGTTTGCCCGGATAACAATGTCGCATAACTCTATAGCCAGTTGATGCTCTTTTGTCTTCTGACATTCAATGGCTCGCATAAGGATTTTATCGGCACCGCCGGCCATTCGGATCAATTCCCTTTCCGGATAGCCGGCCCGCAGTGGATTCAGACCGGTTCCATTACCGCGATACCAGCCGGTTTTGGACTGATAGATTCCCCGGACTGACCAGTCTATACGGCCATAGGTCTCCTGAAACTGTTCTTTTTGCTCTAGTTCGGGGGGCAGTTTTATAAAACGTGCGGCTTCTTCCACGGATTTTCCCTCGTTGATGCATTTCAGCGTCTGATGATAAACCCAGCGAATCGCCCGGGAGCGATCTGAGAGCGCTTCTGTAACCTGTGATGCACCGATTACCGCTTCTGTATGACCCGGTACCAGAAATTCGGCCTTTAGCTCGGCCATCCGATCCAGAGATTCATACCAGTCTTGGACGGGTCTTGGTTCCAGCATGGGAGAGGAGAGATTTGGAAAACTTTTATAGTAGAGATCACCGCAAAACAGAACCTTGTTTTGGGGCAGCCATACCATCAGATGACCACGGGTTTCTCCGGTGGTGCGATAAAGCTGAAACACTTTACCTCCCAATGTAAAATCGTATTCTGTTTTAAAAACAATGTCCGGCCAGACAATATCATTCCGGTTCAGCCGGGCGGGCAATCGAACGGGAGACTTTACGGGTCTTTTTCGGACATATTCCTCGGCAATGTTGCCGAATTGAATCTGGCGACAGCGGTTATAGAAATCGGCCAATTCCCCGAAACTGTTTTCCAGTTCATGAACGGCCGCCTGAACGGTAATTACTTTGGTCCCTTTTTCTTTGAACACGGATGATCCGAGCACATGATCAAAATGGGCATGAGTATAGATAATGTATTTGATTGGCTTTGTCGTGATTTTTCGGAATGCGCTGAGGATTTCACCTGCGGACTCTTTGCTTTCAGTTGTGTCTATGATGACCAGGCCTTCTTCAGTTATAATCATCTGAACGCTTCCCAGCGCAAACCCGATTGCATGATACACATCGTCGGTGATTTTAATGACTCGGGGGGTGAATTTTTTTTTCAGATCTGCCAGATTTTTCAGGTCATCCACAGACGGTTTCGGATGCGGAGGCGGCAGATAGCTTATTTTTGATTCCGCAACTGACATCGGTTCCCGGATCAGGGGGTTTTCAGTTTTTAAGCTGATATGGCTTCCGATTAAAAGGATGATGAGAATAAGGATAACACCCAGTTCAACCCAGAAAATGGTTTTGTATTTCATTGGCTCCCCCTGATTTGGTATGTAGTCATAACATCCCTTTTATCATCATAATTTCAGAGGGAGATCAATAGGGGTTTCTGGAGATCATTTGCCGGAGAAGTATGGGGGCTTACTACAGGGTCTGGTGCCAATCAATTGGACAGCCGTCTGGAATAATAAACAAATCAAACGGATTGACTGAAACCGGCAGGTGAAGTAAAGAAGGGTAGATGGCAATCGACTGAATCCGGTTCTTCCGAAAATCAGGAAAAATCATGACAGAATATGAAGATAAGATCTATGAGGCGGTCAGGTTTTTACAAAAACAGATAGCCGAATCACCGAAAATCGGAATGATAGCCGGAACCGGACTCGGAGATATCGCATCGTCCATCCATATCACATCGTCAGTTGCATATTCGAAAATTCCGCATTTTCCGGTTTCAACCGTGGAAAGCCATGCCGGAAAGCTTGTCATGGGCGCTCTTTCCGGGAGACCGGTTCTGGTCATGCAGGGACGATTCCATCTTTATGAAGGATATTCTCCGCAGGAGGTTGCGTTTCCCATCCGGGTCATGCAGATGCTCGGAATCAGAGTGCTGATCGTTTCAAATGCGGCCGGCGGGCTTAACCCGCTCTTCAGCGCAGGCGACATTATGGTGATAAAGGACCATATCAACCTTACCGGCTCAACTCCTCTTGCAGGTCCAAACAATGATAACTGGGGCAACCGGTTTCCGGATATGAGCCGGGTTTATGACGCAAAAATGGCAGAGATCGCCTGCAATATAGGCGCCGGAATCGGGATCGATGTCAAGCAGGGAGTATATGCGGGGTTAACGGGACCGTCCCTTGAAACGCCATCTGAAAATAGATACCTGAAGACAATCGGAGCGGACGCCGTCGGATTTTCAACCATCATGGAAGTGATCGCTGCGGTTCACGCGGGTATGAAAATCCTGGGGCTTTCCATCATAACCAACATGAACAATCCGGACAGGCCCGAACCCGTGACGGTTGAGTCTGTTCTTGGGGTTGCCCGGAAAGCGGCACCGAAACTGGAAAAGCTCATCAAAAAGGTGATAGAAGGAATCGATGAAACATCAATTGGCTGATATCATGGTGATAAACGGGATGCTGTTATCCCTTGATCCATCCGGTACGATTGTCGAAAAAGGCTCGGTTGCCGTAAAAGAGGGGAAAATCGCCGCAACAGGGTCTTGTGAGGAGATGGCGTCCTGGCTGTCTATGGAGACGATCGATGCAGGCGGCTGTATCGTGATGCCGGGGCTGGTCAATGCCCATACACATCTGCCCATGTCGCTGTTCAGGGGGCTTGCGGATGACCTTCCGCTGATGACCTGGTTAAATGAATATATCTTTCCGGCTGAGGCGTCCCATGTCAATCCGGAAACCGTTCGGATCGGAGCGCTGCTTTCCTGCGCGGAGATGGTGCTTTCCGGGACAACCACATGCTGCGATGGATATTTTTTTGAAGATTCTGTTGCAAGAGCTGTATTTGAGATCGGGATTCGCGGGGTGTTGGGGCAGGGCGTAATCGATTATCCCGCTCCCGGGGTTCCGAACCCTTCCAAAAATGTTGAAAATGCCGTATCCTTTGTGGAAACATGGACGGGAAAGACATCTTTGATTACGCCTTCCATCTTCTGTCATTCACCATACACCTGCTCCGGAAAAACGCTTGCCGCAGCAGCCGAAGAGGCCCGTTCAAGGGGGGTTCTTTTTCAGATTCACGTGGCTGAAACCCGGTCCGAATATGAACAGATGAAGAAGGAGCAAGGCATGTCTCCGGTTCAATACCTGGACAAGATCGGCGTGCTGGGGCCGGGCACGCTCCTGGTGCATGCCGTATGGGTTGACGCAGAGGACATCAGGATCATTTCCGACAGCGGAGCAGGCATCGTACATAACCCGGAGAGCAACATGAAACTTGCTTCAGGCATAGCACCGGTCCCGGAATTTATAAAAAAAGGGCTGACCGTGGGCCTTGGAACAGATGGTTGTGCCAGTAACAATAACCTTGATCTTTTTGCTGAAATGGATTCGGCGGCAAAGCTTCATAAGGTAAACACATTTGACCCCACCGTGATGAGCGCGGAAACGGTATTGAACATGGCGACTAAAGGTAGCGCGAGGGCAATCGGCCTTGAATCGCGGATCGGATCTCTTGAAGTGGGGAAGCAGGCCGACCTGATTGTTGTCGATATGCGGAAACCGCATCTGGTTCCCATGTACAATCCAATTTCGCACCTTGTCTATGCAGTGAAGGGATCGGATGTCCGGGATGTCGTGATTGACGGCAGGGTGGTTGTAAGGGATGCCATGCTGCTCACAATTGATCAGGAGAAACTTTTACGGGAAGCAGAAGCAGCGGGCATGGCAGTTCGGAAAGCAGTCCCATAGACTTCGGGACTGGTTTTTTCCGGTTTCAGCGCTGCCATATCAGAATTGGATATCAAATCCGGATTCGGCCCGGAAGGATCATTATCGATGGATGCGGCAAGCCACTTCATGTACCGGAATAGCATGAGACTTTATTTCATTTTTATGCTGTTATGTCTGCTGACTCTTCATGCCTGTTCCTCGTCCGGCAACAAGATGTATTACACTCAATTTTCAAATTATTATTCCAACCCGGAACAGTTTTTTTTCGATTTTGTCGAAAAAGGTTCCATGATTGAAGTGATGCATCTTTTGGAAGAAAATATCGTTGATGTAAATGTCAGGGACAGCAAGGGAAGAACCGCAATCCAGATTTCCGCAAAAAAAGGTCATCTGGGTATGGTTGAATACCTGATCAGCCGGAAGGCGGATGTAAACATTCATGACGAGGAAGGGTCGACCGCTCTGATGATGGCCGTAAACAGCAATCGCCTGGATATTGCTACGGTACTTGTCAATCACAATGCGGATGTGAATGTTCGGGACTGTAACGGAGACACGCCCCTGATCATCGCCATCGAGTATTCCAATCTCGAATTTATTAAACTTCTGCTTGAAAAAGGAGCCGATGGCGACGTACAGGATGACGAGGGGTACTCCGCGTTGATGACGGGAGCTTTCTATGGTTATGGGGACATTGTTTCTTTTTTGTTGTCGGCGAACTGCAATGCAGACAAAAAGAACAACAGGGGAGAGACAGCCCTGCATATCGCCATCAAGAATGGATATAAGGAAATTGCGGGAATACTGATTGAACATGGAGTGGAATTGGATCTCAAAGATAGTTACGGAACGACTCCTTTGATGCTTGCGATTGACTATTATGATATGGATACGATAAAACTTCTTCTTGATAAGGGAGCTGACCCGGATATACGGGATTATCAGGGGATGACGGCGCTGATGAGGGCTTTCAGTTATGGCTATATGGATGTTCTGCCGCTGTTATATGAAAAAAACGCAAATTTGAATATACAGGATTATCAGGGCATGACCATATTGATGAAGGCATCCTATCACGGGTATCTGAATCTCGTAAAAGAACTTGTTTATCGGGGAGCGGTTGTATCGCTGAGAAACAATGAGGGGCTTACCGCTCTTGATCTGGCAAGGGGTAGCAAATACCAGGATGTCGCTGCGTTTCTCGAAAATCAGACTGACGGATGATTCCAGGCATCGCATGAGAACTAAGACAATACCATTGGCCATTATATCGATTCTGTTTTTCTTTATGAATTCCTGCGCCTATTTCGACATCTCGCCACGGGATGATTTGGCAAACAAAGATTCTGCAAGAGATAACGGCGATAAAGAAACATCCCTTTACAACTCGTGCATACTCATGGGGGAAGTCGTCTGTGAAAATGAAGATGATTATCCTGTTTCCGTAATTGCGTATCCACGATCCTTTCAGAATAAAACGCTTGTGGATTATATTATTCTGTATCGGTCCGGACCCTTTATGATATATGTTCCGGAAGGAAGATATGTTGTTTACGCGGTTAGTGATATCGATAATAATTCGGTTTTTGAAACAGATGAAGTGTCCGGTATCTATGGAGAGGGCACAGAAATCGTTGTTAAGAACGGAGAGATAAATAAAAATATCGACATCACCGTCAGCAAAAACAATATGGGAAAGATTAAATTCCCGCAGGAACTGACCATTCAGGATGATTTTGATACGGCAATCTACACCGGAGGCAACGGGCAGGTCAGAAAAATCTATGATGAAATGTTTTCGCCTGAAAAGGCAGCCGCGGGGTGGTGGACGCCATCAATGTTCATGAAGGCATATGGGGCAAACATTTATTTTGCGGAACCGTATGATCCTTCGAAAATTCCAATCTTGTTCGTTCATGGCGCCAGCGGGAGCCCTCAGGACTGGGTTTATTTCCTGATACGGCTGGATCGCGAGCGATATCAGCCCTGGTTTTTCTATTATCCTTCCGGAATGCGGCTATCTCTTTCTTCAAAAATTTTATATGAAAAATTGATAGAGCTCCAGAAAAAATATGGTTTCGATACCCTCTGTATCGCGGCGCACAGCATGGGCGGTATTGTTACACGGGCAATGCTGACGAATCAAAATTTTTCCAAAAACATGCAATTTGTCAAACTCTATATTACGTTTGCCACACCATGGACCGGGTATACCTCTGCGGATACCGGCATGACATATTCGTTCAGGAAATTGCCGAGCTGGTATGATCTCGGCCGGAGAAGTTCTTTTATCAAAAGAGTCGCGCGCACGAACCTTGCGCCTCATATATCGTATTATTTATTCTATGGGAAACAGGATAAAGTATCAAAAGGAACCGCGATTGATGAGCGGGTTTTTGTTGAAGCAAAAAACCGGTTTGGATTTGAATGCGATCATGAAACCATTCTTTCGGATAGAAATGTTTTCGATCAGTACAATGAGATTTTGAAGAAAGAACTATAGCGTCCATCCGGAAAGGGTCATCTTGGATCTATAATAACCAAAACAAGGCTGAGTTTGTTTTAGTTCTCGAACAAGGCCACCAAAAATTCGTCTTGATTCGGATTG
>CAZOEW010000149.1:0-9310 GCA_964578935.1 uncultured Desulfobacterales bacterium | reverse complement strand
GCCGCCTTGTTGATTTTGTTCGCCTTCTGCATGCCGAATTCCCGGAAGCAGTTGTAAAACCACATCCCGTCATGGGTCATCCAGCATTTGTTCAAAAGATTGATTAATTCAGTCCGGTCGGCAGGCGTCATTTTGTTATCCATAATGGACGCGATCAGGGTTATCGTTGATGCGTTCATCGTTCCTCGAAATCCTTTTTCCTTCCAATCCGGTAAGCGTCAACCGTTCCTATGATCCAGCAAAGAAGTATCAGTATCAGGCTAAAATTGATTGTTAAATTATCCGAAGTGCTGAGAGCGTTGCCGGCAGCATTGGAGACCGTGCTGAAATCCATGTTCCCATCTTTCAGATCTGTTTTTTCGAGGATGGTCACGGCTTGCTGTGTCGCTTTTACCATAATCACGAACAGACTGACCATGACTGCAAGCATCAAAGCGATACCCCGTCTGTACTTTCTCAGCATGATCTGGCCCAGGCCCGGAAATACCAAGCCGGATAACAAGGCTCCCCTTATAGCGTTATTCATCTATTTTTGTCTCCGCGCCGGTGTCCTGTTTCTAACTCATCACATTCAGCGGGTTTTCTGTTTAGCCTTCCCGCGATGCGTTTTTCGGGACAGGACTACTTCAAGAACGGCTGTCAAGTCCGCATGATCACCGGCAACGCGGTTTCGATGCTGGAAGTCAAGTCGACGGCCGGGGCCTATGACAAAAAGGCCGCCCTGCTGCCAGAGATCACCGGCACTCCGGCCCTGGCGAAACCCTTTTTTTATGGCTGCAGCACCGCGCAAGAGGGCCGATGGACCCAGGGTTCGCAATAAACCGCGAACGAGGTTAAATGCTTTGTAGGTTTGAAGCCCCGGGTCAACATACATCTCGCCTTTGAATTTGAACTTCCTGACAAATTTACCGGCCTGTTCCGGGGTTCCGCTGCCCACGGCGACCAGGGTCGCTCCGGCTGAAGTCAGTTTGTCTTCGATGTCCATCAGTTCAGCAACCTGCTGACGCGCAAACATTCACCCGAAATGGCGTAAAAACGTGAGGACGATTAGCCGGTCAGTCCACAGGGATACCATTTCGACCTCTTGGCCTTGAATATCCATGACTTTCAGTTTTGAGACGCGTTTTTCCAGATCTTTATAATCCATGTGACTCACCTCGCATGATGATACGTTATTTCCCGGATAGACAACGACGATCATCATCGTTGCCGCTTTTCGGGGTCTGTTGAATCTGTCGCGGCCGGACTCAAGCTGCAAAACGACCGGCTATCTGGATTTCTGATAGGTTCCGACTATCTCGGCTTCAGCGAGAATATGGCCTTTCATCGCTGCTTCAACCTGTGACTTGTCTGGTTTGTCCATCCTTTTAAGAACCTTATCCAGGGCATATAACTTGTGAAAATACCGGTGACGGCCAACAGGAGGGCAGGGGCCGCCATAGCCGGTTCTGTTCCAGTCATTCACTCCTTCCTCTGTTCCGGTTGGGAGGCTGTCTGAACCAACGGCTCCAGGTAAACCGGTTTCATCCGGAGGAATGTTGTAAAGAATCCAATGAACCCATGTCATCATCGGCGTTTCCGGATCCGGCGCGTCCGGGTCATCCACGATCAGAACCAGACTTTTGGTCTCTTTCGGGACACCTTCCCAGCTTAATGGTGGTGAAATGTCTTCCCCTTCGCACGTATATCGAATCGGGATTGAGTCTCCATCAGCGAACGCGGGAGATGAAAGTGTAAGTCGCATTTTTTCCTCCTCATGTGATCAGTTGCTGGTAATCGCGATAAAACGCCTGACCGCTTGTCAAATCCAACAATAGAAAACAGCAGGCCTTGAAGGTGAACCCGCGGTTATTGAAATCAAAAATATGCTGTTACGGAAAGATGGCAAATCGTTTTTTGCTTAAAACCGGTTTTAAAACCTTCAACTGGGTCGAAGGCCCCGGCGGAGTGCGGAAGCAACCACCGGAATATGGTTACGATTTCGAGGATTAAACCCTTTGTTCCAACAAAGAGACTCGTCCCAAAAGCCGGTTTGAGTAAGGTTCTACCATCTTATTTCCGAATTATCAAACGGTTAATTTGGCCTGATGCGCACGGAGTTTCCAGAAGCCTTCATGGTTTCATCCCGTTTTTGAGCCCAGCGTTTCTGCTGACCAACAGGCTGATGGATAGGGTCAACGTATGGGTCTCCGGTTTGAAAAATATCCATTCAGAACTATTGGTTACGTAAAATTTGAATGGGTTGTTTGTCTATTCGGTCGCTGCCGTTGAGCGACCCCGATTCCGTCCGTTCCTCAATTTCCGCCCGATTCCAGAGTCAGACCCAATAGGAATCCGCGGGGCTGATTGGATCAATAAACAGCTTGCAGCATTTCGTGCATGTATCCAGCGGATACCGAAGGGATTTTTTACGAAAGTTCCGGCAAGAAGGACTGTTCCAGATGAGATTCAGCGGGTCATGCCGTATATTGCCGAAATTCAACGGCTGGTAGGTGATTTTCTGATTGTTGAAATAATAATCGATTTTTCCATTAACCGGAAGGTTTTTCATCACACAGGGCGATACAGTGCCATCCGAACCGATGACGAGAGCGCGTGAACTATTTTCGCTGCAACTCGTCCTCTTCGAAAAGGGTGCAACAATATGAAAATGAATATCTGTGTTGCGGGAGGCCGCCTGACTCCGGATATCAAGGAACCGTTGTCTGAGTTCGGGCCATTCTTTCTCCGATTCCACAAGCATCGATTCTTTGATTAATTCCCGGCGTGTAACCAGTGAAAGCGAACTGACAACGGTTTGATTCGCACCGGTTTCAGATACGAAATCCGGAAGCTTTTCCAGATCACTCAGACCCGAACGCAGAAGCATAAACGCGATGTGAATGCCCGGCCGGTCTGTTTTATACTTGTTTTTTGCCCGATGAATCTTTTCGATCGCATGGAGAACTTTTTTCAGCGGGGCTCCTTTTCGAATGGCATCATTTTTTTTATCAATGCCGGCCAATGAAAAGCATAGGATATCTAACCCCTTATCAACGATTTGATCGGCTGCCTGTTGGGTGATGAGCGTGCCGTTGGTGGTTGTCCCTACCATGGCGCCGTCACGTTTGGCGAGGTCCAGAAATTTAAAAAAGTTTGGATGTGTAAAAGGTTCCCCCCATCCCTGAAGATAGACCAGCCGGGTTTTTTGAAATGCAGGGCGTAATAATTCATAGATGCTGTCGTCAAGGTACCGGTTCGCCCAGTTTTTTTGATACGCAGTGTGGGGGCAGTATATGCATTCAGCTCCGCAATATGATGAAATATCAATCTGGATCCAGTCAAGGCGGGGATAGGGATTGAAAAATGGTTTTTTAAAAAAATCGAGCATTTTGATACCATATATCAACTTTTTTTATTTGTTAATCGATCTTTGTAAACAATTATTTATTTTTCACCAATAGGTTGTGCCTGATTTAGCAGGAGGCTCACATTCTTTAAATCCTCGGAAGAAAGCTCAAAATCAAAGAGGCTGAGATCTTCCCTCATGTGCTGCTCAGCGGAAGTTCCGGTAAGAGGCACAATACCGGACTGATTGACATATCGAAAAAAGATTTGCGCTTCAGTTTTTTTATACTTCTGAGCAAGGGTTTGAACGGTAATGCTGGATAGAATATGAGGATTTGCAGTGAGGGTCCAAAAACTTTGATAAATAACCCCATGAGTAGCGCACCAGTGACGTAAGTCCGCATCATACCCCGTTTCCGGATAGAACCGATTTTGTACAATCGCCGGCTTCACGTTTGCATCGGCATAGAGTGATCGAAGCACTTGAATATCGTAACAGTTGCTGATTCCCAATTGACAAGCTCCACCGGTCTTTTGTATTTTTTCCATTGCGTTCCATACCTTCATCAAAAGCACGTAAGGCTCCATTGGTGAATGAAGTATTAAAGTATCAACATATTCCGTTCGCAGATTTTTTTTTGATACTTCAAAGGATTGGGCGACCTGCAACTCAACAGGGGATTTTGTATCGTATGGTACTTGTCGTGGATCCTGACCAGAAAGTGGGGTGAATTTGGTCTGTAAGTACAAGGCCTCACGTTCGATACCTTGGTCTTTCATTCTGTGAAGCGCTGTCCCTACCAGTGGCTCGTTATAGTGCTTCGGTTGGCAAGCGGTATCAATCCCCCTAAATCCTGCCTGGATGGCTTTCACGACCAAATCTGCCGTACGGTCTTTTTTCCAGGCCGTGCCGTAAATAATCCATGGCATTTTTACGCCGGCAGAAGTTGTTATCCATTTCTGATCAACCATGAATAATCTGCACCTTACAAATTATGTTTTCATCACTACAGGCTGGAAAAACTTTTTATGGTATCTCAATGTGTTGCCGTGGCCTGGCTCCATATTGAAATTCTTTATCTATTTTTCTGCTTGCCCTCCAAAATTGCAAGCCCCATGTCCATTATTCCCGCAAACGGTTCTTCTCTATCCTCTCGAACCTGAAGAATAATGGCATTTTCCGGACAAACGCCGGCACAGAGTCCGCAACCGAGACACTTGCTCCTGTTGACCACGGCTGTTTCTTCTATCGTAATGGCGTTTACCGGACAGCGGTCAACGCATTCTTCACACGCGACACATTTTTCACTGTTGACGATGGCTTCAAACAGGGCGTTTAAATATTTGTGCTTGTCATGCCCTTTTTTCGTTATTCCTTTCATGGATGCGCAACAGCATGGGCAACAGTTGCAAATATTTGAAAGATGCTTTGTGTTGGCGCCGGCGTGGACAAGACCCGCCTTGTCGGCTTCATGGAGGATCTCAATGGCTTCATCCGCCGCAATCTTCCGTCCGATGCCGTTTTCAATGTAATATTCCGCTGCCACGCCAAAACTGAGGCAGGTCTCCATGGGATAATCGCACGCGTCACCCAGCAGTTGCGATTCCTTCCGGCAGATACAATCGGCAACAGCGATTATCCTGGCGGCCCGGATCTCATTTTCAACCCTGGAAAGCGGAAAGAGGGTCATGTCGGATGATATATTTTCAGAAATCGGCATTACTTTAAAACCGGGGACGTCGCTCGATCCTAACTCGGCAAGGTAGGCGATGTCGTAATATTCTTTGAAAAGCCGGGCCATGTCCCTGTCTATTTTCTTTATCGCGTATTCGTACAGACCGATCATGAACGGGGCGGCCCTGAACAGGGCCTTTCCCCCGCGCCGAATCCTGAATATGAGTCCTTTCTTTGACATCGATTCGAGCTTTTCTTCAAGTTCTTTCGCGTCAAGATTATAACGTTCCGCTATCTGGAAGGGTTCTTCCGGAAGAAACGGCAACAGTATGGCCAATTCGGCTTCTTCTTCCGTAAATAGTCTTTTCAACAGTTCGATCTCGACCCCGGTCGAAGTCTTGGGAAACCCAAGAGGAAATTGGTCGAGGAACTCCTGCAGCTTTCTGTATGATTTGTCAGACATTTTCTATCCTTTTAATGGGGGACCCCTTTATTTTCATCATGGATAATCCTGGCGCGTGGGGCGAACAACAATGTCGCTTATGTGCACATGTGGCGGCTGGGTGACAATATGGTATATAGCGTTTGCAATGTCATTTCCGATCAGTAATGGACCAAAATTTTGATGAAAACGATTCACCATCTCCTCCGTGTAGCCTGCTGCTGCCTGAAATCCACTCAGTACGGCTCCCGGCTCAACCAACGAAACGCGAACCCCTTTTGGTCCGACTTCACGCCGCAGGCCTTCAGCCAGGGCATGTACAGCAAACTTCGAAGCCCCGTATACAGCGCTGAATGGCGATATATGTCTCCCAACAACCGATCCGATGATGACGATGTCAGCCGCCGATTTGGGATAGGCATTTTGCTGAATATCCACCATGTTCTGTGCCGCTTTTTGAATAAGCGCGAGCGCACCGCTTACGTTTATTTTTAGAAGTTCTTCAAATTGCTTTAGATCAGCGTCCTTGACTGAACCTCCCAAACCTCTGCCCGCATTGGCAACGACGATGTCGGCTGCTCTGCCAAATCGCTCGGCAGCCAGGGAAAAGAGGTTATTTAACACAGCATTGTCGGCAGCATTGCCGGCAACACTGCAGAATGCAGAGCCCATTTCATTTTCAAGCAAAGCCAGTTTTTCAGCGTTTCGCCCGTTGCCGACTACGCCAAATCCGGCAGCAACAAACTTTCGGACCGTGGCTTCACCAATACCGGATGTGGTGCCGGTTACAATGGCAATACGTGTATATTTTTCGGGCATACTTATTTCTTCCTCCGTAAAAAATTATGGGTGCTTTCAATTTTACGCTGTAACGATTTAAGAAGTTATTCTTTATTTTCTATAAAGGTCAAGAGGAGACTTGATACCTATTGCAATCGCAATCAGCCGCGCGTTTTCGAGCCGGCTGGGGTCTATCATAGCTCCTCCAGGAAATACGAGATTGCATAGGCAGCTATGGATATAGCAACATAACCCAATTCCACTTTTTTCTTTTTTATGTCATCTTCTCTCGCCTTCATGAGATCGAGAACCGCATGCCGGATCAAGAAGGTGTAGAGTACAAAATACAGAAAAGGGGTCACGTGTACGTAAATTGGGTAATCCCCAATTTTCTTACCGAATAACGACAGCAGCCAGCCGATTTGACTATAGATAGCAAGCAAACCCAAACCAGAATTGATAAACATCCATTTAACTTCGTCGCGCCCAAATATAGAAAGGTAGAAAATTGTATAGATCAGGATCGCGAAACCACCGTGTGCGTATAGAAAGAATAACGGTGGTCCCGGGTCGGAATAAGCCAGGAGAAAACCAGATCCGCCGAACATCAACATGTGGAACAGAAAGAAGGGATAAATCTTATACCATGAGATATCCGTACCTTTGGCATAAGTCCGGTTATTGATCTTAATCTCGCTTGCAATTTTCATATAGAGCTGCTTCTTCGTAAACTGGGCATCTATTGATTTCTTTGTGCATAACGTAGCCTTCACCGGTGGCAATGTAGCGCAACGGAATTGCCAACCGCGTGAAAGGCAAGGTTAGCAAACTAATCATTCTTGTTCATCATATGTGAGCACCATCCGCAAAATCCACTTCCATCAAGTTCCTCTGGGACAAGTTCTTGATGACAACCACCGCAGATATGATCAGCACTCGTACCACAATATACGCATTGCTCTTCAGAGTAAATATAGGTCTCGTTATAGCATTCTGGGCAATTGATTAGGAGCAAAGTATTACCATCAGTGTATGAAAGTAGAAAATAGGTCAAGTCTCCGTTTGACTCTTGCCTATAGGAGCCCCCACCTGCCCCTCTCACCATTTTCTTCTCCTAACCTGTTATCTCTATGCCATAACTGTCAAGATTAAAAAAAATGATCGTTCATTTTCCTCTGAGGTGCCCGCCATGAGTCATTTTAATAACCGATTTTTCTTTTCTTTGGCAGTGATTCAGGTTTCAGAAACTGTTTGATAAGATTTATCAGCTCAATGATCTGTTCATCGTGATCGGCTATATGTCTTTCAATCTGTGAAATTTTTCTCTGTAAATCTTTATGACCGGCAACCATTTGTCGTACTTTAACAAAGGCACGAACAATAAAGACACTGATCTCGATGGCCCTGCCTGTGTTCAGAACACCAGCCGCCATGATAGCACCATGTTCAGTGAAGGCATTGGGAAGTGTCTTTGAATATTTGAGATTTTTTAGGTGGTCGCAATTTGCGACCACCTCGGCCTTTTCCTCTGGAGAAAGTTGAAACATAAAATCATCAGGAAATCGATTTTTATTTCGTTTTGCCTGCTCATTTAGACGTTTGGTCGGCACACCGTAAAATTTCGCCAAATCTGCGTCAATTATGACCTTTTCACCTCTAATAAGAAGAATTCGGTTTTCAATTTTCCCTACAGGGATAACTGTTTTGCTTTCATCCATAACTAATCCGCTTCCTTTTTCGAAATTCTGGTCGCAAATTGCGACCGCCTTCCCGTAGCTTATTTTGACAGCAATTCGCTTGTTGACATGTGGTGAGACCGTTACAATTTCATATGGATCGTAAATTCTATATCGGCTGAATCTGCAAGCGAGCGCATTCTCCGCCTTCGGCGGATTAGCTCGTAATATCAAAAAATGATAACATTCCTATCAGGGGAAGATTCTCCGCTGCTTGCAGAGGAGAATCTTCAATTGCCTATTTATGATTTTTAAAAATCATATTTGCAGTATCGGCATGTTCCTCCTGTCCATTAAATCATAAGTAACTAAAAAGCAAGGATAAAACTATGGAGGTTCAGTGATGCCTCAAAGACTCACGGCAGCGTAAAAAGCCTCAAGTTCAAGGCGTCCAATCAGAGTGCAAAAAAGAGCGGCTTAAGGAGAAGCAGTTATAAATTATCAGGGGCTTAAAGGTCAAGCCCCTCTGTTTATTTACTTAAAATCGATTTTAATCTTTTTGAAGCGGTCGTGCCAGGCGCAGTTGTTGCAATAGGTCTCTGTCTCATCTTCAAGCACAGGGATCTCCCCTTGGCTGATCTCAGCGTCAAAGCAGATTTCTCCCTCCTGGCAGGTGAATACGTATATCTCATGCTCATCACCGGGATCTTTTACATAAAATGACTGGCAGCCGCAGGTCGGGCATTTCATTTCTTTCATTTAGATCTCCTCCGAATTTATGATGGCTTTCCGAAATTAATTACATTGCTGTCATTGATTAAAGCAAAATTTTTCTTACTGAGTCTGTTCTATAGCAAGGTATTCGGACTTTTTCAACCATCCGGTTTTTTTGACCATGATTTAAAAAGCCGCACTTGACAATTATTTCCGAAACCATGAAACTGTCCGGAAACTTTTGATGATAACCAGGAGTCTGAACCGATGAGGAGTTTTTTTATAGCCCTGATTTCCATTTACACATTGATGCATATCTATGTTTTTTATCGCATTGCCACCATACCGTTTGTGACCCGGAATGTTCCAAGAATCTGGCTCGTTCTGGCCGGTGTATGTCTCTGGGCAATCGTTTTTCTGGTGCGGCTTGTCGGTCGCAATGGAACCGGAACGGCGATTCTGGCACTGGAGTTTTTCGGCATGAACTGGATGGCTGTGATGTTTTTGACCTTTGTCTGTCTTCTGGCCATCGACCTTGTTACAGGATTTGGTTTCTTTCTGCCCCGGATAGCACCGTCGCTTCGGGGATGGGCCCTGGCTGCAGCAGGGCTGCTTTCAGCCATCGCTCTCTTTCAGGGGATGCGGGCGCCTGTGGTGGAAAGCTATCATGTGACCCTTTCCGGCCTTCCCGCCGAG
>CAZOEW010000148.1:0-9346 GCA_964578935.1 uncultured Desulfobacterales bacterium | reverse complement strand
TTGACCATCCGGTTCAGATGGCTTCATATCTGGTTCAGACACAACCAATAAAAAAATAGTAGCTTGAAATAGTTACACTTAAGCGGACATTAAAATAGATAATAATCGAGAGCAAGTCAAATCTTCCGGATCTGCAGTTCTTTTCCTTGTGGCTTTCTTCCTTCTAAAAAACGTTTCTGACCAAAAGGCTTTCCAGGTTGGGATACTGCTTCAACAGATTCTGTATGGGCAGAAATGATGGCTCTGGAAGGAGGCATGGCTCAAACCATCCCCATTTTTCACAGTTGTCCGGCTCCCGAACTTCTGCTTCGCCGGAATCATGATCGGCAATCACAAACAGGGTGATGTAGTGCCTGTTCTCTGCCTCGAAGATATCATTTGTATACGGTCCAAGGCGGATATTTTTGATGTGGATACCGGTTTCCTCCAGTACTTCCCTGGCTGCACAGGCTTTGATCTCTTCCTTAAACTCAAGATGTCCGCCCGGAAACTGCCAGGAACCGGACCCGTGACTGTTTTTTCGTTTACCCAGAAGCACGTGTTGATCTCTGACAACAATTACCGCCACACCGACATAAGGTCTTTTGTTCATTTTTGATACCATCCGCAATTCACTTTGTACAAATTTCAAAAAAACGAAAATCCGGACCGTTCATCAGCTTGATCTATCCGGCCAAAACAACACAGCGTTTTCCATAAAAATTTTATAAAAATATCGGGTTGTACTTTTATTGTTCTTCAAAGTGCGGTATTTGATTTTCAGCGGATGTTCAAGAATAAAATGAAATGAAACCAGGAAACACAAATGAAACTGAATCTGGTCAGCCTTGGCTGTGCCCGAAATCTTGTTGACAGCGAAACCATGCTTGGCCGGCTCGTAAAAAGCGGCTGGAGCATCACCCAGGAGGCGGCTGATGCAGATGTCATCATTGTCAACACCTGCAGCTTCATATCGGATGCGGTTGATGAATCGATTGATACGATTCTTGAACTGGCAAGATTTAAAAAAACCGGTAACTGTAAACGACTTCTGGTTACAGGATGCCTGCCGGAACGTTTTCGGGAAGAGCTTGCGAACTCTTTGCCGGAGGTCGATATTTTTCTGGGAACCGGTGCATATGACCGGGTTGCCGAGGTTCTTTCGGAAAGTCTGAAAAACCAATCGAAAACCTGCCTGCTCCCGGATCCGGACAGCGTCTCATTTCACAAATCAGACATACCGAGAATCCACACATCAGGCACCTATGCCTATCTGAAAATTGCCGAAGGGTGCAGCAAACACTGCACCTACTGCATCATCCCGAAACTGCGTGGAAAACACCGAAGCAGGGCGATGGATGATATCCTGGATGAAGCGAAGCATTTAATTCGATCCGGCGCGAAAGAGCTGACCCTTGTGGCACAGGATACAACTTTTTATGGAAAAGATCTCCATCCACAGACAAGCCTTGCGACACTTCTCGAAAAACTTTCTTTGATTTCCGAAGATATCTGGATCAGGTTCCTGTATACTCATCCGGAAAGCATGGATCTCCATCTCATGAAAATCGTTGCCGCTCATCAAAACATCTGCTCCTATTTTGATATTCCCATTCAGCATGCAAGCGACAAGATACTGAAAAAAATGGGACGAGGGTATACCCGCGATGACATCAGAAGGCTGTTTGACCGAATTCGCTCAGCTGTCCCGGATGCAGCCTTACGAACAACGATCATTACGGGTTTTCCAGGAGAAACGGAAAAAGAGTTTGAACTCCTTCTTCATTTTATAGAAGAAATCCGTTTTGATCACCTGGGGGTGTTTACCTATTCAGACTCCGAAGATCTTCCTTCACACACCCTTGCCAGACCTGTCAGCCAGGATACGGCAAACAAACGGCAGGACATTCTGATGAACCGGCAGGCGGAGATATCCAGAACCATAAACCAGAAGCGCATTGGAAAAATCTATCCGGTTCTTGTCGAAAAGGGACCGGAAGAGGGTAGCGTGATCGGCAGAACCTTTTTCCAGGCCCCGGAGGTGGATGGCGTCACATTCATTTCAGGCGGGAAGCTTCAAGTCGGCGATTTTACTTCGATAAAAATTACAAACGCGTTTGAGTACGATCTTGCGGGAGAAACAGTATGAACGATTTGAAAAAAAAGATTTTTGACCTGGCCGCTTCAGATCTTGCGGAAATTGAAATCGCTCTGAAAGACAACCTGAAGACCCATCTTGAAATTATATCAAAAGCCGCCGGACATATCCTTTTCAGCGGTGGAAAACGGTTCAGACCGCTTTTGATGGTTCTTTCAGCAAGGATCTGCGGTTACAACGGCGCCTATGATAAAACATTTTCCGTAATTTTTGAATACCTTCACGCGGCAACCTTATTGCATGATGATATTGTGGATGAAGCGATCCTTCGCCGCGGCCAGCCGGTGGCAAACTCCATATACGGAAGCGCAACCGCTATTCTTGTCGGAGATTTCCTGCTTGCGCGCTCCCTTTCCATTGCAGCGAATACCGGCAGTATTGAAGTAATCCGGGCAATCGGCGATGTAACCGAAAATATGGCCCAGGGAGAGATTCATCAGTTAATCAAAAAAGGCAGTCTGGATCTTACCGAAAAAGAATATATGGAAGTTATACAGCGAAAAACAGCTTCTCTCATGCAGGGGGCCTGCCTTACCGGTGCGCTGATTGCAGATGCGCAGGAAAAAGAGAAAAAAGCGCTTTCCGATTTTGGACTGAATCTGGGATTCGCTTTTCAGATGGCGGACGATCTGCTGGATTACACATCCGATACTGCTGTTCTCGGAAAAACCGTTGGCGCTGATCTCCGGGAAGGCAAAATGACGCTTCCCTTGATTTATGCCCTGAAACATGCTGCACCGGATGATCGGGTGAAAATGGAGGCCATTATATCCGATACAAAGTTTTCGGATTCAGACTTTAACAAGCTGAAAATACTGCTTGATACTTATGGCGGAATTCGCTATACAACTACACTTGCAGCCGAACATGTGCAAAAAGCCAAAAATGCGTTGTCTGTCTTTGATCCATCTCAAACCAGAGACCTGCTCAGTATGCTGGCTGACTACACGATAAGCAGAAGCCTTTAGGGTGCACTTTTTTCGCAAACTGCTTCTGATTGACCACGTAACACAAGCCGGAAAGACCTGATGGGCTGCCTATGAGCCCGGACCCAATCGGATCTTCCATACGGAGGTAATGGTACAGAATGTCTATCATCTGGAAAAAATTCAATAGGATTTTGTTTACCGCAATTGTCATGATGCTGTTTTTCTTTCAAAGCGTCAGGGCGGAAGAAACGTCAACCAATTCCAAAACCATTGTCGTCATCGGAACAGGCATTATAAAAGAAAATAATGTTGCAGGTGCAAGAGAACAAGCCATCTCCGAAAGTCTGGTCACCGCTGTCGGCGTCGTCATGGCGGATGTGGTACCTCTCGAAGTTTTTGTACCCAATTTCGAGGCCTTGAATGAAATCATCTATACGAATACCGAAAACTTTATCAGCGGATATCGCGTGCTGGCGGAAACAAAACACAAAAACCTGTATCGGGTTGTTGTGCAGGCCGGGGTTTCCGTTGTTAAAATCAAACAACAGATGTTCAAAATCGGGATCATGCTCGGAGAAAAGGTGCAACCCAGGATTCTTTTACTGGTCGCAGAACAGAATGTTGGAGATCTCGTACCCGGTTACTGGTGGCGAAAAGATGCATCGGAAAAGAAAAGTCTATCTGAAACCATTCTTGCAAAAATTTTTATGAGCAAGGGGTTTATGGTTGTTGAGCATGTAACCCACCATAATTTTACAGAAAACAGCTCTCTTTTTCTTGAAACTCCCGACCCGGATCTCAAAACGGTAATGGCACTGGCAAGGCACTTTCAGGCGGATATGGTTGTCATGGGCCATGCCTCTGCGGAACAGACACCCAACACCATGGGAGAAAATCTCAGATCCTTCAAGGGATCGGTTCTGATCAAAGCAATTCGCACATCCAAACAGGAAGAGATCGGAAAATCATTTCAATCCGTCATTACGGTTAATTCAGATGAAGCAGCAGGAGGGGTTGAGGCGATCTCTCAGGCCGCCTCTCTTGCAGGAAAAGATCTGGCGATTCAGATTACCTCCTCTTTCAAAAGAAAAAAAGAGGAGACGGTAAAAATAAAGGTTATTGTGGAAGGCACCCGGGTTCTAACAAATTTTGTCAAATTCCGTAATGTCCTGAGCAGTCTCAACAATGTCAAAGAAATACAAAGTTCTGAAATGAAAGCAGACAGGGCAACGGTTATTGTCGAATATAATGGAGACGCCAATACCCTTGCTGAAATGCTCATGTCAAAATCATTTGAAACATTTGGAATCAACATCTCCGAAGTTTTACCGGATCAGCTGAGGGTTGTTCTGGTGCCGGTCGGTAAAATCAAAAAACCCGGATTACCGGCAACAAAACTCAAGCCGGGAGCGTTGAAAAAGTAAAATCCTTTTCAGGGATGGCGTCAGTGTCTGTAAATTTACCGAACACCATAACGGTTATCAGAATTCTGCTGGTTCCTCTTTTTGTAATTTATTTACAGAAACATCTGTTTATGCTTTCTCTTGTCGTTTTTACCGTTGCCGCGATAAGCGATGGACTGGACGGCATGTTTGCACGCTTATTCGACCAGCGAACCTCTCTGGGAGCCTATCTGGATCCGATAGCCGATAAAATGCTTTTGATTTCGGCATTCATAACCCTCTCTATTCAGGGAATTGTTCCATTCTGGCTTTCCGTGATTGTGATAAGCCGGGACATACTGATCCTGACAGGAATTTTAATATGTACCCTATCCGACATTAAAGTAACGATACAGCCGAGCATCATCAGCAAATTTACCACCCTTTTCCAGCTTGTGACCGTCTTCATCTCTCTTCTTTATCAGGTAATCTCTGCAGAGCCATCCACACACTGGATGCATACTCTTTATGGCATTACCGCAATGCTTACCATAACTTCCGGTCTGCATTATATTCATAAAGGCCTTAATATCCATCAAAACGGTTCGGAGAACCGGTAGGTAATCGGTAACCATGAAATCTATCCATTCATCAGCCACCGTAATTCCGATCCGGGAGGCTGGAAAAAACATTGAAACGCTCCTGCTCAGGCGAAACCCCAAGCTTGACTTTCATGGCGGTGCATGGGTTTTTCCAGGAGGAAGGGTTGATTCCGAAGATTATCGAAAAGCCCGGAACGAAAATTCCATGGCAGCAGCCCGACATGCTGCCGTACGCGAGGCACAAGAAGAGGCTGGTCTTACACTATCACCCGATTCTCTCGTGGTGATTTCACACTGGACAACCCCCGCTGGATTGCCCAAGCGCTTTAAAACATGGTTTTTTATTGCCGATGCAAGAAATGAAACCGTCTGTATTGACGACGGAGAGATACACGCTTTCCAGTGGATAAAACCTTCTGAGGCCCTCGATAAAAGAGAAAAGGGGGAAATTGTTTTGCCGCCGCCCACATTTGTAACCCTTGAAATGCTTTCAGAATATAAAAGCGTGAAATCGGTAATGTCGAATTTTTCAGAAAGGAAGCCCCTGATTTACCTTCCCAAACTGGTTGAGGTTCCAGGTGGTTTCTGCTCCCTCTATCAGGGAGATGCCGCTTACAGGAACAACGATGTTGACAAGCCGGGCCCCCGACATCGATTGTGGATACTGGAAAAAAAATGGCAGTATGAAAAATCCGGATGATTTTAAAATGGAAAGATCTCCGAAATACCGGAAATAAATTGCTCTGTAAGGGTTTCCGAAACAAGATGATCAAAAACCTCGCCTGTGGGTTTTACGCCCCTTATTCTGCCGTCATTGAAAAACCATGCCAGAAGCAACAGGCCATTTTCCTTCCTTTGGTCTGCATCCAGAAAAGCCTTTCCATGATAGGGAAGCGGTGAGGGCAGGGCAGCACCGCTTTTTTTTATGCTTTTGATAAAATTCAGAATCCTTCCAAGCCTCAGAAGTGTAGCCGCCTCCACCCGATTTGTGGAATGGGAGATCGGAAATGCAGATGACCGCATCAGAGAAAATTTTTCAGGAAGAATTCCGATTTTCCGGCATTTTTCAAAATCCGGGCTTCCGGGCGAAGGATAAAAAATTGAAACACCTGCTATCGTTTGTTTTTTCGCAAGATACAGAAGATCCAGAACGGTTTCGGACGGTATCTGTCCCGGAGCTCCTGCAATAATATAACAGACCGAGTCAAGACCGATTCGCTCGGCAACCGAGACAGCCTGTTCAAGAGAATCTCTTACATCCGGCCTTGAAAAACGCTCCAGCTGGGCGCTTGAAGTGGATCCAAGAGAAAGGTTCAATGTTTTAAAGCCGGATGCTTTCATCTTATAAATCATCTCTTCATCCAGAGAAGGAGGAAAAATTCCGTTCATGGCGCGCAGTTCAACACGATGGTTTCCGAGTCTTTTTTCAATTTCGGAGAGAAGATGTAAAAACCATTTTTTTTCAAGACAAAGGTTCTCGTCTTCAAAATCAATAAACCGGACATGGTGTTGTACCACGGCTGTTTCTATCTCGTTGACAACTGAATCCACATTTCTTCGCCGGTATGGCAGTCCGGATGCACCGACCGAACAGTAAGAGCATTTCATGGGACACCCGCGACTGGTAACAATCACACTGCTGCCCGACTTTTTCCTCTGATAAAACGACTGCTTCACAAAACGCATCGAGGGAAGGGGATACCTGTCCAGATCCGCCATTACCGCCGGAGGACTGACATGAAGAGAACCATCCCTCCGGCGAAATACAATTCCGGGAATATCGTTCAACTCCTTTTTTTTCCGGATTGCTTCCGCAAGTGCCGGCATGGAGACTTCTCCTTCTCCTCTTATCAAAAAGTCAACCGCTCCGGTTTCCATGGTTTCGCAAGGCATTGCGGTGGGATGATGTCCTCCAAGGACAATCCTGCAGTCTGGATGAAATGCCTTTACGGTTTCAGCGGTTTTAATCGCTGTCTCACTGTACGCGGTGAACAGGGAAGAGATTCCCACAAGATATGCACCGGAATCCCGGGCCATTTTTCCGATGGTTTCAAAACTGTAGCCAAAGTGCCGAAAATGATGGAACAGAGAGAATGGAGAAAGATCGGGCTTTCCGTAAAAACGCTTCAGGTATTCCATCTCTTCCGGAAATTCCAGAATGCGCGATTTTCCCGTTGCAAGACCGTCAAAAAGGTCGACGGAAAAGCCGTTTTGAATCAGCACGGACGCAATCGATGAAAGCCCGTAGGGAATGGTTCTCTTTGCGGTGAGATAAAAATCTCTGATCGGTGGCTGTATGAGAAGAATATCGGTCATACACATCTGGCCGGATACGGCTTCAAAACCTTTCTTTTGGAGGGTTAAAATATCCGTATTGAACATCCGGGAAACGGGAACGGATTTCCGCGAGAAGTTTCTCCATACCGATCGGCATACCCAGATTTGCGGCCTCAGACATTGTTGTCCAGTACCGGAAAGGATCAAAATTCAGGTTTCTCCACTGAATGAGATTCACCGGATGCCTTGCTAAAAAAGTCTTCAACGCCGCTTCTTCTTCCGGAGAATCACTCACGCCTGGACAGTTGAGATAGTTTATGGCCACAAACTTTCCTCTTTGAATCGCAAGATCGATGCTTTTTTCAACATCCTCAAACCGGTATCCGTTGGGCCTGAAATAGGCGGTGTAACATTCCTTTCTGGCGCTGTTCAAGCTTACCCGGATACTGTCCAGACCGGAGTTAAAAAGTTCTTCCAGAATATCGGGCCGGCTTCCGTTGGTGTTCATGTTGATGGTGCCCCTGTCTGTTTTCTGTCGAATTCGTTGTATCGCAGGGTTTATCGCAGAGAAAGCCATTAGCGGATCCCCTTCACACCCCTGGCCGAAACTGACAACGCTTTGCTCAACTTTTTGAATGTGAAAAAGAGCTACTTCAACAATCTCTTCCGGATCGGGTGTGAACGCGATACGGTTCTGGGGGCTTGAAATTTCAAGATCTTTTTGCAGTGAAATGCATCCGATGCATCGTGCATTGCATTTTTGGGAAGTGGGAAGCGGTGCTTCACATCTTCCAATAAAAAAATTTTTTGCCGCGGGACAGCCATACGAAAGGGCACATTTTTCCAGATGATCCCTCAACCGGTTATCGGGCATCTTGAGTTTGGTTGCCCGAACGCCCTCATGAACCTTTTCCATCTGCATCAGTCTCAAGTCCTGACGTCTTTCCATGTCTACCTGTATCGCCGCTGATCGAAAACCACCTCCATGCCATCCTACTGCGCCATAGGAAAACAGGGGCAGGTATTTCGCATCCGCTCCTTCCTCATACGCGCATGCAAATGAATTTACATAACCGGGAGAATTAAACGCCGACACCGGATGCAGGGGCTCTCCGGGGCTGTATGGATTCTCGTAAAGGGTTTCAAACTGTCTCGTATCCAGATTATAAAGAACCGGCATTCTGTCCGGGAGATACATCAGCTCTGTTCCATGCGGAATCTCGATGGTTTCATCCTCGGTCAACATCTCAAAAAAGCTGCCCGCCATACCTGCCGCCGCATACCCTTCGAGATCAAAAATTTCGCCGGCGGCGTTCGCCACAACTGCGGTTAAGGGCTTTTTTCCTGGTTTTTGTTTTCGTTCCATGATCTCTATGTATCGCCTGCCCGGGCATTTCACAAGCCTGATTTACGGGTTTATTCAAGAATGATACACGGCTCCCCTTCACACGGATTCACCTCTATGGTAATGTGGGAAAGTTCATGGAATTCAGCCAACAGTTTTTTATAGTGGGCAGAGGGTCTGGGATAGTGCGTAACCACCGAAACGATAACGGCGTAATGATCCGGGCTGACCTTCCATACATGAAGGTCTGAAACACGATTATCCGCGTCTTTTTCGATCTTTTGCCTGACGCTCAATCGATACGCATCCTCGATTCCGCTGTCCAGTAAAATCGGCCCGGTATCTTTCAGCAACCCATATGACCAGCGCATGATTACGGCAGAACCCACGATTCCAATGATGGGGTCAAGCCGGTCCCATCCGAATATTTTTCCGGAAAACAAGGCAACAATCGCCAAAATTGAGGTCAGCGCATCCGCAAGCACATGAAGATAGGCTGCTCGAAGATTGTGGTCATGATGATCATGGTGATGACCGCGCAGAAGATATGCGCACAGAAGGTTTATCAGCAACCCAAAGATGGCCACATTGATCGCTTCATCAAAATGTATGACCTGAGGATTTACCAGCCGCTGTATGGATTCAATGGCCATAAACAGAGCAACCACCGCAAG
>CAZOEW010000147.1:2222-9573 GCA_964578935.1 uncultured Desulfobacterales bacterium | reverse complement strand
AAGAGCTCCTTGAAATTCATTTCTTCGGATTTTTTTACTGCTTTCTGGAGATCTTCCGGAGAAAAATCGAGTTTTTCAGTAATCGTATTATGGAAAGAAATACGGTATTGTTCGGAATTTTCATCCAGAACCTGCATCATCAGATCATGCAGCATCCATTTCTCGTTTTCAAAAGTTCCCTTTATTGCGTCAAGCCGTTTGATCATCTTGAAGTCATCATTAAAAAAGTGACAGGTAACGCCAAAAATTATTTTTTCTGCAGGATGAAAATATTTGATATGAATGATTTTGTGCTCTCCCTTGATCCAGAGATTCTCTGCTCTTGAAGAAACCACATCATTTTTTCGAATCTCTCTGTGCTTGATGGCGTTTGATTTTGACATGGTAATGGGCACGGTAATCTCTGCCAGAACAACAAGGGTAATCGTAAAAATAAAACCGATCAGCATTACCGGGCGCAGGAGATAAAAGATGCTGATACCGCTGCTTTTTAAAATGAGAATCTCGTTGTTTTTGCTCATCAGCCCGAAAACGATCAGGGTTGATAGCAAAAGGGCAACAGGAATGAACTGGGTTACGACAAAAGGTAGTTTTAGAAGGACATAGACAAGGGCTCTCTGAAGAGAAATTCCCGAATGGATAAACTCATCCATTGTGCCAAGATAATCAACGGCAATAAAAATGCCGATAACCAGCGTAAGCACAATGAAAAAAATTTTAATAATTTCTTTCAGGATGTATTTGTTTAATAATGTCATGCGAAAATGGATTTACCGGTAAACCTGTAAAGCAGTCGTTTCATACCGTATGATATAAAATCGATCCGCACAGGCCGATCTTTTGCCGTTCTGATGAAAAGGTACAGGCCGATAGCGGTCATAACGATGTTGGGAGCCCACATGCCGATAATCGGCGGATAAACACCGGATTCCCCAAACGACCACCCCGCGGATAACATGATATAATAAATAAAAAATAGCGCCATGCCGGTTACTACTCCCAGAGACCGTCTTTCCGTTTTTGATTGCATGCCAAGGGGCATTGCAAGAAGGCCCAGAGCAAAACAGGCAGCTGGAACGGAAAATTTTTCATAATACTTCATCAGTGCGGTGTAGTATCTTGCATTTTTTGTGACCGCAGTTTCAGTAAATTGTTTCAGCTCTTCAAGGTTCATCTCTTCGATACGCTTTTCCCGCTCAGTACCGCCGGTAATCTCTTGCTTCAGATCCAGATTGATTTCATATTCATCAAAATTGATGGTTCTTACCGTGCGATTCTGAAGATCCACCTGGTTGATCATCCCGTCAAAAAGTCTTAAATGAAAAATGTGTTTACCCGGCTCTTTATAGAGAAGGCCTCTTGGTGAAATCACGGTATTGACATTCCCAGCGGATTTTTTTTCTTCAATGAACACATCGATGAGTTCCCTGCTTTTTGTTTCAATTCGATTGACATAGAGCATGACACCGTCAAAGCTGTCGTTAAATGTTCTTTCCTTAAAGCCGGCATGAATGCTGGATTCAGCAACTTCAATTGCAAGCCTGTTAAAAGAACTTTTACCCCAGGGCATCCCCCATATCCCGATAAAGCCGGCCAGGAGGAAACCGAACATACAGAAAAGAAATACAGGAGGCAGAAATCTGTACATGCTCATGCCGCCGGATTTGAGGGCAATAATTTCATTGTCTCCCGACATGCGCAAAAAGGTCAGAAGAACGGCCATCATAACCGACATGGGTATAATAAATTCAAGAAAGAAGGGCATCGAGTAAATCAGCATTAAAACAACATCCAGAAGACTGACCCGGTAGTTTACAATCAGGTTGGTAATCTCGAGTATCTTGGTCATCAGAAAAATAAAGGTAAAAAAAGCAAGATTGATGACAAACGGCGGCAACATCTCTTTCAGAAGATATCGGTTGATGATGGTATTGATTTTCATGGTGTTCCGCAAGGATTCGATGAAATGGAGTTACAGCCCCATCCGTTTAAAAATTTTTTCGGGGATCCCTTTGATCACCGCCATTATCCATTTCCAGTACCATTTCGTGTAGAGGACATCTCTGTTTTTCCGGAGTGCCTTGTAAATATCTTCCGCCACTTCATCCGGATGGGCCGTCAACAATCCGGGAAGATCCATCGATTCCGTCATCTTGGTATTGATGAAACCCGGCAGTACCGTCAGAACCTGTACATTTCGTTTAAAAAGACGATTGCGGAGCCCGCTGAGATACACCGTAAATGCTGCCTTGGAGGCTCCATATATATAGTTGCTTTGTCTGCCTCTTTCTCCTGCGACGGAACTGATTCCGATTATAAATCCGTGTCCGCGTCTCTGAAAGTCATCTGCGACAATTTCCAGGATGGCTGCGGCGCCGGAGAAATTAATTTCAACTATTTTTTTTGCTTCATTAAAATCCTTTTGAGCGGTTTCCTGATCCGGCATGTAACCCGCCGCATAAACCACACCATCCGGCTTTGGGTCCAGGGATTGATAGAATTGCAGGTGGGACTCGAAATCCATGGCATCAAAATATAAGCAGGTGGTTTTTATTCCGTATCGTATTTTTAAATCCTGCGCCTTTTTTTCAAGAAGTTTCATGTCACGGGATGCAAGGCAGATGTCTGCTTTTTTATGATTTGCAAAGGTCTTTGCAACCGCATACGCGACATCGGAATTGGCCCCTAAAATCAGAAGATTCATATGGTTATACCCCCAATCGTCTGGACTGAAGAGAATTGAATTTCTTCTTCATTCCCATTTTTTCCCTCAGCTCTGCAAAGGCTTCCCAGCCGGGATATCCTTTTTGGAACACATGTTTCGGCATTCTTACATCTTTTGTCAGGTAAAGCCTTCCCCCATAATCCAGTACAATCTGATCCAGTTCATCAAGGAATGGGAAGAGTCTGCTTCCGATTTTAAAATCCAGTGCAAGCGAGTATCCTTCCATAGGGAAAGAGAGATCGTTATCATTTTGAGGACCGCACAGCTTCAAAACCGCAAGAAAGGATCCCAGACCGGCTTTTGCGATCCGTTTCAGAATAACATTGAGTCCGTCATAACTTGCCGCCTTTGGAAGCACCAGCTGATACTGCGTAAAACCACCTCGACCGTAAATTCGGTTCCATTGCCCGATGCTGTCAAGCGGATAAAAAAAATGATCCAGAGAAACAAGCCTGTTTTCAACAAAGGAAGGCCGTGAATGATAATAGAGCCAGTTAAAAAGTGTTGTCGAATAACGGTTCAGACAAAATCCGGGGAAGTCAAACGGGACAGTGAGAGGCTGTTTTCGTTCAACTTCAAGAGAACCGGTTTCCGCGTGTTCTCCGGCCATAAGCACGGATCTGCCCACATCGTTTCCGGATACAAGACAGTCAATCCATGCAACAGAGTAGGTTGTGGTTTTATGGGATTCAAAGCACGCAAAGATTTCTTCAAGGTTTTGACACCGGTTAACCGTTTCTCTGATATAGGAGCTTTTTACCCGTTGAAGTCTTATGACAGCGGTTAAGATAATACCGGTCAGCCCCATTCCACCGCATGTCGCGTGAAAAATTTTTGGATTTTCCTTCCGGCTGCTTTGGAGGATGTTTCCATCGGGCAGCATGATTTCGAATGATTCGACGCTTTCACTGAAACATCCGGCCGTGTGGTGATTTTTCCCGTGAACATCGCTTGCAATTGCCCCTCCAACGGTAATCAGCCTTGTACCCGGGGTGGTAGAGAGGAACCATCCGCGCGGCATGAATATGTTGATGATCTCTTCCAGGGAGACGCCGCATTCACAGGTTAGCAGCCCTGTTTCAGGGTTGAAGTCAATTATTTTGTTAAATCTTTTTGAAAAGACCACTCTTGAGTTGAGAGCGCTGTCTCCATAGCTGCGGCCCATTCCATAGGCGATCAGGTCCCCGTTTTTTTCCAAAAGGGCGGCCAGTTGATCAGTTGTTTCAAAAGATGCTCCGGTTGTTTCTATGCGGGGATATCTTCCCCAGCTCGTCAGTTTCATTCATCCTCGCACAAGTGAGTGTTCGCGCTATTGTTCAAAAGGTTTACCCTCCGGAGAAGCAGCTTTCAATCTCAGTAAATCAGCCAGTAAACGTTTGCCAGCCATAACAGAACGACCGCCTGAAGGAACAGGTCCTTAAGGAGGACGGCCGTGGGAGAACCGCTGCCTTTCTTTACAAACGTAATCTGCATGTATCGGAGCAGTCCGATAATAACCCAGAAACTGGTCTGATACAGATTATGGGTATGGTGTTTCCGGGTTACTTCCGGCGAAACCGTGTACAGAAGATAGGAAACAATGATAACCGAAGCCATTACCACCATCGCAGAGGATATAAATTCCATATTGTATCCGTCAAGAGATTTACGGGCGCCATGCCCGTCATCCGCCAGGATCAGGTCATCCCGGCGTTTGGCAAGAGCAAGGAAAAGAGAAAGCAGAAATGTCATGATGATGATCCAGGGACTGATTGCGACATCTGCCGAATACCCTCCTGCGAAAATCCGAAGCACAAATCCCATGGAGATGCAGATTACATCGATGATGGCGATATGTTTCAGATAAAATGAATAGGCAATATTCAGAAAAAAATAGAATCCGGCAATCCATGTGAATTGAACCGGCAAAAACAGAAAGGAGATGATTCCGGCAGCAAGAACCAGAAAACTGAAAAAGATCAGGGCTTCGGTGCGATTCAATGCACCGCTCGCCAGCGGTCTGGATTTTTTTATCGGATGCAGGCGGTCTTCTTGGATATCTCTGATGTCGTTAATGATATATACGGAACTGGCTATAAAGCAAAAGGCGGCAAATGCCAGAGCGGTATCCACAACCGCATCAACTGCTTCGAGTCTGTATCCGAAAAAGAGCGGCAGCCAGATAAAACCGTTTTTCAGGTATTGATTCGGGCGGGCTAGTTGTAAAAAGGATTTCAGCCTTGTCATTGGTTTATCCAACTGTCAATCCGGTCATAGGTTTTCCGGGAACGATAAAAAATCTGCTTTCGGTCCAGAAGCATGAAGGGCATCCCGGCCCTTCTCGCACATTCGCCGTCCCTGTCATCCCGGTCTCCGATAAAGAGGCAGTCGCGGACAGAGACCCCCAGCTTTTTGGCCGCAACAACCAACCCCTTTGGATCGGGTTTCAGCCGGTCAACATCCTCGTCCAGGGCACATACAACCTCGTCTGCCGCCAACTTCAGGGCTTCAAGCTTCCGGATAACCGGATAATCCGAGAAAATTCCGATTCGAATCCTGTTTTTTTTTAAATAATCAAATAATTCAGCTGTTCCTTCAAATCGGCATTCAGATAAATGGCGAAGGGGCTTCTCAACCATCCATTCTGTTACAACCGTTTCCACCTTTTCGACGGGCACTCCTGAAACCCTTGCCCCCCATACGTACTGGCGTTCTTTAATTCCCGTTTCAGCCAGGAAACGATTTCTTTCTCTTATTTTTCTGAAATCCCATAGGATTTTAAAATCATAAAGAATCCGGGGGCGGCGCAGCAACGCCGCGAACATATCAGATAACATCCGTAAACGCAATTTTCTTTGATCATAAAGGGTTCCGTCAACATCAAAAATGACAGCTTCCATATCAGTTCTGCTTATTATAGCGTTCCGGGAAGTATTTATTATAAAAAAAGCAATCCCCAACCGGCAGGTAATCCGGAATATCATACCATTTTTCAAGGGCTTTTTTTAAAAACCGGTCCCGATAGATTGTATAGTGAAACCCCTCTCCAAGAGCGATGTTAAAGCGGTTTTCCCTTATGGTTATTGAATCAAAAGTCAGTCTGTCAAAGTAGATGCTGTAATCGTCTTTGATGCCAAGTGTAGACAGGACAAGAATGTTTTTGCCGTCAAGTTCCCGGAAATCGGTAACCTTGTCATCCTCTCTTCCAAATTTTGAATTATCATGAAAAACAATTACATCTTCCCCGCTGAAATAATTAAGAGCGCCTGAGGTATAGTACCCATTGGTCCCGAGAATATAGTGGTCTCCATATTTTTCTTTGATCTTTTCAACAAGCTCATCTCCATGGGTGCAGAGTACAAGATCATGATAATATTCATGATTTTTAAATGTCTCCACCGGCAGGGCCAGAAAGATAAGAACCGGGATAACGTGTATCAGGCTGAACAGGGCCGAGTACCTGGCCGCTTTGATTAACTCCTCTTTGTTCAGGTAAACCAGAAGCATAAAAAAGAAGGGGTAGAATGCAATATACCAGTGCAGGCCTGTTTCCTGGAAGGATACAACTCCGAAAATAAGAATGGGAATGAGGTACAGCCAGAAGAAAAGATTTTTATATTTTTTGACATCCTCTTTCAGCTCTCTTCTGTGCCTGCCAAGGTAAAAGAGACACCAGGGAGTGGCGAGATAGAATTGAAAGGCGATATAACTCAGAAATCCGCCATAATCTGTCCGGATACTCCGATTACGGTTGATTACATTGAACATCACATTTGTCCAGCAGTGGGTATAGTTCCAGTAGAGATGCAGCAATACGAATGGAACCGCTCCAGCCAGAAAAATGAAACAATACCGTATCGCCTGTTTTTTTTTCGGATGAAAAATCAGGGAGACGATGACTGCGATCAGAAGAAGCCCTGAAAAGTATTTGCTTAAAACCGCAAGGCCCAGGAAAATTCCGGAGATAAAAATATGGGCGGACTTTTCCCGGTATATGCCGTAACAGAAGAACATTCCGGATAAAAAAACAAATAGAAACAGGGCAGTATCCGTGGCCATGGGAACAAACAGGATATTCAGTGGCGCGACGAGAAAAACCAGCGATACCAGCTTCGCCTTCACCGGGTCATCATATACACGCTGAACAAAAAGAAGGATTCCCAGGGCGGCAATAATACCGCAGAGGATCGGAAAGAGCCTGAGGTAAAAAATATGAGATCCCAGAGAGGAGAAGGCATAGATAATCCATCCGGTCATCGGCGGATGATCATAATAATTGCCATCAAGATGCTGGCCCAGCGTATACCAGTAAACCTCATCCGATATGACCGGGAAAAACCCGGCAAGAAGCAGTTTGATACCGATGACTGCGATGAAAATTTTTGTGTAGTGTTTTTCCATTTTTAATTTCAGAACCATACCTGTTTCAGACAGTTCTTTCAACCAAAACCCGGTTTTCTTTCAAGGATGGATCAGAACCCTAAATATTGTATGCTGATCCAACGGATAATCTCGGGAAAAGCGGCAGCCGATTCATGATGCTTTTTTGCGAATACCAAACGATGATGAGCATGGATAACTATTTTAAATCTATATTGAATGATTACTTCTTGTTTTGGGTATCAATTTGATATACGGATGATGTTA
>CAZOEW010000147.1:0-2122 GCA_964578935.1 uncultured Desulfobacterales bacterium | reverse complement strand
GAGTTGTATAAATACTAAACATGGAAAACCATATGAATACAGAAAATAGCCGGATATATCTACTCGCAGCCTGGTGTCTGATTGCAGGGCTGACAATTTTCAGAATATTTTACGCAGGTGCATTTCTTCTGGTTGCGGATGAAACAAACTACTGGCAGTGGGGCAGGCACCTTGCACTGGGTTATCATGACAATTCCCCCATGATCGGGTGGGCCATCAGGCTGTCGACCGAACTTTTAGGCCATACCGAGACGGCTGTTCGTGTTCCCTCAATTCTTTCGATGTCGGTTGCGTGCCTGTTCCTTGTCGCGATAGCGCATCGATATATAAGCCCTGCAGCGGCATTCAACACCGCACTGTTGACCCAGGGAATTTTTGAATTCAATGTGGGTGGTCTTCTGGCCACCACGGACGCCTTGCAGGCAGCGGGATGGGCGGGTACAAGCTATTTTGTCCTGCGCGGTTATGAAAGCGGAAAATGGTCTCACTGGCTTCTTGCCGGGTTTTGTTTGGGTTTCGGGATGCTCAGCAAATACACCATGGTCATCTTTCTCCCAGGGGCATATATCTTCGGGCTTCTATCCAGAGAACACCGGAAAAGGCTTTTCTCCATCCGTCCATACATCGGTCTTTTTTTAGGTTTACTACTGTTTTTGCCGGTTATTTACTGGAATGCCGAAAACGGCTGGAAATCCGTAAGGCATGTTGCCCACATCGGCGGCGCAAATGAAAGCGTCTCACTTCATATCAAATATTTTGGTGACTATCTGGGGTCCCAGGCGGCGCTTCTTTCCCCCCTGGTGTTTCTTCTGATCATCCTCGCCTGGATTAATGTTTTCAGAAAGGACGGCCGGCAATGGATTTATAAATATCTGTTCTGGACATCATTTCCCATGGTTGCCCTGTTCGCGATTCTCAGCCTTCATACACGGGTCTATGGGAACTGGCCGGGTGCGGGATATTTGACGGCGTCGGTTCTGGCGGCTGCCTTTTATGGCCGAAGAAAATCTTCCAAAGAAGGGAAACCCGGAATCGGGCAGCGGCTCTGGCCATGGGCGAACGTGACCTCCTATTTGCTTACCGCAGTAGTGCTGGTTCATGTTGTCTGGCTGATTCTTCCTCTTCCAAGACACCTGGACAGGGTTGCCAAAGAGACCATCGGCTGGAAACATCTTGGCAGAGAAGCGGGAATCGTGATGAAGGCCATGCCCAGGCAGGACAGAACCTTTCTTTTCGGAGACAGCTACCAGTTGGCGAGTGAACTCGCTTTTTACACTCCGGGCCAGCCGAAAACCGTCTCCATAAACAAATGGAGAAGACCCAATGTCTATGATTACTGGTGGGAAGATACGGATTTGCTGGGTTGGGACGCGGTTGGCGTAACGATCGATTCCGAAGACCATAAGAGCAAACTGATTGAGGTGTTTGAGCGTGTTGACGACCCCATAAAGGTGGAAACCTTTCGTGATCCGGTTTTTGGCAAGGAAGACCGATTCAGGGAGCCGGACAATGTGTTTTATGTTTACCGGGCTTATGGCTTTAAAGGGGGATTGCGCTGGCAGCCTAAAAACAAGTCGGATATTCGTGCCGAAAGCAGGTAATATAACGGCTTGTAACCATGGTTGAACCATTCAACAGACCGTATCCCTCATGATCCGTTCGCCTTTGCGGGCAGGACTTGCCGCTTGCGTTTTCTTTTTTGCCGGCGGTTTTATGACTTTTCACGAGCGCGGCAAAATTCTATATAAAAAATAGATTCAAGTGGTTAGAGAGACAATACGGCTGGATATCCTCTCTCTTGACAAGGATGAGTTTGTCTGGTAATCTGGTAATACCACCAGCCAGAAAAGGAGGGATATGATAGCGGAACTGAGACCGATAAAAACAGAGGCGCTCAAAGATATCTGTGTTGCCCGCTTTGAGGAACTGATTATTTCAGGGAAGCTGTCGCCGGGGCAGAAGCTTCCATCTGAAAGGGAGCTTGCGTTGCAGCTCGGTGTCAGCAGACCCGTAGTCCATGAGGCGCTTGTTGATATCTCCGCAAAAGGACTGGTTTCCCTGAAACCAAGAGTCGGTGCAATCGTGAATGACTACCGAAAGGATGGTTCCCTGGCGCTGTTGA
>CAZOEW010000146.1:0-9676 GCA_964578935.1 uncultured Desulfobacterales bacterium | reverse complement strand
CGGTTGCATTGCATTCACGCGATGATTTTCATCATAACCAATTTTTCAGGTTGTACCGGAAAAAGACAGCCCCGCAGGAAAAGGGTCAGGCATCACAAAGCGAGTTTTGAAAACTGCGGCTTGTTGAAAAACTTGCGTCAGGAATCAAATAAAAATTCAATGGAATTCAAACCGCCGCTGATTTCAAACGTGAGCAACTGGGCAAGGGCGTTTAATATCACAATGGCGTTTTTGTCCGCGTCCTTTTTTGCGATACTGCCTGTTCTGTCAAGAATTCCCCGGTTAACCTGCTGAACCTTGTCATAGTGTTCATCCAGTTTTTCAAGCTCGAGGTCCGGTTTCTGGCCCTTTTTATATTCAAAATACTGCCGGAGCAGATAGATTGATGTTGATCGGAAGATGGTTTCCTGAATCGTTGAAAACGGCAGATGGAATCTGGCCATCGGCTTGAAAAAATTCATGACCGGACAATTACTGGTGGCCATGATAATGCCAAAGATTGAAAACAGCCCTTCCTGAATCGCGGCTTCCCGAAGATAGGTTCGTTCGGGTGTAATGCATTGCACAACGCAGTTGTCCGAAGAAATTTCATTTTTAAATTCTTCGACAAGTTCTGCGATATTGACTGCAATCGGACAGTAGGGAACCGCCTCCTTTGTGATGGGGCAGCAGGCGCACTGATGAAACTCCAATTTTGCCCAATCCGGCCTGAGCTCCGTATTTCTGGTGATAAGGGTAATGGTGTCCGGATCCAGCAAAATATCGAATTGTTTTGTTTTTCCATTTTCAAACTGGAATTTGTAGGTAATTCGGTAAGGTACTTTTTCTTCCATTCAGACCCCTCTTTAGAAAGGGTTACGATTCTGTTTTTTTTAATGCCCTAACCAAAGCGTTTTTATGTAGCTCGGCAGCCAGATGGACCGGACTTTTGCCATATATCGGATCCCAGTTTGCAGGATCAGCAGTGCAGAAATACTGCGTTTCAAGGCCCATTGTAATCAATGCCTGATCAGCCGGAAGGTGTAATACTTTTTTCGCGGCCTCCCATGTTGCTCCACACGGAGCGCCTTTCAAGACTTCTATACGGACGATCCTGTCCTTCTCCATCTTCAATCGAAATTCAGGGTTTCCGAACTTTTCACCATATACCCCAAGACAGACCTGCCTTGCAAGTGCGCATCATGTCGGAGGTGTAATGACGCCCTCAACCCGGGTTTTTTTACCGGAAGCGACTACCGGAATATTTCGTTTTCGGCACATCAACGCAAGATCGTGCGACAGGTCCGGGTGTTTGGTAAAGTCAAGCACCAGATCCGCCTCGATGTTGTCCGGTAAATATTCAACCGCATTGTCAATAACCGGCGGGAGGGAGACGTCTATTGAAATGGTACGGATCTCAAATCGATCCTGCCCATACTTTCGAATGCCCGCGATCTTGCTTTCTCCCCGTTTGCCTTGCTGGAAAACAAGAATAATCTGTTTTTCATCATTACTGTTTTTCATCTTTCTGCCATCAAATTAAAAGGTTATCATCCTTCGGGCGGGAAAACCCGATGGAAGCGATACATATAAAACAATACCGCCTATAAAACAAGCTCCTCGATAAATCGTGTAAGCTGATTCAGATTCTGACAGGGGCGCACCTCATGACAATATGCTTTATACAAATTCATTTCACTGTCGCCGGAGTTCCAGAAACGCTCCGGCTCCGGATTCAGCCAGACTACCCGGCGGCATTTTTCTCTCATCTCGCCCAGAATCTGATCCTGAGGGTTAAAATGATTTGACCTGCCGTCACCGACAATGATCAGAGTCGTTTTTTTATTCAGAACATCCATATAGTTTTTTTTAAAGCGGACAAACATTTCTCCGTAGTCGGTGAGCGCTTCATAATTGATATCCGCTTCTTCCATAACCTTTTCCACCGCTTCATTGATTTCATTTTTTTCAAAAATCCGGGTCACATCGGCAATCTCCGACACAAAGACAAAACTTCTAACCTTGCTGAAGCAGTCCTGAAGGGAAAATAACATGTTGAGCATAAACCGTGCCGCAGACCAGACCGATCCCGACACATCACAGATGGTAACGATTTTACCCTTTCGCGGAGGACGTTTTTTATAAATCACTTCGATGGGAATCCCCTGATAACGGCCTGCCCGCCGCAAGGTTTTCTTGACATCTAAAACACCTCTGTTTCTGGAAGCCCACCTTCGGGTAATCATGTCATTCATTTTTCGGACAAGCTGCTTGATAACCTCACGCATTTCCTCTACTTCACGTTGAGAAAGAGAGGAAAAGAACTTTTCTCCAAGGCCCTTCTTGTCGGAAGCTCCGGTATTCGGGCGTTTCAGGCCTTCATTGTCGGGCTTCACTTCTTCCGTCAGCATGTTCAGCGCTTTATCAAGCCGCTGGTTGAAAAATTCAGATGCTTTCCGTTCTGATCTGCTGCCGGTCAATCCGGATTTTCCTTCCATAAACCGCATGATTCTGCTTCTTGTCCGGTTGACCGCAAGCATAATCTCAAGACGTCCGGACAAACCGCTCAGATTGGACTTGAGGATCTGCGAAGAAACCTCCTCCTGATTTTTCAGCTGCTGCAGTTTTTCAAGAAACAACAGCGGGTCTCCGGACAGGAAATCAACAAGTGCTTCTTCAAGAGAATTCCCTTTTTCTTCATCGCGCAGCATGTTCAGAATTTCCTCATATAAACCAGGTCCTTTTGTTTCCATATTCATTGTGTCAAGCGCTGGTGTCAAAGAATGGAAATAAAGGGCGTACAGCATTTCAAAATGGCTTTGATCTCGACGGGTTTTTACAAAATTGGTGTTCAAAACCGCCTTGAATTGTGATTCATCTGTCAGGTTGATGAGGTTTAGCTGGGATATGCAGTCAAGTACTTCCGAAGTGGATATTTTTAAATCCGACGTTCTGCATACGGATACAAATTTAAGGATCAGATCTACCATGTTCCAGGTGTTCAGCTTTGAATGATTGTAGAGATCGATCTTTTCACCAGGTCCGTGTCTGACCGATACTTGCAGATCACATTCAGCGTATCGATCACAACCTCGGGTGACAGGTCGTCAATCTGAAGTGCGATGAGAGAATGCGCCCAATCCAGGGTTTCCGAAATGGACGGCGGCTTTTTCAGGTCCATTTCACGAATCTTTACAATCGTATCCACGAGTTGTTTAATCAGTTTTTCTCTGATTCCGGGAACTTTCATTCTTACAATCATGGATTCCAGTTCGCGGCCCGGATAATCGATGTACAGGTGCAGACAGCGTCGTTTGAGAGCGTCGCTCATGTCCCGGTAGTTGTTGGAGGTTAAAACAACAAAAGGGATTTGGATGGCTTTTCGGGTTCCAATCTCCGGTATGGAGACCTGGAAATCACTCAGAAGCTCGAGAAGAAATGCTTCAAATTCAGGGTCTGACTTGTCCACCTCATCGATCAGCAGAACAACAGGTTCCGGTGAGCTGATTGCCTTCAGAAGAGGTCTTGTCTGGATAAAACGTTCTGAAAAAAAGGCGTCTTCCTGATCCGCTATTTTATCAACGGCTTCGGAAAGTGATTTGGATTCGGATATAACATCCTGGATTCTCTCTTTGACGATTTGTGTGTAGAGAAGCTGTTTTGCGTATTCCCATTCATAGAGGGCTTTGGCCTCATCCAGGCCTTCATAGCATTGGAGTCTGATCAACTCCCGGCCGAGGGTGTTCGCGACCGCCTTGGATAGTTCGGTCTTGCCGACGCCGGCAGGACCTTCCACGAGCATGGGCTTTTGAGTCGCATCCGCAAGAAACACAATCGTTGCAATCTCTTTTGATGCAATGTAATTTGCTTCCGCGAGCCTTTTTTGAACATCTTCCACACTCTTGAATTTCATAAATGAATTTCCTCCGGTTGATTACCCTGGATCTGAAATGGACCATACTAACCATTATCCATCCCAATATCAAACAGAAAAACCCGGAGCCGGTAAATTCGCGATCTATTTTATTCTAAATTTTTCTCGCCATTCCTCGCGGCCGTCTCTAAACACCACCTCATCCTTGTCGATTCTTACGACGACGATTCCATCAAAGGTCTGCCCCTCTCGAAAGATTCGATTGTTGATCACGGCAAAGCTGTTTTTCGCATCTTCCGCCCATACAAGCGCCTGGAGTTCGATCCGCGGATCATTCTTCAATTTCGGCAGAAAGGGCTGATTATTCTCCTCACGGCCGGCAGGAATTGTTTCGATATTTGTGGAAAGTAAACCCCTTTCAGCCATCGGCTTTTTTCCAACCACGGGAGGCTTTTGCTGGATCGATCGTGTGTTATCCGGGAAAATCTTTTTTTCAGGCAGGCGGAATCGTTGCTCGCCTGCGTCGCTATTTTTTGTCCGATTCAGTGCCGCCTTGAATGGCTTTTCTTGTGTCAACGTCTTCACGGCCTGCGTTGAATCCCGAAAGGAGTAAAAAATTAAACCCCCTGAAAAAAGAAACAAAACCATGAACAGGAGTAAAAAAAACATGGCGTTTTTTTTGAAACGGATTCTTTTTCCTCTCTCCCTCATGGATTGAAGCGAATCCGGCCAATTCTTTTCGTCGTGTTTTTCGACTCCCTCGTGCTCAAGCTTCTTCAGGGCTTTTAATATCGAGCTCAATTATCCTCCGGTTGAATGCTGCCTTTCATCAATATCATGCCCGGGTTCAGGCGGTAAAATATGAGGAATGTTAAAATCCCGGCTTTCATTATACAAAACAATTCTCGTGAGAGGACCGACAATTCCATCTTCAATGAGCCCATATTTCTTCTGTATATCGGTCACGGCATTTTTAGTCGGTTCATCATAAAAAGGGCTCATGACAATATCGCGATAACCGATCTCCCGGAGATGCATTTTCAACGTCAGGATGGAGTCTCTTGTCGTATTGATCGGTATGATACCCGAGTAGTTGTAAAAATTTTTCCAGATAATATAAAAAATTCCGGTCCAGTATTTGGAAAGCTCGCTTTCGGTCACCGGAATCTTCCCGTTGTCAAACTCCAGTATCATGCTGGTGTCTTGTATACTGGAAAGGACCAGATATTTGGGGGATAATCCTCCGGGGATAAACAGCTCCAGAATTGCCGGATGATTCAACACTTTAATCAGGTCGAGATCACCTTCCAGCTTTATCGAATTCAGGTTGTTCTGTTTGGCTGCGAGCCTGAAGAATGACTGATCGTCATCAATATCATTTAAAAAATACTTTACCCCGGTTTCTGCCCTCCAGAGTTCAAATGCACGGTTTGCCGAAAATTTTCTGGAATCCCTTGAATTGAGGGCGTGTAAAACATCCGGCAGGGGTCTTTGCTCAACACCGCCGGGATTCGATGATTCATCTGGTTGATATTCACCTTCCCTGTCCGCTATTTCATCACGGACAATTTTTTCCGCGTCTGCCGTAATGGGGGTGTCGATCTCTTTGTCAAAACGTTCCACGGGTTCGCTATCCAACGCGGAGGAAACTGAATCAGAGGCTGTTGAACGAGGTTTCGGTGAAAGCGGTTTCTTTCTTTCCGCTGGAAGAGCTATCTTGTAAACCCTGTATTCCCTTTTGGCGGTTGCGGAAACCTTTTCCAATATTTCCGGAGGATACAAAACAACCAGCAAAAAGACTCCGGCAAGTACAACCAGAAGTGAAATCGACTTTTTTTCAAAACCCAGCATCCCGGCAACCGGCATTCCTTTCCCTGAAAGCTCTTCAATAGCGGACATGACAATGTTACCCGTAATTTTCTTTTTACTGCGGCTGTAAGCGGTCAGAAGAGCCCGGTCACAGGTGATATTAATTATCCTGGGGATCCCTTTTGAAAACCGGTACACTGCCCGGCACGCGTTTCGAGTGAAGCGGACACCCTCCCGGTGAGACGCGATCCTGATTCGATGAGCGATATACTCTCTTGTCTCTTTATATGTCAGGGGATGCAGATAGCAATTTAGAGTGATTCGCTGCGCCAGCTGCCTCAGTTCAAATGAATCAAGCATTTCATCAAGCTCGGGTTGTCCCACGAGTATAATCTGTAAAAGCTTGCTGGTGGTTGTTTCCAGATTGGAGAGAAGCCGCAGCTGCTCTAAAACCTCCTTGCTGAGATTCTGGGCTTCGTCGATTAAAATGATTGCCTTTTTGCCCTCTGCTTTTATCCGAATCAGGAAATCATTCAGGCGATCGATCAGGTCTTTGGTATTTTCCCCCGAGGAATCAATGCCGAATTCATCATTAATGGTTTTCAGCAGTTGAATCGAATCCAGTTTTGGATTAAAAATGTAGGCGACTTCGCTGCTTTCATCGAGCCTGTCGAGAAACATTCGACAAATCGTTGTCTTCCCGGTTCCGACCTCCCCGGTGATGATGACGAATCCATCACCTTGCCGAACCGCGTAATTCAAATGACCAAGCGCTTCCTCATGGCTCCTGCCCAGGTACAGAAAGGCAGGATCCGGCACGAGCTTGAATGGTCTTTCCTTAAATCCGAAAAATGGTTTATACATTTTTGATACCCTGGCCTGGTAAAGTCCGTAAGTATTTGTTTTAAAAATATTATGCCAATCCGTTTTTACTAGACACTAGCTAACATAAAATTGCCAAACTTCAAAGCATAAAATATTTGATCTTCTTACAATTATATTGACAGACAGCGGCCGGCTATTATAGGTCAATTGTTATATAACATGTGTTTTTTATAATTCAAAGGTTTCCCTGTAAAAATGCCGCCAAGATGCAAATTTGAAAATAAAAAAATCATTACCGCTGCTTTCTCTGTACTCCGAAAGCAGGGATGGGAAATGATATCAGCGAGGTCCATTGCGAAATCCCTGAACTCATCGACCACTCCAATCTACACCTACCTGAAATCGATGAAAAACCTTAAAAAAGAACTGATCAAAAAGACGATATTGGTCCTGGATGATTATCTTTCCCGCCAAAATACCGGCGATAAACTGCTGGATATGGGAGTGGGCTATATTCTGTTTGCCAAAGAGGAAAAACATCTTTTTCGGTTCTTAAACGATGAAAAACATATGGAACTGATTGTTGAGCATGGCAGGAAAATTTTTCAATCCAAGGCGGAGGCCCTTTCTGATTATCATCTTACCCGCGATTACAGCGAAGAGGATAAAATAAAATACCTGTTTGCCGGCTGGATGTTCGCGCATGGACTTGCCGATCTGATCAATAACTCTTATGATTTATATTTTCCGGTTTTTACCGATGAAAAAAAAATCACGGAATTTGTGTTCGAATCCATTGTACGCTACTGGGAAGGAGAAAAGAACATTAAACAGAAAAGTCTCCTGAAAGGTTCCAACAGAAAGGAATGAAAAGAATCTTTCCCGGGCATCTGATCTTTGCAACCATTAAAATGAGCTGGCTTGCCGATTTTGAAATGCGTTAACAAAATAAAATTCTTCAACACCTCGGGCATCTGTATAATTCACTGGTTGTTTATGGTTGCCATCTGTTTTTTTCTCGGCACTTCTCCGGTAAAGTCATCGTTTGGCTCGGAAGCACCCGTTACCGGGACGGCAATCAACCAGGCGGCTCAGGATACCGATGAAACACCCCTGGAGGTGGAAGAAGAAGACGAAGCGGAATACGAAGAAGATGTCGCGGACGAAGAAGAAGAATCATCTGAACTGGCAACAAATGGCTTTGTTGAATTTGAGAATTTTATCAGCACCCACCCGGACCAGGAATTTACCGATGCGTTCAAAAAAAATGAGATCCGAACCCGGTTAGAGATGAGATACGGAAAGGAAAATCTCTACCTGTTCACAACGAGCGATCTTTATCTGAATCCGGATCTGTTTCATCATGATCGTCCAAACGATTACCGGTATTCGAGCGAATCCGATATTTCAAGAAACCTGCGTATAACCTCTTCCCGTTCTGAATTATCGTTGAATGAGCTTTACGTGAACATTGGATATGAAAACCTGAGGCTGAGAATCGGCAATCAAATTTACGGCTGGGGAACCGCAGATGTGTTCAATCCAACTTCCTATTTTAATGCCCTTGATTTCAGAGAGTTTTTTTTTCGGGATGATGACGAACTGAAGCAGGGAGTACCGTCTCTTTCCGCAATGATTTTCCCGGATGAGTATACGGTGGAACTGGTTGTCACCCTTGTCCACTGTCCCATGCTGTTTGCACCCCGGGGAAATTACTGGTCATTGGATATGGGAGGCGCCCTGTACGATCTCGATCTAATGGAAGCAGACGGCATGGATATCGAACTGAAAAATATCGGATTTGGAGCAAGAGTCTCCACCGTCTTTTATGGAAACGATATCTCTCTCAGCGGCTACCATGGCCCGGACCGGGAACCGGTTCTCCTGCCCTATTCCATCAACTTCCCCGCAAACAATCCGATATCGATAGAAATTCACCCTCAATACCATGTAATTCATATGATGGGTATTGATTTTTCAAAAACCGTCGGGGATTTTGTATTTCAGTTTGAAGCAGCCTATTCACCGGATAAGATGAATTTTGTGGAACAAAATCTTGACGCTCTGGACCAGATCAAACTGCCGTTTAAATCCAGAAAATCGAACTATATCTCCTATGCGACCGGGTTTAATTATTTTGTGCCGCTGCATAAATTAATCGAAAACCATGAGGGTGAGACGGTCTTTACGTTTGACTGGTTTCAGTCAAAATTTTTTGATTCAGAGCTTTTCAAACCGTATTTAACCGATCTGTTGACTTTTCGTCTGGAAGACAGTTTCTGGGACGGCCGGTTAAAAACATCATTTACATACATTTACGAAGCCAGAAACAGGGGATCGATTTTCTGGCCCAAAATCGGTTATGACTTCCAGAACGGGTTTTCCGTTGAACTTGCTTATGCGGAAATTGATGGCAACCCCAGCGGCGGTCAGATTGAACCGGCCTTTTATTATTTCCGGAAAAATGATATCGTCAGCCTTGGGATGCGCTATGAATATTAGGGCGTTAAAGAGTATAATCGTTTTAGGTTCCATTTTCCTTTTGATCTCGTGCGGTGAAGAGTCAAAACCGCAGGGGATGACCCTCTCCGGGACAATAGGAGGACAGGGAATACTCGATTATCCGGACAAACCAGTCCTTGTGGCAGCTCTGAAAAATGGTGATTTTGGAAGCCTATCCGCCAATCCGCTTTCAAATATCATTACGCTCATATCTGTAGATAAAACAGATTTTTCATTCTGGATCGATCTCTCTGAGACAGTCCTTTCACCCGGTGATAAGATTTACCTGATTGCGTTTGTCGATGTCAATTTTACCGGCAGCACGCCATTTCCCGATACCGGGGATATCATCGGGTTTTATTCAGAACCCGATTCACTCAATGCCGCATATACACTTTCAAGCGGTCCAAACACGGGTATCCATATTGATATCAATCGCGAAATATTTTCCTTTGATTCAGATGTTTCAGGCGTTGTCACCGGAACCGAAACAGGCACCCTCACCCTTATCGCCTATGCTGGAGAAATCCTTTCTTCGGATTTTTCAAAACTGGACATCAACGCCGTAATCGGATTTCAGGAGCTTTCGAAAGATTCGACCCCGATTCCCTTTGCATTTCAAATACTCCCCTATGGCTATAATATCCCCATCGAAAACGTCACTCTTTTCGCGCTCCTTGATGTGAA
>CAZOEW010000145.1:0-9873 GCA_964578935.1 uncultured Desulfobacterales bacterium | reverse complement strand
AATAGACGACAGCAAAAAGAATAATGCCGGTGAACATGGCAATCAGCTTCCCAGTGCTCATTGTTGATCCAGCCAGGCTGGCTGCTTCATCTCTCATGAACCTTTCCTCCTGAAAACATATCGAACATGTTGAGTAGCCTGTTTATAATTATCTGATTTCGTGGGGGTTTTTCAGCCATGACCCTGAACAGCGTGACATGGCGATGCAATAAAAGCACAATTCAATATTTCCTTATGATTATAAGTGACTATAGCCGGCATTCCTTCATGGTATGAAATATTGCACCGAAAACATCTGTCAACCGAAGTATACCGATGATATCATCCTTGCGTGTAACTAAAAGCGACTGGTGATGCCCCATCACAAGCATGTGAATTGCCTCGTTCAGGGTCGCGTTTTCATCGACATATTCACCTTCGGTAGGAGAGTACATGATGTTAGACACTTTCAGGTCCGAAGCTTTTCTGCAGATATTGACAAGCGGTGTTTCCCAGAGCTTGTATTGATCCATCATGGAAGTTACAAATTTTTTGGTGAAACCGTAGCGGGCCAACCCAGTATGGTCCTGTATTTCACTGTATTTGGGTTCCAGTGCCCTCAGCACATCCAGCTGGCTCACTTTGCCGATGATCTTTTTGTTTTTATCAAAAATCAGAACAGCTCGGTGTGCGTAATGACTGCGATCAAATTCCTGCTGTGCTTTTTCCAAGGCAAGAACCGCTTCATACAGGGTTGCATCATCTGAAACCGTGGCATACTCAGAAATAGGCACCATAATGTCTTTGATTTTAAAGTCTTTCATAGAACCCTCCCCTTGCCTTCCGTCAAATACTTGTAAGTGTGCGACAGACACGTTGCTTTAGACCCAGGGATTCCCCTGTGTAAATATAGAAAAAGGATTCCTATCATGAGTCATTTAAAAGGTCAAGCAATCCAAACCAGCCATTTGTGATTGTTTTTTTTAGAAAAAATTGTTTCACGGATACTCGTTTCCTTAATGCTGCAACTTGTGTATAAAAGAGGGGTTTGCAGAACCATCGAAATGAATTTTGATGGTTTTTCAGGAGGCTGTTGAACATAACCGGGAACTTTTTGTGGCGTTCAGGGATTGCCCGGCCCAGGAGGCAGGCGGATAAAATTGGATATCGAGCTTAAAGAAAAATTGAAGAAGCCGCTTATGATCAAAGACAGGCAGATTGATAACCGGCTTGTATTGGCTCCCATGTCGGGTCTTGGGCACATTGCTTTCCGGGAGCTTCTCGAGCATTATGGTGGGTATGGCCTTCTTTTTTCCGAAATGTGCAGCGCAAGAGCGGTTCCGCAGGAGAACCGGCATGTTTCTCCTGTTTTCAGCTGGCGGGAACAGGAGCTTGCATCACTGGTCTGCCAGATTTTTGGTTCCGATCCGACGATAATGGCACGGGCTGCCCAGCGCGTTGAAAAGGAAGGATTTTTCGGGATCGATATCAATTTCGGATGCTCTGTAGCGGCTATCTGTAAAAAAAATTGTGGGGCTGCCCTGTTGAAAAATCCCAAGCTGGCTGTGGAAATTGTGCAAGCGGTCAGAAAGGCGGTTTCGATTCCCGTCTTTGTAAAGTTCCGGACAGGCTGGAGAGATGATCCCCGAATTGCAGTTGATTTTTCAAGAAGGTTTGAGGATGCGGGATCGGATGCGCTGACATTCCATCCCCGGGTCGCGCCGGATCGGCGTTCGAGGCCGCCCAGGTGGGAACATATTGAAAGGGTCAGAGAAAGGGTTTCCATCCCTGTTTTTGGAAATGGAAATGTATTCGATGAACGCGATTGTCTGAAGATTTTAAATGATACCGGTTGTGCAGGGGTTGCAATCGGCAGAATCGCCATTGCAAGACCCTGGATTTTCAGCATGTGGACCGAAGGCTTTTCTCCAGGACCTGAAATCTATCGGGAAACGGCTTTAAAAATGGCGGAGCTGCTTGAAAAGCATTATGACCCGGCAAGGGCGGTCCAGCGATTCAAGAAGTTTGCGATTTATTTTGCCGCCAATTTCCGTTTCGGGCACTCCATTTATGGTAAACTTTGCCGGGCTTCGGACATGCAGGCCATTCGGGAAAATATCTGTCGTGTGTTTGAAAAAATTCCCGAGACGGTTCCGCGGCCCAATATGAATATGTTTATTAACTGATCAGATTTTCAAAAGAGACGCCGCATTGTTACCGCAAATTCCTTTTTTTGTCTTTTCGGGGATCGTTGCGCTTTCCATTTCTTTAAAATATCTCGAGGGTTGAAGCAGTGGGTAATCGCTGCCAAAGAGAATGCGATCTTCTCCGACAAGATCCGCGGCAAGGTTATATATTTTCGGGTCATACAGAAAAGGAGATGCCGCAGTATCGTAATACACATTTTTCATGGCTTGCCGGACTTCTCTTTTAAGAAGCGTGAAAAAGAAAATTCCGCCCCCCCAATGGGCAAGAACGATTTTATTATCCGGGAAGCGGAGAGGGATCTCGTAAATCTGCTTCAGGGTATTGGGGGTTTTTCCGGGATATGAATGCCCTATCGGTTCATTTGTGTGAATCAGTACCGGTACGTTTTTTGTTCGGCATATTTCCATGACAGGGGCAAGACGGTCAAGAGCATCCGGTTCAATTCCGGATTGATAAAATGCAAGCTCACCTACTCCGGAAAGTCCGTTTTCAATACAGCGAGCTGTCTCTTCCGCCGCATCGATAAAAAATGGATCCAGACAGCACAACCCTTTCAACCGTTTCGAATATTTTTCCACCGATTCCATCGTATAATCATTGCATAACCGTGTGGTATCGGGGTTTCTCCAGGGAAATCCGAAGACAACCGACAGGTCGACCTGGTTTTCATCCATGGCGTTTATCAGGTTGTCAGCCCCGACGAGTTTGGATTTTGGTGAATCATAGATCAGCTTGAAGGCGGGTTCGCCATGAAAATATTTTTCTCTGTTTTCACAAATATCTTTTGGGAAAATATGGGTATGAAAATCGATGATCATCTAATGCCTCCGAATTTTTGCTGGTATCCATCCATAACCGGCTATTTTGACCGATTTCTTCGTCAGACTCAAATTGTAATCCTTGAGATATTGCATATCTATGTGATTGAACCCCTCGTCCCGGCAAAGAGATTTGAAACGAGGGGAGGCTTTGAACTAATATCTGTAATGATCCGGTTTGTAAGGCCCTTGAACAGGCACACCGAGATAATCCGCCTGCTCCTGGGACAGCGTGGTCAATTTGACTCCGAGCCGGGCAAGATGAAGCCTCGCCACCTCTTCATCCAGGGTTTTTGGGAGTGTGTATACTTTCCGCTCAAGCTTTTTGGCGGCAAGTTCCATCTGGGCCAGACACTGATTTGTAAAGCTGTTGCTCATTACAAAACTGGGATGGCCTGTAGCACAGCCTAGATTGACAAGGCGTCCTTCTGCAAGGATAATAACGGAACGGCCTGATGGGAACGTCCATTTGTCTACCTGGGGCTTGATTTCCAATTTGCTGCAGCCCGGAGTATCATGCAGGTATGACATCTCGATTTCATTGTCAAAATGACCGATATTACATATAATTGCTTCGTTTTTCATCTGTTCCATGTGGGCGCCGGTGATTACATGGTAACAGCCGGTTGCCGTTACAAAGATATCTCCGATAGCAGCCGCCTCTTCCATTGTAAGCACTTCATACCCCTCCATGGTTGCCTGGAGAGCGCAAATGGGGTCGACCTCGGTTATAATGATTCTTGCGCCGAATCCGCGCATGGACTGTGCACATCCCTTTCCAACATCTCCGTATCCGCAGATAACGACGATTTTCCCTGAGAGCATGATATCGGTTGCCCGTTTGATACCGTCTGCAAGGGATTCGCGGCAGCCATAAAGGTTGTCGAATTTTGACTTTGTCACGGAGTCGTTTACATTGATTGCCGGGAAAAGCAGTTCATTGTTTTTTGCAAGATGATAGAGCCTGTGGACACCGGTTGTTGTTTCTTCCGAAACACCAAGAATTTTTTCGGCAATTCCCGTCCAGAATTTTGGATTTCTTTTGTAGCTGAATTTAAGGCGGTCCATCAGACATTTCATATCCGGACTGCCATATTTTTTGTCCAGCAGGGATGGATTTTTTTCAACGGCAACACCCTGATGGACAAAGAGAGTCGCGTCTCCACCGTCGTCCACGATAAGGTCGGGACCGGTTCCGTCAGGCCATATGAGAGCCTGTTCCGTACACCACCAGAATTCTTCAAGGGTTTCCCCTTTCCAGGCAAAAACAGCCGCAGATCCATTTTGTGCAATGGCCGCGGCCGCATGATCCTGAGTGGAAAAAATATTGCAGGTGGCCCAGCGAATGTCGGCTCCAAGCTCTTTGAGTGTCTCGATGAGCATGGCGGTTTGAATGGTCATATGGAGGCTGCCCGTGATTTTCAGGCCTTTCAGCGGTTTTTGCAGCCCATATTTTTTACGGACAGCCATTAGACCCGGCATCTCGTTTTCAGACAGCTGCATTTCTTTCATGCCAAGATCCGCAAGAGACATGTCGGCAACCTTATAGGGAAGGGACAGTTCAAGTTCCATAAAATTGTTTATTTTTTGCTTTGTATCCCGCTTTGACATTTTATTTCTCCTTTTTTTTTGGTTTGCTTATTTTTTTTGATTTAAAAATATTTAAATTCAGTTTTTGTCCCAGGGTATAGGATTGAAAGGCCTTCAGAACAAAATTATTTTTTTTGAGGAAGTTTTCAATTTCATGGCGGTGAAAACCGAGCCACCTGTCACCGTAGGATTTTCGCATGACCTCATTGTCATGCTTGTCAAGCTCGGCAATGATAAATGTTCCGCCAGGCTGCAGGGTCCGATAGATTTCGGCGATTGCGGCATCGGGCGAGGAAACATGGTGTAAAACCATTGAAACAACAGCATATTCAGCTTCTCTGTCACTAAGCGGCAAATGCTCCAGTTCTCCGAGTCTCAGATCCGGGGGGTCGTTTTCGGAAAGAAACCTTTTCCGGGTCTCTTCGAGCATTTTTGCAGAGCTGTCAACACCAATCACTTTTGATGCTTTTTGTTTTAAATCCGCAATCAGCTCTCCGGTTCCACAGCCGAGATCGACGGCGGTTTTGCAGGGATCGATATGCTTTAATATCGCCTGGTTCAGGTTAAAATCGCCGAGAACTTCCTGTTTAATAAGATCCCAGTCTGCCGCAACCGCATCGAAAAACTGAATTGTCCTGGTTTTCCGATCTTCGATCAACTGAGAAGCTTTTTTTAGATCCTCAATAAAAATCGGGTTATGCTGAAACAGATAGCGAATGGAATCGATGAATTTTCGTGCAGGATCAACATCCGATGCAGAGTAAAAAGCCCACACACCATCTCTACGACATTTTAGAAGCTCCGCGTCCATTAAAATTTTCAAGTGCCGGGAAATTCCGGACTGCCCCATTTTCATCAGGGCGACGATTTCGTTCACGCTCAACTCATGATGAAGGAGAGAATTGATAAGTCTGATGCGGGTTGCATCGGAAAGTGCTTTGAAATAAATGACAATGTTCATATTATTATATCAAGATTTATTGATATAATAGTGCGGCGGATACGGTTTGTCAACTCATTTTTATCATTGACTCGCGATGGGGAATGATTTAATCTTTACCGGCTATATATCTACATATCAGTCCGGTTCTTCCCGCGGTTGATTGTTTGAGATCAAATTTCACGCGATGCGCGTGGGGTCCACAAACTTAACCAGAGGCATTTCATGCCGTATTTAAATCAGGGCTATGCCCGTAAATGAAAGTCGCGCGCTTGTTCCGCCATGGGTAGAGCCAGGCGGTTGTAGTTACCGGCACGGGAAAAGTATGCGGGAAACCGAAATGGTTTCATCAAGCCTCGAAATGTTCATTCAATAATGCGAATGCGTTTTTTTAAAAACATCGATTTTCAGTTGAAAAAGCCCGGAATGAAACTTGCTCAAACATGTGCGGATCGCAGCTTCCTGTCATCATCAGGTAGACGGTAGAAGAAACTCCGCCAACGATACCGTGGCATTTTGGTGCAGATGGATATAAAGATAATTAAGGGGGGAGTTGAATGGATCTAAGTGTAATGGGTTCCAACCTCGGATTGGAGGAGGAGGAGTTTGTTGAACTGGTAGAGCTGTTTTTAAAGACGGCTAAAAATGATCTTCAGAAAATGCATGAGGCATATCTGAAAAAAGATGCCGAAAAGGCGACTGAATCGGCTCATTCCCTTAAAGGGTCTTCCGGAAATCTTGGATTCAAGGAACTTTCAAAAATTTCAAATATAGCTGAAGAAAAGGCAAGTGAGAAAAATTTAGAATTGTTTGACGAACTCATTGAATCCATGAGAAAGCAACTTTCCGAAATAGAAGCATGCCTTTACAGATAGCCCTGCTCTAAAAATGGTTTTTCACTGTGCCGCCGTTGAAAAAATATTATTTTTTGTCATTCCATTTTGAGAAAACCGAACATCAATAGAAAAGACAGACAGCCGGTATATGAATGAAGATAAAAGACTTATGATTCTTGTTGTGGATGACAATCCACTGAATCTGAAACTGCTTGAAACAATACTCAGCAAAGATGGGTATCAGGTTATTTCAGCCGGTAACGGCCCGGACGCCCGGAAAATTGCTTTAAATGAAAAGCCGGACTTGATTTTGCTCGATATTAAAATGCCGAAGGAAGATGGCTTTAACGTAATCAAAAAATTAAAAGAAAGCTCGGCAACATCAATCATCCCCGTTATTTTTCTAACAGGAGTCAGTGATATCGATACCAAGCTGTTTGGTTTTGAGCTTGGAGCGGTTGATTATATCACAAAACCATTTCATCCACGGGAAGTACTTGCCCGTGTAAGCCTCCACTTAAAACTCTCCATCGCCACGAATTCGCTTATCGCATCACAGGCGCAAAAGTTGAGACAGATAACAGAAGCACAGACATCGATGCTGACAACCCCTGAGATGCAGCCGCAGGCAAGGTTTGGTGTCTATTTTTTGGCTTTGAATGAAGCAGGCGGAGATTTTTATGATGTATTGCCGATATCAGATGACATTTTCGGATATTTTGTTGGTGATTTTTCGGGCCATGATATCAAAACAAGTTATCTTACGCTTTCAGTGAAGGCCCTTTTAAAACAGAATTCCGCACTTGTCTATCAGGCACATGAGACGATGAAGATGATCAATGATGTACTTGTGGAAATTCTGCCGGAAGGGAGATACCTGACAGCCTGCTATGCAAGGTTGAATCGCAAGACCAATCAGATGACGATAATCAATGCAGGGCATCCTCCGGTAATTTTTGTTCCTTCAGACGGAAAGGCTGTCAGTATCGAAATGGAAGGAGATATACTGGGTATTTTCAGGGAGGTTTATTTCGGGCGACACAATATCGAAGTCAAATCCGGAGATCGATTTTATTTTTACTCAGACGGGCTGATAGAATCCCTTAGGGAAAAAGAACCATGGCCTGTCGGCTCCGAAGATCTGATAGCTGCATGTGAGGAGGTGAGAGACCTTCCAATCCAGGATTCTCCGAAAAAGATAGCAGGCATGCTGTTGAAACATAATCCGGAGATCGAAGACGACATTGTGGTTCTTGGGATAGAGGTTTAGACAGGAAAGAGATATGGCCGGGGGAAAAAAATTTAAAGTATCCCGAAAAGCAGATGAGATGACCATTATTTTGAATTCAACAATGGAAAACATCGATAAGGCTGATCGGGAAACCAGAATTTTTTTATATGAGAACGAACTTCAGTCTGAGGTTTTTTCAGTCTGTCTTTGTCTTCGTGAGGGGCTTATAAACGCAGTGAAACATGGTCATAAAAATGACAGTTCGAAAATAGTCCGTTATTATTTAAAGAGAACAGACCGGAAATTAATCATGGAAATTGAAGATAAAGGAGAAGGCTTTGAATGGAAGGCTGTTAAAAAGAGAGAACCTGTTGTTGAATCAGATCATGGAAGGGGTCTTGCAATAATACGGAAGTATTTTACAAAATATGAGTACAACGAGAAAGGAAATATCATCAAACTTGTGAAAGATCTGAATAAAAAAGAAGAACTGAATTGAATCCAGATCGATGGTTGGATCAAAACGTTCATTCTTCAGTTTTTATTCCATCTTTTAATCTTTTCAAATGCGTCAGTAGCGGTTCCAAATAAGGTTTTTAAATCAACGGGTTTGGTAAAGTATCCTTCAAAGCCCACTCTTCTGCAGTCTGAAAGTTCAAAAAGGGATGCATAGCCGGTTATGGCATAAGCGATTGACATGGGATACCGTTCGCGTATCTCCCTGCAAAGATCTAAACCATTCATGCCCGGAAGTTTTAAATCGAGAAACATGACCTGAGCAGTTGTTTTTTCCAGAATTTCAAGAGCCTCCTCTGCGCTTTCCGCACAAATGACTTCATATCCCTCTCTGGTCAATGCCTTTTCCAGCATGTCGCGAATCATCTTTTCATCATCCACAACCAGAATTTTTTTTTGCATAAAATCTACCTTTTCGATACTTCGCTGCACTTGAACCATATTTTTCTTGTTAAATCGATTTTCCATTATTTTGATGCAGAGCAATGAACAATGAAAGCTCCTGTTCAATTATCATATGAAAAATTGTGAGGCAAGCCAAAAGCTTGGAAATGAGCTGGGTAAATTTTGGTACAGTTGACATTTTATTGATATTCCTTTAGTGTGTTCCACTGGTTATCCAGCTCAGTCTTATCAGATTAAGCGGCAATAACCGGATAACTAGCAAGGTTTTTTCAATGGCGGGTCAGCTGGTCTGCCCGAGCATATTATCATAGATGGAAATGGATTGTATATCCTTTGTTATCGATATTGTAGGAGTTCGCGATAAAGACCATCGAATCCGCAAAAGAAATTCAGACAAGATCTGAAATGCTTCGAAATGAGGGAAGGGTGATCGCATTTGTCCCTACCATGGGATTCCTCCATGAGGGGCATCTCGCTCTCCTCAAGGAGGGAAGACAAATATGCGACGATCTTATTTTGAGTATCTTCGTGAATCCCACACAGTTCGCGCCGGGAGAAGATTATGAATCCTATCCCAGAAATTTTGAAAAAGATTTGGAACTGGCTCGCAGGGCAGGGGTTGATGTTGTCTTTAATCCGAAAAGGGAAGAGCTGTATGGTGATAGATTTCAGACACATATAGCACTTGAAAGCCTTCCGAAACATCTCTGCGGATTATCGAGGCCCACACATTTCAAAGGGGTTGCAACGGTTGTTGCAAAGCTTTTCAATATTGTGAAGCCGCATATTGCGATTTTCGGTCAAAAAGATTTTCAACAGCTTGCAATTATAAAACAAATGGCAATTGATCTGAATTTTGACATTGAGATCAGAGGCGTTCCGACAGTCCGTGAAAAGGATGGGCTTGCGATGAGTTCACGGAATGCCTATCTCACACCCGAGCAGCGCAAAACAGCTCTCTGCCTCTACAGCAGCCTGGTAAAATCGAGAGAAAGGATTCAAGAAGGAGAAAAAGATGCTTCAACCCTCATTCAGGAGATGTCGTCCTATATCGGTTCTCGATTTGAAACGGAAATCGACTATATTTCCATATGCGACCGCGATACATTGGATGATGTTGATCAGATCAAAGGGCCGGTTTTGATCGCACTTGCGGTTAAAGTCGGGAAAACCCGTCTCATAGACAATATGGTAATTTCACCCTAACATTGAATTTTTAAGGTGAACAGATGGATTGGCAGAATAACTTATTCACGGCGGAATTCGAAATCCGAATTCATTTGGTTCGTGTTTTGCGGGTGACAATGTGTTAAAATGGTGTGTTAATCAAAATAGTTGAATTAGATAAAG
>CAZOEW010000144.1:0-9884 GCA_964578935.1 uncultured Desulfobacterales bacterium | reverse complement strand
CTTGCGACCGAGTTTTTCAAATTCAGCGGAGCAAATGATAGAACACTCAAATGCCGCAATCAACGAACGAAGAGGACCTTGATCACACCGTTCAATCGATATCTATTTGTGAAAACGGATAGTAATCAGGCGTCAGTATCACCTGAGTAAACTTTGCGAACTCAGCGCCTTTGCGGCTTTGCGCGAGAATTTTTTTGCTTTTTTATTGATTCTCGTATCCCTTCCATTTCAAATCAATTTCCTTCTGGATCTCTTCGATCTTCTCGTTGGATAATGCTTTGAATCTGGACTGAGTTTTAAAATATTCTGCAACCGGTTTCCGCTTTTTGCCGATCATCTTCTGGGACGGGCCGGTAAGTCTGAATGTTGAGTTTTCGATTTCATACAGGTCATAGAGACCGGTCTCTACCGCCATTTTGCCGATCTTTACCGTATATCGCGGCTCAAATCCCCAGCCGGCAGGGCAGGGTGTATGAACGTGAATGTATTTCGGACCGGATATGGTTTTGGCTTTTTTTATTTTGTCATACAGGTCAAGCGGATAGGCTGCCGAAGCAGTTGCAACATAGTCAATCCCATGCGCGGCAATGATCGCTGGAACTTCCTTTTTTTTCTGCAGTTTTCCCCGGATTGGCGTGGTGGTGGTAATGACGCCCTGTGGTGTCGTCCCGGACCGTTGAACGCCGGTGTTCATGTAGGCTTCATTGTCATAGCAGATAAAAATGAAGTTTTCACCCCTTTCGCAGGCTCCGGAAAGGGACTGGATGCCGATATCACTTGTTCCGCCGTCTCCAGCCCAGGCCACGACGGTTGTTTTTTCTCTTTTCTGAGCTCGCAAAGCTCCCAGGACACCGGTTGCCGCGGCAGCGGTTGACGCAAAGGTCACATTCAGACAGGGAAGCTGGGTTGACGCGATGGGATAAAGCCCCTGCAGCACCGTGAGACAGCTTGGCGGCACAACCAGAATGGTATCCCGGCCGAGTGCCTTGAGACCGATTCGGTATACGATGCTTAAGCCGCAACCGGAACATGCCCGATTGCCCGGATGAACCAGTTCTTCTTCCGGCAGATTGAGGATGGTTGTTTTTTCTGTCATTGTTTATTTCCTGTATTTACAATAAATTTATATTTTATTTCAATCCATTTTCAGGCCTATCCATTGAGGCTCGTCCCCGATGTTCTTATCGTCGCTGCACGATGCCCGGAAGGAAGTGAGGAGATCCTGTGTTTTGATCTCTCTTCCCCCAAGACCCAGGATGTAGTTGCGGACAAACGGCCTGTTCTCATTGTTGTAGAGGGCAGCCTTGATATCGGCGAACAATGCACCCTGGTTGCCGTAGCTTAATGCTTTTTCAAATACGATTACGCCTTTTGCCCGGGAAAGCGCGTCTGCAATTGCATGGTCCGGAAAGGGTCTGTAAAGCCGGAGGCCGAACACGCCTGCCTTGATCCCTTCCGTACGCAGCATATCCACAACATCTCGAAGCTGGTAGGATAGAGAGCCGAGGCATACGGCTATAAAATCCGAATCGTCGCATTCATACGTTTCGATAAACGGGGTGCCGCCTCTGCCGGTTATGTTTTGATAGCTGCCGTCTATCTCTTCGACCACGGAGATCGCCCGCCTCATATCCGTATGCAGATTGTGCCTGATCTCCATATATCCGGGTGCAAGGTTCCCTCTGACATCGGGTCTGATGTCCGGCAAGGTGACGGTATTAAGGTTGGCCGGATTTTTCGGATCAAGATGATATGCGGGTTTGAACCTGGGAAGGAATTGGTCAATTTCGTCCTGTCCGGGAATCTCAAAAGGCATATAGGTATGTGAGAGAAGGTATCCGTCATAGCAGACCATGACCGGTATGCTGACCGTTTCCGCAAGGAGAAACGCCTGGATTACGGTATCGATGATTTGCTGATGGTCACACGCGTAAAGCTGAATCCATCCGGTATCACGCTGGGATATTGAATCCTGGTGATCGTTCCATACTGTCCAGGGCGCCCCGATGCCCCGGTTTACAACACACATCACAATGGGAAGTCTGGCGCCGGCCGCCCAGTGAATCTGTTCGTTCATATACAGGAGCCCATTTGCGCTGGTTGCGGTAAATGCCCTGGATCCTGTGCTGGATGCGGCAATGCAGACGGCAAGGGCACTGTGCTCACTTTCAACAGGGATATATTCGGCTTTCATTTCACCGGAATCAACAAGCTCCGAAAGTTTTTCCGTAAGCGGTGTCTGCGGGGTAATGGGATAGGCGGCAATGACCTCCGCCCTCGCTAATTTTACACCGGTTGCGGCTGCGACGTTGCCTGATTCAATAATATGCATACGGTTATTTCTCCTCTTTCACAAAATCCGCTTCTTCCACCATGGTAATTGCATCCACAGGGCATTCTTCCGCGCAGATTTCACATCCTTTGCAGTATTCATAATCAATGGTTGGCGGTATGGTTTTCGTGATCACGCCATCCGGGCAATAAAGCCAGCAGGTAAAGCACGACATTTTATTGGATTTCGCCGGGATACATTTTGAATTATCAATGACCGGGCGTACAACCCGCCATGACCCGGTTCGTCCTCCATCGCCGGGCCCCGGTTCGCTGTGGGACTTCCTCTTCCCGAATTTGTTGTCTGTCATACCCTTCCTCCGATATTTGTCATGCTGAACACAAGTCTTGCCGCTTCAGCATTTTTTCTGGGTTTTTTGCCTTTAAATTCTTTTTCGATCTCTTTGGTTAAAATCTCAAGATCCATCAACCCTGATGCTTTTGCAAATGCCCCCAATATACCGGTGTTGACAATTCCCTGTTTGAGCCCCGCTTTTACGGCAATAGATGTCACATCCGCGGCTGCAACTTTTATTCCATTGAAGTGATAATCATCCGGTGATTTTGGAGAGTTCACGATAATCGTTCCGCCGGGCTTGAGGCCTTTTGTCACACCCTCTTCTTCGAGAAGGAGGTGATCGAGAACAACGATCATGTCCGGTTCCTCGATTGGAGACAGGTCATATATTTTGTTTTTTGATATTTTAAGAGATGTAAGGACCGGTGCGCCTCTTCTTTCCGTACCGAACGTAGGTGTCATGACAACGCCGCTGTAGCCGGATAGAAAAGCGGCATTGGCAACTATTTTGGCGGCCGTTATTGCTCCCTGGCCGCCCCGGCCGTGCCATCTTATTTGTATAATGTCTTTTTTCATGGTTACTCCCGGATAAAAAAATTTCACTGCCGGTTCAATGCGCAGTTTTTTCAAGATCCAAACAATCGGTTGAATCAATACACCTCTGCCGCCGCTCACCGACGGCTCGCCGGCGCCTTGATGACAATTAGGCAAAATATCCTGTTTGTCAACCTTTTTGACCGGGATAAATGGATCGCGCTGCTTCATCAATATAGGCATCGGAAATCATGATGTCTATGGTTTGGTCCCGGGTTTCCGATTCACCGGAATGGGGTATCAAGGGTGGCAGAGCAGGATAAATATCTTTAACTGATTGATTGTAAAGAATAATTTTAAAATTGTTCTGTCTTTCAGGAAGTTCACCCTGCACCGTGACATCTGCCCGCGCTTTATGCGGATCGGATCCAGGAGAGTACTTATAACTATTTGAATTAAAAATATAAAACATAATTCTAACCCATATCCCTGCCGGCCTGGTTTTTGTGTTGACGGGTCACGGTCATTATCTGGTTTCACTCATAGCGGCACAGAGAAACGGGATGCCTTTTGAAACACGGTTTCAAATTGTATCCCATTTAAAAAAAGCTTGACGAATATTGCCTCTGGGCTGTAATTGAAACGCCTGGATAAAAAATCCAGGTGTATCTGTTTTTGTCATCGATGCCAGGTCATTTTTTGAGAACCGGTGTTAACATGGAGTATGCTTGAAGCACATTGAAAAGATAAATTCTGCTGGTCCAGATGGTCAGGCAACGGGGGCGTCGACGGATGCCTGAAATTCACGAAAAAGATTCTCTTCGAATATGCCTTCTCAGCTATCGCAGTAATCCCCACTCCGGAGGGCAGGGTGTTTACATCAGAAATTTGAGTCGCGCACTAAAAAGCCTCGGGCATGAGGTGGAAGTGCTTGCCGGACCCCCTGATCCGCTTCTGGATGATGATATCAAGCTTACCATGCTTCCCTGCCTTGATCTTTACAATCCGGAAGATCTGTTCAGAATCCCCCGGCTCGATGAGCTGGTTGATCCCATCAACCTGATTGAATGGCTTGGTGTCTCAACAATGGGATTTCCGGAAACATTTACATTCGGATTCAGAGCGCTCCGCCATTTATGGAACCGCTTCGGAGAATATGATATCATACATGATAATCAGAGCCTCTCTTATGGCGTATGGGCCATCAGCAGATTCGCACCGACCCTCGCGACCATCCACCATCCGATAACGGTGGATCGGGATATTGCCATCCGGAGTGTTCGTTCTCCATGGAAAAAAATGAAGCACTTCAGATGGTATTCTTTTTTAGGGATGCAGAAACGGATCGCCCCGAAACTTTCGAAAATCATAACCGTTTCAGAATGCGCAAAGAGGGATATCGGCCGTGATTTTATGATACCGGAAGAAAAATTCCACGTTGTCCCGAACGGCATCAATACGGATATTTTTTACCCCATCCCTGAAATAAAAAGGGAAAAAGACAGAATTATTGTAACCAACAGCGCGGATACTCCTTTGAAAGGACTTTACTATCTTTTACAGGCTGTCGCTGAAATCGTCAAAAAACGAAACGTCAGGCTGGTCGTTATCGGCACTCCCAAAAAGGACGGAGGGATTGTCAACCTGGTTCGGAATCTTGGAATCAGCCGGTATATTACGTTTACGGGCCGGATAGACAACAGAGAGTTTGTCCGGCAGTATGCAAGGGCTTCCATGGCTGTTGTTCCGTCAGTATATGAAGGCTTTGGACTTCCGGTCGGTGAAGCCATGGCATGCGGCGTTCCGGTGATCAGCACAACAGGAGGGGCGCTGCCCGAAGTGGTTGGTGATGCCGGTATACTCGTGCCTCCTGCGGACTACATGGCCCTGGCGAATGCGATTACCGATCTGCTTGACAATCCGGATCATGCAAAAAAGATCGGCGAAGACGGCTACAAGAGGGTTCAGGAAAACTTTACATGGGAAAAAGCAGCTGAAAAAACGGTTCGGGTATACCAGGAGGTTATTCGTGATTACAGTAGATTTTAAGAAAGTGGATATCAAGCCCGGATACAGAATTCTGGATATTGGCTGCGGATCCGGCCGGCATACATGTGCGGCATACCGTTTTGAAAAAACCATCGTAATCGGTGCAGATCTGAATTTCAAGGATACATGTGAAGCCAGAAAGCGATTGCTTTACCACGATGCCCTTGGTGAACATGGCGGAGGCAAGTGGATCATTTCAGTTGCGGATATAACAAGTCTGCCTTTTCAGGATAATGCTTTTGATTTTGTGATTTGCTCCGAAGTTCTCGAGCATATCCCGGACGATCAGTCTGCCATGAAAGAGATCGTTAGGATTTTAAAGCCTGGAAAAACACTTGTTGTCAGTGTGCCAAGGTATTTTCCCGAAAGGATTTGCTGGGCGCTTTCAGATGAATACTATAATGCCAACCAGGGGCATGTCCGGATTTATAAAAAGAAAGAACTTGTCCGCAGCCTGGAAAGTAAAGGGCTTCGGAACTGGGCGGTTCATTTCGCCCATAGCCTTCATTCCCCTTACTGGTGGCTTAAATGTTTTGTGGGCCCCACAAGAGAAGACTCATTACTCGTCAATCTGTATCACCGCTTCCTTACATGGGATATTATGAAAAAACCTTCCGCAACCCGGTTTCTGGATAAGCTTTTGAATCCGGTGGCAGGCAAAAGTTTGGTACTTTATTTTACGAAGAAATAGAGCTGAACACTCGGCAGATTGATTCTAGTTGGTAACCGTATTGCCCCTGCTGCTATCTGATTTTTTCAATTTTTCTTCAACGCTGGAAACAATTCTTTGATATTCCTGATTCTCCGGATCAAGATCCAGCGCTTTTTTGAAATCGTCAAAAGCTTTTCTGATTTCACCTTTGTTGTATTTCGCAAGCCCTTTGTAAAAATATGCTGAAGCAAAATCGGGATTTATTTTTAGTGCTCTGTCATAATCCTCAATTGCCTGATCATATTTACCCTGTTTGTCCAGCTGAAGCCCTTTGTTTAATAACGCCTTTGCATCCGGACTGATCTTAACCTCTTTTACTTTCTTGTCTTTAGCGGTTTCTCCACCTCCATATTCATAGGAGGTAACCGCAAAACGAGAATCCAGAGCGCCGGCCCTTGAACTGTCGGCCAGGGCCTTTGCCTTGTCTCCGAGGTAATCCCATGCAAGGCTTCTGTTGTAATACGCTTCCGCGTTGTTTGGATTGATTTCAATCGCTTCGGTATAATCTTTTATGGCCTGCTGATAGTTGTTTTTCAACCCGTAGGCCAGCCCTCTCTGGAGAAAGGCATCGGCAAAAAGGGGATCGATTTCAAGAGCCTTGTTAAAATCTTTTATCGCCCTGTCATATTCCTCTTTTTTCTTCCAGTTGAGACCGCGTTGCAGATAGCTCATGCTGTAGCCGGGATATAGCTCTATGGCTTGTGTAAAATCGTCTATTGCCTTGTCATAATCCTCTTGTTTGCTCCATGCGAGCCCTCTGTTGAAAAACGCTGCCGCGTATCCAGGATCGATTTCAAGCGCTTTGTCATAATCCGAAATGGATTGCCTCAGATTGTTTTTATTGTCCCATGAGATGCCGCGCTGATTATAGGCCTTGGCAAAATCGGGGTCGATCTTTATGGCCTTGTTGTAATCGGCAATTGCCGGGTAATAGAGACCCTTGCTGTTTAATGCCATTCCCCGGTGATAATAGGCCATGGCAAGGTCTGGATCAATGGAGACTGCTGTGTTGAAATCTGATATGGCCCGATCATAGTCGCCCTTTTTACTCCAGACCGCCCCCCTGTTGATATACGCTTCGGCATATTTCTCGTTAAGTTCCAAGGCTCTGGAATAATCTTTTATGGCTTTTGTCAGGTCATTTTTTTCATTCCAGAGATCCCCTCTGTAGTTGAAAACCTCAGGATAGTTCGGATTCAGTTTAAGTGCGGTGTTAAAGTCAATGAGAGCGCGATCGTAGTCTTTTTTTTGGCTTAATATACTGCCCCGGTTACAATAGGCTTCAGCATTATCAGGCGTCAATTCAAGGGCTTTGTTCAGATCCTTCAGCGCCTTTTCCGGAGAGCCTTTTTTTTTATAAACGACACCTCTCTGGATGTAGGACATGGCATGCGTTGGTGACAATTCAATTGCTCTGGAATAATCCGCTATCGCTTCATCATATCTGCCCTGTTCGAATAAAGCGAGGCCTCTGTTAAAAAATGCAGCGCCATATTCCGGATTCAACTCGATGGCGGTATTATAATTTTCCAGAGCGGAAAAATAATCCTTCTGCTGGTTCAGAATGATTCCTTTTCGGTTATATGCTTCCGCATACCGGGGATTGATCGAGATAGCCTTGCTGAAGTCTTCGAGCGCCTGTTTCAGGTCGTCTTTTTTCTGCCAGGAAATACCACGGTTATAATACGCTTCCGCCAATCTCGGGGATAATGAAATCGCCTTGTTGAAATCGGCGATAGCCTGATCATAATCATTTGCCTTGTTCCAGGCGATGCCTCTTTGAACAAAAGCTTTGGTATGCCCGGGATTGATTTCAATGGTTTTGTTAAAGTCTGCAATTGCCTGTATGTAATTATCCTGCCTGTTTAATATAATTCCACGATTATAATAGGCTTTTGAAAAATTCGGATCTGCTTCGATTGCCTCTGTGAAATATTTGAGCGCATTGTTCAGATCCCCTTTTTTCCCCCATGCAATTCCGGTATTAAACATGCTTTTAGCCCGCAGAGCGGTTTCATGCCTGCTTTCTGTGTCTGCATTGACAACAATTGTATCCTCTTCTCCAGGCATTTCTCCGCTGTTGATCGCAAGCGCTTTATTATAATCGGCGACAGCCCGGCCGAGATCACCCATTTTTCCCCATACAATCCCCCTTTGGGTCAATGCCATGGCAAAGAGAGGATCGATTTCAAGCGCCCGGTTATAGTCCGCCATTGCCCGGTCTAAATCGTTTTTAATCCCCCAGGCCATACCTCGGTAGGTATATGCTTCCGCAGAGTCTGGTTTAAGCTGCAGTGCTTTATCGAAATGACTGAGAGCGCGGTCCGGTTCACCCTTTTCCTGCCATACGATTCCAAGCTGAAGGGTTGCCATGTAGGATCGGGGCTGAATTGACAGCGCTTTATCGAAATCCGCTATCGCCTTGTTGAATTCTTTTTTTTTGCTCCAGATCATCCCCCGGTAGGTAAGCGCTTCGGAAGAACGATGATTGATCGAGAGCGCTTTGTTAAAATCTTCCAGCGCTTTTTTATCGTCGCCTTTCTCGAGGTTTGATATTCCGATGGTTGTCCAGTCTTTTGCAGAAAGCGGTTTTTCTGAAGCGTCCTCAAGATTTGTTTCCTGTACATCACCCAGAATTTTCTGTTCTTTTATCTCTTTTTCCAGGGTGGGATTGATGGCGAGCGCCTTGTTGATATCACCGACAGCTCGTTTGAGATTTTCTTTTTTTCCCCATGCAAGACCTCGAAAGTTCAGTGCTTTCGCGGACTCCGGATTGATTGCGAGTGCTTTGTTGTAATCAATGATGGCTTTATCAATATCGCCTTTCTTATACCATGCAAGCCCTCTGTAGCAGAGTGCTTCTTCATAGTCGGGCTTTATTGAAAGTGATTTGTCGTAATCTTTTATAGCCTGATCGAGGTCTCCCTTTTTCAGCCAGGCTATTCCGCGATATGTATACGCTTCATAATAATTCGGATTAATTTTTAACGCTTTGTTGTAGTCTTCTATCGCCTGATCCAGTTCATCCAGTTTGTCTTTGGCCACACCCCGGTAACAGTAAATTTTTTCATATTCAGGATTTATTTCCAGAGCCTTGCTGTAATCCTTTATCGCACGGTCATAGGCGCCTTTTTTATCCCAGGCGATTCCTCTCTCCTTGTAAGCTTCCGTAAAGAGGGGGTTTAGATCGATGGCAATGTTAAAGTCGGCGATTGCCTTGTCGAAGTTATTATTCTGACTTTTGGCAACTCCCTTCTTAAACCAGTCCTCGTGATCCAGTTGCTTTGTGGAAGAGCCGATCTTGAGCTTTCCTCCTGATTTTTCAATGGCAACACGTCTATAATAGGATGCGGTCGTATTTCGTGGATTTAATGTCAGCGTCATGTCAAAATCGGATATCGCGCGTTTGAAGTCACCTTTTTTTGTCCAGGCGATCCCCCTGTTTTGAAAGGCTTTTTCGAGACGGGGGTTCATCTCTACCGCTCTGTTGAAGCATTCAATCGCCTGGTCAAAATCACCTTTTTTCCCCATGACAATTCCCTTCTTCAGCCAGTCGCGGGCAGTCAACTGCTTCAGTGTCTGTGAATGAACCGTTTTCAAGGAGAGAAACAGCAGGCAGCAGACAGTCAGCGAGATGGTTGCGGCATGGAAAAATCTGGACATCGGTTTCCTCAGTTATCAGGAAGTACTTTGATCAAAGAAAACGATCCGTTTTTGGATCGAATCCCGTACGTCATATATCCTGCCGGACTTTATGAGAATAAACTCATGATGGTTAACGAAATGAAATTACTAACTTTAATGTTTTGTTTTATTATCAGCTTAATATCATAGGTTTTTTAACAAGGCAAGCAAAGAAGCTTGAGTCGAATATCGCAGCAAAAATCGCCTGATTGACGAGATCATTTTTTATTAATTTTTTCAAACATACTTTATCATGTAGATTTTGTGTTTACATCC
>CAZOEW010000143.1:0-9989 GCA_964578935.1 uncultured Desulfobacterales bacterium | reverse complement strand
CTTCCAGTTTTCCGTCTGCATCCAGTACGACCCATAACTGATCGCTGTTTTCTTCGGTTTCCATGATTTTGATAATTTTTTCGATTTTTCCGTAATTCGCCAGTGCAAAATAGGTCTGTTTTTTGAAAATGACCTTTACGATACTTTTGTAGCTGGGATAAATTTTTTGAAGCGCGTCGTAGTTTGTTTGAAGGGTTTTCGCGGGTGCGGCACAGGCGAGTATAACCAGAAACAGAAAAAGTCGAGATACGACTGTTTGAAAACGTTTCATAAACGGTCAGCTTATTTTTTAAAGATTTTTGCGGCAAGATCGATATCTTCCGGTGAGAAAACGAAAAGACAATTTGCATCAGAGGAAGAAACGGATCCATAGACATAGTTGATGTTGATACCGGCTTTTCCGAATTTTTCCGTAATTGCGGCAAGCGAACCCGGGCGGTTTTCAAGCTCGACTGCAATGACCGGCAGGATGTCGAATATATATTCATGCTTTGAAAGAAGATCGATTGCCTTGTCCGGGTTGTCAGCCAGAAGACGTATCAATGCGAATTCGTTTGAATCCATTTTTATGGAGCTGTAATTGGCAACCGATGCAATCCTTTTGATCGATTTGCCTCTCGCCCGGAATATTTCCTGAACGTAGCTCGATGCATCCTGTATGGTGAGCGCATCGATATTTACACCGGCCTTGCTCAAAAGCGAAGAAAGTTTTGCGAGTTCACCCGGAGCATTTTTCAAAAAAAGAGATATTTCAGTCCTGATCATGTTTTTCTTCCTTTATTAGCGTATTGGCGCTTTTCTCTATTCCATCATTTCAGTTATTTTGATAAAGACAACTTGTTTGAGCCGGGAATTAAAGAGGTTATAAACAATCGTCGACAACGTGTCAAGTTTATTGCATAATGAAGTCAAAGCCTTTCGTGGAAAAGATGAAACGGTTCAGACAGGATAGCATCATGTTCGCTGGTTTTGCGGCCAACCGGTTTTGCCGGAAGGTAAGACCCGGAAGGGTTTCAGCGGCCTGCCTCAGATAAACCGCCATCAGCCTTTTCGGCGCGGTGAAGGATTTCATTCACGGGTAAAGTCACAGAACCGGTTTCAGATCCAATCGAATGAAGATTTTTCATGCTGAATATTCGGAACAGGAAGACCAGTGAGAATCAATTTCAAACCATTGGAGTACACGGCTGAGGGCTTGTTTCATGAAGCCGACTATCTGTTTGAAGGAGATGTCGATTCCGGATGGCAGGTATTCAGAAACGGCCGGAGACACCTGGCCCTTGGATCGGGATACCGGTTGATGAAGACCCGGATGTGCGGAATCTGCTCGACAGATCTCGTAAGAGGATTTCTGCCATTCCCGCTTCCCCAGGTAATCGGTCATGAAGTTGTTGCCGAAGATCCCGGAAGCATGGAAAAATGTGTCGTGGAAATTAACGATACCCCTTTCTCGCGGGGCGAAGAGGATCAGGATATCTATTGCCGCTCAGGACTTCATACCCACAGCCCTGGAAGAATGGTTCTGGGGATTGACAGACTTCCCGGAGGGTTTGGACCCTATATACTTGCTCCAAAAAACGCTGTCGTTCCCACACACGGGCTTCATGAATATTCAGCCGTCCTGATTGAGCCTTTCGCGGCAGCGTTTCATGCGATCACCGGTTCTCCGCCCCGAAGGGGTGATGAGATCGCTGTGCTGGGCCCCCGCAGACTGGGCATGCTCCTCATTGCTGGGTTGAAGGCATACAAGCGTCGCAGCGGGGTTGATTTTAAAATCTATGCCCTGGCAAGATATAAAAATATTCTGGAACGCTGCAGCAGGTTGGGTTCGGACCATGAGATCGATCTGGCAGACATGAATGAAAAGTCTATAACGAACCGGTTTGATATGGTTTATGATACCACAGGGACCGAGTCCGGATTTGAACTGGCCTTAAAGCTGGCCAAAAGGGAAGTTCATCTCAAATCGACCAGCGGCCGGAAAGTTTGCGGATTGGATCATTTAACTCCTTTTGTTGTCGATGAGCTTTCCATTCTTCCATTCAGCGCTGAAAATTTGGATTTCATGTGGAGAGATGAGAAAAGGGAAAACAGCAAAATATACGTGGCAGCTGGGGTAGGAGAGATCGAGATTCCCGACAGGGATGTCATCCGGATTCCTGCTCCTGAAGCATTCAAAAGGCTTGAAAGTTCCGAATTCGCAAATCGGCTTCCATGCTTTGATCTTGCGGTTGCATCTTCCGTGGAAGAGATCGATCGGATTATCCGGCCTTGCCGGTCAAAGGAGATATCACTCGTGCGGCCAAGGGGCGCCATTCTTTTTTCGGGAGAGGCCGGAGGGAATCCTCTTTTACATTTTATATCAAAGGGAGGGAGATTGCGCTCTTCAAGGTGCGGAGACTTCAGGACAGCCCTGAAGACGCTGAAGGAAAATCCGGATATCGCCGAGATCATTTCCCATGATCTCATATCCCATGTTTTCCCTTCCAGAGAGATACAAAACGCCTTTCAGTGTGCGGCGACAAAAGAGGCGCTCAAAGTGGTTGTCAGGCATTTCTGATTTTTTTATTTTGAAATTTCTTTCAACCGTTCTCGTACATCATGCTTGATGGGTGAGTTGGGGTTGGCATTTAAATATTCCGTATAGATCGTTTTCGCGGAGTCCATGGAATCGACATTGTTTTCGGCTTTTTGGATAAGATTTTCAAGCTCGATCCGGTTGTCGAGCTGTTTCTTGAAAAACAACTGCAATCCTTTCAATTCATTGGAATAATGTCCCCCTGGAAAGTATTTGACGTATTGTTCACAGAGATCTATGCATTCTTCCCACTCTTTATTTTTTTCATGGAGTACGATTTTATTTTTGAGAAAACCGTAATAGGGCTCTTCCATCTCAGCGATCAGCATGGTTACTTCATTACGGTGCATGCCATCCGGATGATTCGCGAGATAGGCAATGCATGCTTCAATCCTTGGTTCATAATCTTTTTCTGAAAGGGCCTTGATCGCCTTAAAGTCCCTGTTATCGAGCAAAGCCGGTATTTCAGATCGTTTGATGCGCAATTCTTCAGCGTGGATGCCGTCGGGATGCTTTTTTAAATAGGTCTCATAGATCATCCCGGATTCCTCGTAATTTTGGTTGGAATTTTCAACTGCTGCTTTTGTCAGAGCAGTTCTGTAATCTTTTTCATCTGTGGAATTGCGTATGATAATTTTATCGGCAAGGAGCTGAATCTCTTTCTCGGCCTTCTTTTTAAAATCGCTCTCTTTGGCGGATTTTACATATTCGGTTAATATCTTCTTTTTTTTCTCAAGCTTTTGCTGGCTTTTTACCTTTTCAATCACACCGTCATATTCTTTTGAAAGATGCCTGGTTTTAAAAACCGATACCAGAACCGCTGAACCGATTGAAACGATGAGCAACAGCGAGATGGCTGCCGCATACATGAGCCGCAATCGGTTTCTTTGTTTTTTTGATGTTGTTTTCCATCCTTTTACTCTGCAATATGCTTCAATATAGTTACAGGCTTCCTTGTAATCCATGCCGGATTTAACGGCGTTGGACGCGATTGCTTCGAAATATTCGGTACGGATTGAGCCGTCTGACTCCGCTATTTCAATATCGGAGTTGAACGATTTGAGAAAACGCCTGGTCCGTTCCGTATCATCGTTTACGATTATGGGTTGTACCGTATCCTCTTTTTTGTCCGGAGTTTTTTTTGCCGGAGCTTGTGATGCCCTTTCTTTTTTCAGCATCCATTTCAGGATTTCATCGGTTTCAACGGAATGATGTTTTACAAGCTTCTGAATTTCTTTTGAAGTCACGGCGCCTTTGCTTAAAAAGATTGAAAGGTGGCGGTCAATTGCCGCAAATTTCTGCTGTTTCTTTTTTTTCAGCAAATGTTGTGCTTCCACTGCTTCCTTGCTGCGCAGATCAGGATCGGTCATGATTTTTCGTATTTCGGGGATGAGGCTGATCAGTTGTTTTGCCGGAATTCCTTTTGAGGGGTGACGAAGCAGTCTGCTCCATTCAGTTTGCTTTTTGTTTATAGCGGCTTCAATTTTTTTAAGGTCTTCCTCGGGAGGTTCAATTGAAAGATTGAGAAGGATGTAAAAATTTTTCCGTTTCATGATTCACCATACAACTGTCGAGAGATTTCATTGCAGTCCATTTCAGGATGGGGAATTGTAAAACAGAATTCCATGTGTTGTCAAATATTGACATCTTACTTTTTACGGAGATGTTTATGGAAAGAAACCACAGCGCCATAGGCGGTGGCAATGGCAACGCCTGAACCGCATTTCATCCTTTTCCAATCATTATGCGCGAGAATGGAACCGGCTGCAAAAAGATTTTGGAAAACCGGCTTGCCTGACGTTCCAACCGGGCGGAAATCGTTGTCGATTTCAATGCCGGCCTTGTTGATTTCATGGCCATTTTTACTGAAAAACTCTTTGTCGTGCCATCCGGTTCTATTCTCTGGCTGACAAACAGGCAGATCAAATATGGTTTCCTGAATATGCTTTCGATCGGCTGCGAGTCCTTTGCCGATAAAACGCCCGCTTGCGAGTATCGCCCCTCCGGCTTTTACGGTGACTTCCTTTTCCCGGGTACCGACATCAAAGACAAAGCTGCCGTCCGCGAGAGAGCGGGACCCCAGCACTTTTTTCTGGTACAGCGTTTGAATCCCATTCCCATGAAAATGTTCTTCAAACGCTTCTCGAAGGCGAAGTCCGGTGACGGAAGGGGGCATTGCGGGAATTTCAAACACCGGTACTCCAAGCAGTTCTTCCAGGTGACTTCGTGCTTGATCGGTTCTCGTCATGCCGAGGACCGGAGGCATTCCGATTGCCTTGATATTTTTTAAAAAGGGTCTGATATTCTCGGAGAGCTTCTCCCGGTTTGACGGGAGTTCAAGAGATCGAGCGATGTGTTCTGAATAAACCTCATTTCTTTTTTCTCCGGCTCCGGGAATGGAAATGCGTAAATGCTGGAGGCCGGGCCATTCTTTTTTCAGAACGGAAACGATCTGGCAGGCGCTGAAATCTTTCAATCCATGAAAATCCACAATGAGACAGGGAGCCTTTTCTTGAAGCGCCGCGACACCATGCCACATTGTCCGGGGAACCAGATAGGTCTGTTTAATGGTCCCGGCGGATGTTATCAGCCTAGCGTTCCGGTTCTCATGCCCGTGGTAATGAAATCCGGCATCACCAAAAAAAGAGGTGAATTCATCCAGGGCTTTTTGAATGGTTTGCTGCTGCATTCGGGCATAGGGATGATGGGGGATATTTTTTGAAACCGCGCGTATCGCGGCCCAGGGGTCATCCCATGTTTTTTTATTTTGTATCGGATGCACTCCCATGAGATCGATGAGACCGCTCGCGAAAATAATTTCTCCGGTCATTCCGGTTTGTACCACGGAAATTCCGCGATTGGCGGCAAACACTGCAGACGCCATCCCGGAAATTCCCAATCCAATGATCATCAGTTCACATTCGATATCCGGTGCATTCACGGGGCGCTGAAAGTCCTTACCAGATTGTTGGAGTTTCCCGGTTTGAGCATTCTGATTCATGCATCCAGTTCCAGTCCCAGAAGCCCGCAGTGGAGGGCTTCCTGGAGTTCAGACTGAACAAGGGCGGTACCCCAGAGAAGAGGGCGCTGGCCGCGCCACCTTTCACGAAGAAATGCCTTTATTTCCGAAAGTCCGCTGTTGTCCGTAAATTGTTCCCTGTCATACAGAAAAGATGTAAGCCTCAGGCTGCAGAAGGTCCCCTGGCATTGCCCTTTTCCGATTCGGCTCCGGAGACCAATAGCGGTAAGGCTGTTTGAACCTGGACAGGTGTGCATGGAAGACAGGATTGCTTCAACCGTACTTTTTGGAACCATTTCACACTCACAGATGAGAAGATCTTCCGGATTCTTGTTCCCGATCCACATTTTCGGCGCGGATCCCGGTTCTGTCCATCTGGCGTCCATGGTTTCCGGAAGCGGTGTTGTCCGGGTGGTGCAAGGGATGTTTTTCCCAAGTTGTTTGCAGACAAGATCCGCTGTTTTTTCAGCCATTAATCGATACGTTGTCAGTTTTCCGCCTGTGATGGTAATGAAGTTTTCGAGCCCCTCTCCGGAATGATCTAAAAGCGCAAAACCTCTGGTTACATTCCGATCATCCTTTTCTTTTCGGGAACTGACCAGCGGCCTTACACCACAGTAAGCTCTTATATACCGGATGGAATCCAGGGCAGGGATCATTGCCGCTCCTTCCCGGATGATTGTGTCGACTTCCTGGATACCGGGATGAATCCTATCCGGAGACTCTGTTCTGATTGACGTGGTTCCAAGAATGGAAACCGTCCCTCCTGGAACAAGAATGTCTCCATTTGCCGGTTTGCGAAGACGGTTTATGACACGGTCGGTTATTCTGTTTTGAGTGACAATCAGGCTTCCCTTGGAGAAAACCATGTTGATTTTTATTCCGGCCAGAGAAGCGATCTCATTTGCCCATGCCCCGGAAGCATTGACAACCTGCTCGGTTTCAACAATCGTTTCTTTTTGGGATTTCATGTTTTTGAGAATGGCTTTTTGAATGCGACCGTGTTTCGTTATCAACGATGTAACTGCTGTGTACGGAAGCCATACAGCGCCGCGCTGCCTCGCATCTGAGATGTTTTCAAGGGATAGCTTGAACGGATCGACAGAACCGTCTTTGACGCTGTACGCGGCAATAATGTGTCTGGAAAGCAGTGGTTCCATGTCCCTGGCATCAGCCAGGTCAATGGGTTTTGCATCGATTCCACATCTGGCGCACATAGCAGGAAAATCAGCTATATAAGATTCATCATCTCCCTTTACGGCAACATATAGACCACCCGTATCTTCGATACAATGGGGAGCCAGCTGCTTCAGCAGTTCACTTTCTTTGGCGCACTCTTTTGCAGCTTCCGGATCGGATGCCACATATCGAGCCCCGCTGTGAAGAAGTCCATGGTTGCCGCCTGATGCGCCGGCATTGAGATCTTTTTTCTCAGCCAATACGCATGAAATCCCCCGGAGGGAAAGATCCCGTGCGATCCCTGTACCGGTAATTCCGCCACCGATTATGAGTACCTGGGTTTTCAGTAAGGACTTTTTCATCACCGATTACAACATGTATCCTGAAAATTGTTTGCAGATGTTTTCGTTTTTTTTCATTTAAGAAAAAAACCTTTTAACTTGAGAAAAAATAATTGAGATGATATCAAATTAAACCGGGCACAATTATATTAAGTTTTATTGCCGGATTGTGACATAAAAAAATTGTTTTGTCACGAATAAAATTTTCAAAAAACAACAAATAAACCTTTTTAAAAGTTCGAAAACGAAAATACTGAACCGGCAGTGCCGCAATTGTCAATCGTTTCATCAAACCGGAGGTGAAATGAAAAAAAGTACCGAAAAAATTCAGAAGGGCCTTCTGGAATCAGATTCCAGAGGAATCGATTCAACCCATCAGAATAATGGGAAATTCAAGGGGATCGTCAGGCGTCAGGAGCAGGTTCTCCATATGGTCAGGGAGCAGGGCTTTGTTACGATTGAAGCGCTTGCCGCTCGATTCAAGGTCACGCCTCAGACCATCCGAAGGGATATTCACACCCTGAGTCAAGACGGTCTGCTTCACCGGTATCATGGTGGCGCGGGCATCTCTTCCAGTACGGAAAATGTTTCCTACTCACGCCGTAAAATAATGTGTCTTCAGGAGAAACGAAAAATTGCACAGATGCTTGTGGGTAACATTCCGGATCATTCGTCCCTTTTTATCAATATTGGAACCACCACCGAAGAGATCGCCAAAGCGCTTTGCAATCACAACGGACTCCGTATCATTACGAACAACCTGAATGTCGCTTCCATTTTGAGCGGGAATGAAAATTTTGAAATCATCATAACCGGCGGGCTTGTGCGCAGCAGGGATTGCGGAATTATCGGAGAGGCTGCAATCGAATTCATCAGGCAGTTCAAAGTGGATTACGGGATAATCGGTATCAGCGGAATTGATATCGACGGCACGCTGCTCGATTTTGATTATCGGGAAGTCAAGGCGGCGCGGGCCATGATTGAAAATTCCCGAAACGTTTTTCTGGCTGCGGATCACACCAAGTTCGGGCGCAATGCCATGGTTCGCCTGGGATATTTATCTGAAATCACTGCTTTGTTTACCGATCGTCCGCCATCCGGCGCTATTGTCGATGTGATTGCCGAGGCAGGCCTGAAGCTTTATGTGGCAACAGACTGAAACAGATATCAAGCATCACATTTAAAAAATTGTATAAAATCTTGATATAAAATAATATTTTATAAATACGCGATCATTTCCACTTCAACTTTCGCGCCCATGGGAAGCGCAGATACCTGGAAAGTGCTGCGGGCAGGCGGACTGCCAGGGAAAAAGGTCGCATATACTTCATTAAACCGTGAAAATTCATGGATATCGTTCAGAAACACCGTGGTCTTCAACACTTTAGTGAGATCGGAGCCCGCTTCCTCGAGTATGGCTTTCAGATTGGCCATCACCTGCCGGGTCTGTTCTTCAATCCCGTCGTGGATTATTTTGCCGGTAGCCGGATGAATCGCGATCTGGCCTGAAGTGAAAATCAGGTTTCCGAAGGATACCGCCTGGCTGTACGGGCCTATTGCTTTCGGTGCCTTGTCTGTCTGGATCGTTTTTTTCATGGAGCCTCCGGGCGTTGCGGTTGTTTTTCGATCATCGGGTTCAACACAGGTCTGATAACCACTTCTATATTGAATTTCCATGGTTTTTTCAAATCATTATTTTTTTGAAGAATGATGTTGTCTTGCAGTCAGGAAGTTGATTATGAAGAACAGGGTATATGGGATAACTTTATAACACAGGATGAACTTGCTATGGAACCTATTCTTTTAACCCGAGAAGATCATATCGCTGTATTGACAATCAACAGGCCGGAATCGAAAAATGCGCTGGACGGCAAGACATATGACGCGTTCAAGGCCGCGATGGATGAGCTGAAGCGTGACACCCGAACGAGGGCGCTCATTATCACGGGGGTGGATAACTCTTTCTGCTCGGGGATAGATCTTGCGTATGCCGGTGATCTGAGGCAGCTCAGTCAGACGGAGTTTATGTCCATGATGAAAATGGTTCAGTCCACATTCCGCTTTGAAAGTCTCAGCATTCCGGTGATTGCAGCGGTAAACGGATATGCGCTTGGAAACGGATGTGATATCGCACTGGCATGTGATTTTATTTATGCCGCAAAAAGTGCAGTTTTTTCAATGGCATATACGAATGTTGCCATGGTTCCCGATCTTGGCGGGACGTTTCGACTGACCAAGCTGGTGGGTCCTTCCATTGCCAAGGAACTGATTCTGACAGGGGAGAAGTTTGACGCGGAAAAGGGTCATGAGCTCGGAATCGTCAACAGGGTTGTTCCGGACAACGATCTGATGAAAGAGGTGATGCATTTTGCCGGAAAACTGGTAAAACGATCACCCATTGCGCTGGCTATGGCCAAAAAGGCGATCAACAACAGCCACGGCAATGATCTTGACGCAAGCCTTGATTTTGAAGCCTATAACCAGAGCCTGTGCATCAAAAGCGAGGATGCTGAGGAAGCGTTGAACGCCATGCTCCAGAAACGAAAGCCGGTATTTTCCGGAAAATAGAACAAGAGGGCGGTCAACAGAAAAGGATACCGGAATTCAATATTCTCGACATTGGAAACATCTGCTTGTGGAAATCTTCGGAAATTTGTTTTTGACAACAACGATAGAAATCTCGACGAGGTGCCTGGCAGCATCAAACCCCCGGGTCACGGAACCATGCTCCCATAGAGCCCGGGGTGTTCTTTGTGCAGAGGTCATGCCGGAACCATCGGCCAGAAAAAAAGGATCAGCGGAACGGCGACCACGATGACCACTAAAGAGAGCGGCAGCCCCAGCCGCCAGTAATCGCCGAATTGATATCCCC
>CAZOEW010000142.1:0-10042 GCA_964578935.1 uncultured Desulfobacterales bacterium | reverse complement strand
AAGATCATGATGTGGCTGCGTATTCCTGGTTTGCGGAAGGAACCTTTGATGCAGGTCCCCTTATCTTCCAGGCCGGCTACGCGTATCGAAGCGGTGACTCCGATGATACAGATAACGATGAAGAATCCATGGGGTTTGTATCCCCGGGTCTGGACTGGGAAAAGATGTTCATCCTGTCTTCGGATTCTCACGGCATGAACCGGTCCTTTGCAGGCGGTCTTGGAAACCATGTTGGAACAAGATATCTGACCTGGTCACAGGCTCTGATAGACGGTTTTCAGATGCCCTATATCGGAGTCGACTATGTGGCAACGGACAGCGTCACCATCGGCCTTCTGGCGGCATTGTCGACTGCGGATACCACCAGGCCGGGATGGGATGATGATCAGGGCACGGAAGTGGATCTGAACATCACATGGAAGCTGATGGACAACCTGGAATACCGGTTTACAGCAGCCTATCTTGCGTCAGGAGATTACTGGAAAGGAGATCCAAACAATATCGTATCGACCTATAATCCTGATCCGGAAGATATCACCTGCCTGTATAATAAGCTGACCCTTACCTTTTAGCACGGCACTATATAGAGACAAAAGCCCTGAGCTGTCCGGCTCAGGGCTTTTTTTAATTCACCAGGCGGGATAGATGTTTCTCCCCATATTTCATGGGAAGAAATACGGCGACAATGCTTAATCCGATTGCCGCGCCAAAGGATATGAATATCCAGACCCATTCAAGGATGGAAATCGACCGGTTTTTCAGCTCCGCCATAAAAAGATTGTAAACCGGGCCTGCCTCAAGAATCAGCACCCCCGCGATGTAGCCTGCGCAAAGCACCATAAAAAGAAATCCGCCGTAGCTCGTCACGGCCTGCGCTGGATTTTCAGCTTTAAAATCCGGATAAACCGCTCCCAGTCCAATGCCCATGGCCACAATCCCGGGGACCATGAAACAGATGGTCGCAACGGAAAGAATCATCATAAAGGAGGTTACGTTGAGCAGAATGTTCGTCGCAACAATTAGAATCACCGTGAGCAAAAGCAGCGGCAAAAAATAGATAAAAAATTTAATCCATAAGAATGTTTTCTGCTGGACCGGAGCCGCTTTTACAAGCCAGAAAGCTTCTTTTTCAAGGCTTACCGCCGGAAAGGCAAATCGTGCCGTAACTGCGGTTAAAACAAATGCCGCAAGCCCTACATTCAGGAAAGACAGGATATTTTGAAGATAGATGGTTTTGATGGGCGCTTTTTCAAGAGGAAGCACGGAGAAATTATAGATATAGATTACAACCAGTCCGGCAATGAGAAACAACTGGGACCACTGCGTCTGGTCGCGCATAAAGGTTTTGATTTCACGAACGGTGAGCGCTCTTACCGGTCCTGAAAAAAATAAAAACCAGCGTTTTCTTGCCATGGGCTTATATTTTACGGAACGAACCGTGGCGGTCTGAGCTTTGGAAACGCCTTTAAAATAGATATGATCCGCAAGCCAGATACAAAAAACAGCTATTGCGCATGCTCCTGCGGCAAGAAGTGCAAGGTGAAAACAGGACTCCGCTATGAATCCTTCCAGGGCGTTTTTCAGAAGGTCAAATGCCCAGGTGGTTGGAATAAAAGGGGAGGAAGGTGTTTTTAACGACTGGAGATATCCCATGGTATTGGCAAAAACTTCCGGATCCACAAGCTGCTCCGGCCTCAGCATTCTGAACGCGATAAACAAAATCAGGAAAAGAGAGAGGCCGAGGAATATGAAAATGCTGCGAATACGGCCTGCCGGTATGGCAAGAACCGCGATCATCACAATAATTGAACTTAAGGCTGAAGCGAAGAATGAAAGCAGAAGGAGCGCAAGGGCGACGCTTCCATAAAAAAAAGGTCCGGTTTGATAAATGATTCCAAAAGAAAGAAAAACAGGCAGGGTATAAACAATAACCATCCATGCGCTGTCGGCTGTGCTTTCAATCCATCGTGCAATAAATATCTTATATCCGGAAACAGGAAGGGAGTGCACCAGCAAGAGATCTCTTGAAAGATAAAGCTTGGAGAGCAGGGTCAAGATGCTGCTGAACACAAGGAGCGAAAAGAGTGTAATCAGCATCATGGAAAGAAGTTTGTAGGCAAGGATATCACCCAGACCCTGAATTCCCTTGAAATAGACCAGCACGCGAAGAGAAACCGCAAAAACACCGCCCCAGAAAATGATCCCCAGGGCTGCCAGCAGGTACCAGGCCTGTATCCCGCCGATGTTGGACCGTACTCTCCCCCTGTTTCTGATCGACAGAATCCGTGGTTTGATGAGGGAGATTACCGGGTCCATGGAAGCTACGTAATCATGTTTTGAATTCGCATCATAAAGTCACCGATATCACGCCCGTATTCAGGTGATCCGTCGACGCTGAGAAATTTGTTTTTAATGGCATCCACCATGTTCACTTCATTCAGCATAACCGGAAGGGCGCCGTCGATTCCGTTAAATTTCATATGCACGAAGGGACGCCTTTTTTTGTAGAAACCCCTTCCTGCTTTGGATTTTCCGGCTTTTACCCTGAAATATGCCGCGATATCTTCATTTTCAACCGACATCTGATAGATCCGTTCCGGCTGTTTCGATGTCCACCGTACCATCTCCGGATCTCCTCCCTTGTTGTACTGGCTGAGCGCGGTTGTGATCATGTAAATGGTCATTTTGATCTTCAGTCTTTTTTTGTCTTCCGCTTTGGGTTTTGCATTGGGCATGAGAATTTTAAGACTCAACAGAAGGCTGAACACCTTAATCAGAAGCCCGATTCGGGTCAATCCTTTGATTTTCGGGATTACGGGTTTTCCAGCCAGCATGTCGTTCATTTTTTTCACACTGTTAAAACCGAATCGGATATCCGGGTTGTCGCATATGCCCTGCATGATTTCGAGTTCGCCGTCTTTGAAATCAAGATATGCGCCTATTTCTCCGTCACCGTTTTTCGCCGCAAACTGAATTTTTGCGGTTACGCCTTTGAATTTCTTTTTCATCTTCGGATTATCGGAAAGAACGACTTTCATCACCGGAAAAAGCGCTCTCAGAAATATTCTTGCGGTTAACAAATCTCTTTCAGTTGTCATGCTACACCTCATCTTCCCAGTCTTCATCTTCTTCAAAATCCATTTTCATGACCTCTCGAACCTTGTCGATAATTCCGTCGGTATCCAACTGGTAGTAGTTGCAGAGATCTTCCGGATAGCCGACGATGCTGAAGCAGTCGGGAATGCCAACCTTGATAAAGGCGCATCCTTTTCCGCTGGCAGCGATGACATCCGCCACCGCGCTTCCGAGGCCACCGAAAACATTATGATCTTCAATGGTGATGATCCTTCTGGTGTCTTGAACCGCAGAAAGAACCGCCGCTTCATCAAGGGGCTTGATGGTGTGCATGTTCAGCACACGGACGCTCAATCCGTCATTTTCTTCCAGAAATTTTGCGGCTTCGGCTGCCTGGAGCACGGTTACACCGCAGCATATCAGGGTGATATCCGTTCCTGATTTTATTTCTACTGCTTTTCCGATTTGAAATCCATAATTTTCATCACCATAGTATTTTGGTTCAAATCCTCGTCCGATGCGGATGTATACCGGTCCCGGCCAATCCAGGCTCGCTTTTACAGCATTTGCTGTTTCTATTCCGTCTGCAGGCGCGATAACGGTCATGTTGGCGAAGGATCTCATAATGGCAAGGTCTTCGGTACAGTGATGGGTCGATCCTGCCGAACCAAAGGACGTGCCCGCATGAGTCGCAATAATTTTGCAGTTAAGGTTTTGATAGCAGATATCCGTGCGGACCTGTTCTACGCCTCGCAGGGCGGTAAACGCCGCCATTGTCGATACATAGGGAATAAGCCCTGCCTTGGCCAGACCTGCGGCCACTCCGAACATGTTCTGTTCCGCAATGCCGACGTTGAAAAATCGATCCGGAAATTTTTGCTGAAACTTTCCGATTTTAGTCGATTTTGCCAGGTCTGCCGAAAGTCCGACAATTTTCGGATTTTCTTCTCCCAGCTTACAGAGCACCTCGCCATATATTTCCGCCTGGGTCATCGTGTCTGCGTCATAGACTGTATAGGTTAATCCTTCGGTCATCTCGTCCTCCTCGTATTCCGGCAGCCCAACAGAATTTCTCTCGGGCCGTAATTGTTTTGCGGTATTCTTCTATTCCCTACTTGCCAGCGTCATTTCCATACATTCGATCAATGGCTGCCTTTGCTTTTTCTACAAGATCCGTATCCAGGCCGCCATAGTGCCATTTCACTTCATTTTCCATGAAATCGACACCTTTGCCCTTGATCGTGTTGGCAATGATCACCACAGGCGCCTTTTCTTCTTTCCGGGCATACTCCACGGCTTCCGCCAGTTCCGTATAGCTATGGCCGTCTACTTCTTTTACGATAAACCCGAACGCTTTCCATTTGTCCGCAAATGGTTCGAGGCCCATGATTTCTTCGGTGGGGCCGTCAATCATCAGCCTGTTTCGATCCACAAACGTAATCAGGTTGGTAACCTTAAAATGAGAAGCAGCCATGGCAGCTTCCCAGATGGTTCCTTCGTTACACTCGCCGTCTCCCAGAATACAATAGGTCAGCCATTTTTTATGTTGAACCCGTGCGCCAAGCGCCAGGCCCAACGCCATGGGAAGGCCATGACCGAGAGAGCCCGTGGAAGCGTCCACACCGCTAACTTTCAGGCTGTCGAGATGCATGCCGAAAGGAGACTTGAACTTGTTGAACTCTTTTAGAAGTTGAAAGTCAAAGTAGCCTCTTCGCGCGAGAAGAGCGGCCAGACCCACTCCGCCATGCCCTTTGCTCAAAAGCATCCTGTCCCTTTCCTCCCAATCGGGATTACCTGGATCGATGTTCAGATATTTATAATAGAGCAGAATAAGAATCTCTACCATGCTCATGGCGCCGCCGATATGCGATCCGCCGGACCAGAAGGTGATATCGACGATATCCTTTCTGAGCTGCCATGCTTTTTTGTTAAATTGTTCAATTTCCTGTTCTGTGATCGGCATCTGTTCCTCCCCTGTGGTTGAAGCGCTTTAATGTTGGTTCAAAATGATAAAAATCAATTCTGTTTATCGCTGTTCGGGTATCCCATTCCGTCAAAAACGGTCTCCATATTTTTTTTTGACGGCTTTAAAAGCATCATCCGCGATTTCAAGTGTCTTCCGGATGTCGTTCTTTTCATGCGCGGTTGAAATAAACCAGTTGTGATGCGAAGTAAAATATGCGCCCCGCATGGTGCACTCGGCACACCAATCCTGATGAAGCATCAGGCTTTCGTCATTGGTGATTCTCAGATACGGCATGGAGGGGACACCAGAGACCTTCAGATCATATCCGTAACTTTTTGCAAGGTCAACCAGTCCGTCCAGAAGTTTTTTTCCGGTTTCCTGCATTATTTTAGGGCCGTTGATTTTTTTTAATTCCTGAAGCGTTGCAAGGGCCGCACCCATCGGCTCGGATTGAAACCAGTAGCTTCCGGTGTAGAAAACCCGAGCAGTGGCTTCCTTCAACGCCGAGGTTCCCATGAGCGCGGAAATCGGATAACCGTTCGCGATCGCTTTACAAAAACAGATCAGGTCCGGCTCAAATCCGAAATACCGGTGTGAACCTCTCATGTCAAGCCGGAAACCATGGCGTATATCATCAACAATCAAAACGATTCCCTTTTTTTTGCAGAGGGATTCCACCTGTTTCCAGTATCCCTCTTCAGGAAGCTCATTGTCTTCAAAAGCGGGAACATGATAGGGGGTTGCAATAAACCCTGCGATATCATTTGGATTTTCATCTACTGCTCGTTCAAATGCGGAAAAATCATTCCATTTCACGCGAATGATATTTTCCGAATCTTCTTCCATGGTTCCGTGGTGGCCAGGGGCCTGCATCCATGGGGAGACACCGTGGTACCCGCCCCGGATCATGATTATTTTTTTTCTTCCGGTGGCGTCTCGTGCGATCATCGTGGCATAATTGGTCATATCACCGCCGTTCTTGGCAAAAAACACCCAGTCTACTCCTGAAATCAGATCAACCATATATTCAGCCAGTTCAACCATTACTCCAGGTGCTCCGGTTGTACAGTTTCCCTTTTTAACCTGGTCCATGGCCGCTTTATCGACCTGCGGATGGTTGTATCCCAGAACCATGGGACCATACGCGCACATGTAGTCAATAAATTCATTGCCGTCCACATCCCAGAATCGGGGGCCTTCCGCTCTTGATGTGTAGAACGGGTAAGATGTCGCGGGCACAAGAGGTGCGGGGCTGAAATGTCCGTATATGCCGCAGGGGATAACACGGGCGGCACGTTTAAAAAGTTCCAGTGATTTTGGATATTGATATGTTTCCATGGGAAACTCCTCTTGTTGTTGAATGGTTACCCTAATATCGGCATTGCATTGCTTCAAGTCGGGTATGAGTTTTAAATTGTTAATTATGCCAAGTAGATCGGTATTCTATCCAGGATCAGGCTCAGGGCATCGAGCATGGGGATTTGTCCTTTTATGGTGACATCCCCGGACGCAATGGCTGTAAATGCATCGATCTTTGCATTCAGAAAGTCATTTGCCACCTGTACGTTTTTCATAAACATGCAGGCCATCGGACGGTTCATTTCCCCCATGCCGGGTTCGATCTGTCCATCCTGAAACAGGATCGTTACAGCCGGTCCATCCGGCAGAATTTTCATCAGAACCGTGCCGTCAGGAATATGAGAAGCGACCTGTTTGCCGACAGGATCGAGTTCGCCAATCTCCCGTAAGGCAAAGGCGGCGGTATTCAGGGTGAACCGGGTGTTCAGTTCCAGATAAGCCTTTTCCTTCAATCGCTCTTCCGTCGGCCTCAGGTAGTATTCCAGCCTGTCGGTGAGTTTTGTAAAATCACCCGTCAGAAAGGGAATTTTGGTAAATCCTTTCAGCGGGATCGGGTTTCCCTTGCCGTCCATCATGCGGTTCAGGTGGGCCGGGGTGATAAAAAACAGTTTTATGGCAGGAGCGTAATGTTTTCCCCGTCCAACCCGGCATTGACCGCCCTGGAATTCAATGTATGCCCGGGGACCTCTGATCACGGAAAATTGAATGGACAGATTCCAGTTTTTGGACAGCTCCGCCATTTCCGAATCGTATTTCACGAGGTCTTCGAGATTTTTCAACACCGCATATAGGTTTAGACGGGCCTTGATCAGTTCATGCACCATATCGGGCACCTCCCGTGGTTGAATGTATCGGCAGAAGATTTCTGAGTGAGTGCTTACTCACCAACCTATCTAAATGAACCCGTCGTGAAAAGTCAAGGGAAAATCACAGCAGAAGAATAATGCTTGAAGAAGATTCGGAAATTTTTTAATCTTCAGTTGATTCGGTTTCCTTTTCCAGAAAAAGCTGTTTATTTTCAAAATTTTCTGCCATAAAAAATGGAATTTGACACTCTTGAAATATAAAGCAAATATGAGCGCAACCGTAAACAATCAGCCTCAGGTTCGGCGCATCTGTTTCATTTAATCCGGGGAGAAGGATGAACGATAACGCGATTCAACATCAGAGCAACGGATATACCGTGAAAAAGCACTACAAGGAAACTTTTGAAAAGATATCGGAAGACAAACGGGAAAATATCCGTACGGTAGCCGCCGCTGAATTTGCCAAACATGGATTCAAGGCTGCAAACATTAATGTCATTGCCAAAAAGGCAGGCATCAGTATCGGTTCCATGTACAACTATTTCAGCTCCAAGGAGGATCTTTTCCTGACGGTTATCGATTACGGGTATCAAGTCCTTGAAAGCGTCATCTCTGAAATCGATCTTGAGAAAGGGGATATTTTCGATAAAATCGAGAGGCTGCTGAGAGCTGCGCAGAAATATTCAAAAGAATATCCTGAGCTGAATCAAATCTATCTGGACATCACCTCTGAAGGTCTCTCACACCTTTCGGTCATGCTTTCGCGCAAGATGGAAACCATATCCGCCCGATTCTATCGCGCCATGCTTTCGGAATCAAAAAAATCAGGGGAGGTTGATCCGGAGCTTGACGAATATGTTACATCCTATTGCCTCGACAACCTGATTCTTCTGTTGCAATATTCTTATACCACGGATTATTTTAGAGAAAGAATGAAAATTTTTGCGGGCGAAGATGCTCTGGAGGATGATGAGAAGATCATTTCCGGCATGATGGTTTTTATTCGCAAGGCACTGTCTCCAAACTTGATAAACCCGTAATAAAAGATTTCTAAAAGATGAAAATTTGATTGACAAAAGAGGGTGTTGTCGATACGAGAGAGCTATGAGTGAGTACTTACTCATTAATTTGAGCAGAGAGGTTCGGAAATGAAAATCGGTATACCAAAAGAGATCAAAATCGAGGAAAGAAGGGTTTCCCTGACCCCGGCCGGTGTGGCGGCACTTGTTGAAGGCGGGCACACGGTTTATGTGGAAAAAGATGCCGGAAAGGGATCCGGCATAGCCGATCAGGAATTTATTAAAACAGGAGCGGTCATACTGGATACGGCAGACGAGGTATGGTCTTCAGCAGATATGGTGATCAAGGTCAAAGAGCCGCTTGAACCGGAGTTTAAACGAATGCGGGAAGGACAGATTCTTTTTACATATCTGCACCTTGCGGCAGATGAAGTTCTGACGGAGAATCTTCTGAAACGGAAAATCGTGGGCATTGCTTACGAAACCATTCAACTGGACAATGGCTCCCTTCCGCTGCTGGCTCCCATGAGTGCTGTTGCCGGAAGGTTATCCGTCCAGATGGGGTGTGCCTGTCTGGAAACCAAAAACGGCGGAAAGGGGCTTCTGCTATCCGGTGTCCCAGGCGTTGCGCCGGCACGGGTGACGATTGTGGGCGGCGGAATATCCGGGATAAACGCGGCGCACATCGCCATCGGCATGGGAGGAAGGGTGACCATACTGGATATCCATCAGGAGAGGCTTCGATACCTGGATCATATTTTTCATTCCCAGGCTGTCACCCTGATGTCCAATCAGGTCAATCTGGAGAAAAGCATTCTGTCGGCCGATCTGGTTATCGGAGCGGTCCTGATTCCGGGCGCCCGGGCGCCGAAACTGATCAAAGAGGAGCATATCGCCGGAATGGAGAAGGGGTCCGCGCTTGTGGATATCGCCATCGACCAGGGAGGATGCGCGGAAACAAGCAGGCCCACAACTCATGATAATCCCATGTATCTCGTTCATGATATTGTTCATTATTGTGTTTCCAATATGCCCGGCGCGGTTCCCCGGACCTCGACATATGCCCTTACCAATGTAACACTTCCCTATGTTCTGGATCTGGCAAACAAGGGGCTGAAAAAAGCATTGCAGAACGATCGCGCGCTAGCGAGAGGGCTGAATGTCTATAACGGCAAACTTACGTGCAGGGAAGTAGCGGACGCGTTCAACATGAAATACGAGGAAGCCAAATTTTGATGAACCGATAAAAACTGTATTTTCACGCAGACGCCAAGGCGCCAGGAAAAACTTATTTGATGGTTAGGAAGCCATCTCAGTTGAGGATGCTGCTTCGCTGTATAATCTCATCCTTCATTTTCGGCGACAGATCATTGAAATAGGCGGAATATCCGGATACCCGCACCAGAAGATTGGGATGCAGTGCCGGGTTGTCTCTGGCCTCGACCAGTACGGCAGGATCCAGAACATTGATCTGGACCTGCATCCCCCCGTTTTTAAAATAGGTTTTCAAAAGATGGGCAAGAGCGGTATGCCCGGTTTTTCCCCGAAGTGTGTGTTGGTCAAATTTCAGGTTAAAATTGATGCCGTTCCCGATTTTTGTAAAATCGATTCGATTCACGGAATTGATGAGAGCGGTGGGTCCCAGCCTGTCCATTCCGTTTGCGGGTGAAACACCGGATGCAAAGGTTTCCCCTTTTCTTCTTCCATTTGGAAGAGCGCCGGTTATCCGTCCGTAGAACTCATGAACGGTAACGGAATACAGACCCGGAACGTATTTTCCACCCCGTGTGTTTTTGTATTTTTTAAGCTCCTCTGCA
>CAZOEW010000141.1:0-10164 GCA_964578935.1 uncultured Desulfobacterales bacterium | reverse complement strand
CCCTTGGTGGGCCGGAACTCTTTATTTAAGGATTCAACCTGGCCTTTGAAATTCGGGCGAGATGCGGCGCGGTCAGGCTGCCGAGATAAAGGTAATCTTCCGTCTCCATGATGCTGGTAATCATCGGATAGCCGCCATCCGGGTCCTGAAGATCCTGAATCACGTTTCCCTGATCGTCAACCGCGATGATATGTCCGTATTTCACGGCTCCGGGCCGCATAAATTTGGGAAGACCCGATATCATTTTCCGTATCCAGGGGTTATCCGAAAGGCTGTCGACCAGGGCGTTTCGCGGCGATACCAGCGCAACCCAGTAATATCCGCTCAACCCGGTTGAAATGTTATCCGGAAACGAAGGCAGCGATTCGATCAGCGTTTCCGATGTTCCTTTCTTTGCCCCGGTTATCCAGTAGCGTGTCACCTGATAGCTTCCTGTTTCATTCACCAGAACATAGGCCTGGTCAGGACTTACCGCAACCCCATTCGCGAAATTCAAACCATCCAGAAGCGTCACTGTTTTCGAAGTAACCGGGTCATAGACCAGAAGTCGACCATGCCCCCCGTGTTCCATGATATCCAGAAGGCTGGCTTCCAGGGTCCCTCCCCATTCTTTTGCGCCAAACCGGGTTGAGGCATCTGAAAAATAGATCTTGCCGTCCATTGCCACATCCACGTCGTCGGCATACAGAATCGGAATATTGTCAGCCGTGGTTGCGAGTTCGGAAATGGAACCGTCCGGAGCAATGGATAAAAGCCCCCGATACGCATCTGCTACGATAAGATTGCCGGTATTGTCAAAATCAATTCCAAGCGGTCTTCCTCCGGTCTCCACCCAGTTTTGGGGGTCCGAGCCATCCGGTTGCAGCCGCACGATACGGCCTTCATGAGTGGAAACATATATCCTGCCCTGCCCGTCAACCGCAACGTCCTCCGGTCCCTTATTGTCTCCAATCGAGAGGGTCTCAATCTCTTTCAGCCGTTCATTCTTTAAGAACGATCCGGTATATCCGGGATTGGGTGGCGCGTTCCAGGAAACCGGTTTGACCGGGGTCTGGCAACCGCTCATAAAGAAAACAATCGCTATCGTAAATATGACTATCGATCTGATTTCTTTTTTTCGCATGAGTCATCTCCTTTTTATCGTTGACGCTGCTAATCAGCCGTTCGTTTTTTTGCTTCGGCTGTATCAGCATTGTTGGGTAACGTACTCCGAATAAGGTTTGATCTTTTTTAGCACCGGGCCAAGGGTGCGTTCCGCGACCTCGGTATCATAGGCAGCCTGAGCTCGCAGCCAATAACCGCTGGACAGGCCGAAAAAACGACACAGCCGTAAATCGGTATCTGCTGTTATGGAACGTTTGCCACCAACGATTTCGCTGATACGTTGTGATGGAACGTGAATTTCTTTAGCCAATCGATACTGGCTAAGCTCCATGGGCTTTAGAAATTCTTCTAATAAGATTTCGCCTGGAGTGATGGGGTCTAATTTTTTCATGATAGTTCCTCCTCAATGGTAATCAACAATTTCAACATCTTCTGCACCAACCTCCGTCCAACAAAAGCAGACTCGCCATGGATCGTTGATGCGAATGCTGTGTTGACCAGAACGATTACCTTTGAGCGCTTCAAGATGATTGCCAGGTGGTACCCTTAGATCTTCAAGTCGATTAGCGATTTCAATCTGTCTGAGTTTACGCCGTGCAACCTTGGCAATATTTACGAACTGCCTGACACGATGACCTTTTGACAGCGCTTCCGTGTATTCACATTTGAATGATCTGATCATGTTTGGTATAATAACGCATGCCGTGATTAACGTCAAGCGTGATTATTCTGGCCCAACGTTGAGTTTAAGGGGGCCGCGCTTCCTGCAACCCTATTGGAAACAATGGTTAGCCAAAATTATTGCACTTTTTGCAACCGCCTGAATTCATCAATGAGCTTGCCTCTAATTGGATCTGTTTCAAGTTCGTAAACTTGTAGCCCCAGCTCTTTTCTCAACGAGAAAAACATACCGGTCACGTTACATAATTATTTTAAAAAATGGTTCAGATATCAGCTGGATTTTTAGGGATTTATCGTTATTTGACTATTTTTTGTTGACAATGATTCCGCGCCATGTGGTATAGAAAATACAAATGCTACAATGTAGCATTTATAGTTAACCGTCGCCTTCATATAAGCTGTTTCAGGAGATCATCGTGGAAAGTGAACAATTCGTGTTTTTTCGGAAAAAGCTCGGGAAAACCCAGGCGCAGATGGCACAGCTGCTTGGTGTATCGTTGAAGGCCGTACACAGTTATGAACAGGGGTGGCGGGCCATCCCGGCACACGTCGAAAGACATCTGCTGTTTCTCATATCAAGGATTGCAAAAGGCAAAACATCTCAAAAGCAATGCTGGATTGTTAAAAAATGCCCGGTTGATCGCAGGAAAAGATGCCCGGCCTCGGAATTTAAAGCAGGCAAACTATGCTGGTTCATTAACGGTACAATCTGCGCCGGGTATGCCTATAAAACATGGAAAGAAAAAATAAAGGTCTGCATGAACTGTGAAGTGATGATCGCGCTGTTCAAATGGGAATAAAAAGCATCAAAATCATGCTTGAGCAGGCAACCCGCCGGTAAATCCGGAAAGGGGCGATTCCTTAAAATGCATCGGGTTTTAAACCAGGCCCTTAAGAGGGCAAAAAATGACTGAAATCATTGAACATGATAAAACCGGCAGCAGTGTCGGCCTGATTGAGAAAAAGTTTTATACGTTTGCAGATCAGTCTGATGAAATGATCCTTGAAAACGGCACAAGATTTGGGCCGATAACGATAGCGTATGAGACTTGCGGGACATTGAACCCGGAAAGGTCCAATGTAATCCTGATCCTTCATGCACTGACCGGAGACTCGCATGTCGCCGGCTGCTATACGAAAGAGGATCCAAAACCCGGATGGTGGGATATTATGGTGGGTCCGGGAAAAGGGATCGATACGGAAAAATTTTTCGTTATCTGTTCGAACATTGTCGGGGGATGTATGGGGTCTACAGGGCCGGGTTCCACCAATCCGAGAACAGGGAAACCATATGGCATCGATTTTCCGGTGATTACCATTGGAGATATGGTAAGGGCTCAGAAAGCGCTGATGGATCATCTGTGTATTGAAAAGATCTTTTCGGTCATCGGAGGGTCCCTGGGTGGGATGCAGGTTCTGGAGTGGTGTATCCAGTATCCCCGGATGGTGATATCTGCTGTGCCTCTCGCGACAACAACAAAGCACTCCGCGCTCGCAATCGCGTTTAACGAGGTGGCGAGGCAGGCCATTATGGCCGATCCGAACTGGAACAGCGGAAATTACTATTCCGGAAAAAAACCGGATCTCGGCCTTGCCGTCGCAAGGATGATCGGCCACATCACCTATCTTTCAGATGAATCCATGAGACAGAAATTTGGGCGGAGGCTTCAGGATAAAAGTGACTTCTCCTATGATTTCAGTGCGGATTTCCAGGTTGAGAGTTACCTGCGATACCAGGGCACAAAATTTGTAGAGCGTTTTGATGCCAATTCCTTTCTGTACATAACAAAAGCCGCTGATTATTTTGATCTGGAGAGGCAATACGGGAACGGTTCACTTGTCAAGGCATTTGAAGGGGTTGTTTCAAAATTTCTTGTCGTTTCCTTCACTTCGGATTGGCTTTATCCGACATACCAGTCAAAGGCAATGGTAACGGCAATGAAAAAAAATGGAATCGATGTAAGTTTTTGTGAAATCGAAGCCGAGTGCGGACATGATGCGTTTCTGCTCCCCAATGACCGGCTGACAGGTCTGATCAGAGGCTTTCTGGAAGGCGTTTTCAATGAAATCAGGGTTTGATAATACGCGTTTCGACCTTCGGATAATTGCATCCTGGATAGAACCGGGTTCAAAGGTGCTTGGCCTTGGATGCGGAGAAGGAGATCTCCTGTATTTTCTTAAAAAAAATAAACAGGTCAAAGAGACCGGCATTGAGATAAGAGAAGAGCGGGTTCGACGATGCATTGAAAAAGGGCTGTCGGTTCTGCAGGGAGATATCAATGTAGAGATTCTTGATTATCCGGTTGAATATTTTGATTATGTCATTTTGAGTCAGACACTGCAGCAGGTGTATGAACCGGAAAATTTAATATGCTCCATGATGAATATCGGTAAAAGAGGAATCGTCAGCTTTCCGAACTTTTGCCACTGGCGGATACGGATGCAGCTTCTTTATTCAGGGCATGTCCCGGTCACAAAAGAACTTCCGTATGAATGGTATAATACCCCCAATATACGCGTCCTCAGCATAAATGACTTTCGAAGTTTTGCGGGGAAACTGGGTTACCGGATTATGAAGGAGGCAGCCATCAACATGAAAGGCGGCAACATGAATGGTGACGTTGTCAAATTCCTGCCGAATATCTTTGCCACCTATGGAATATTTATGATCGGGAAAAAGAAAACATGATTGAGATTGTTTCGATAGCGATAAGCCGGAAAAAAGGAACGCGAAAATTGCCGGTCGATGAAATCGTTCTTCTTGAAAATTATGGTCTGGAAGGAGACGCTCATGCAGGAGCGTGGCACAGACAGGTCTCTTTTCTTTCTTCTGAAAATATCGAAAAGGCGAGAGACAAGGGGCTGGATGTTTCCTTTGGCGACTTTGCCGAAAACATTGCGACCAGGGGGATTGACTGGAAAACAATACCCATCGGAACGGTTGTAAGGCTCGGAAAATCAGCAGCAGTCGAGATCACGCAGATCGGAAAAGTCTGTCATAAAAAATGCGCGATTTACTACAAGGCTGGCGACTGCATCATGCCCCGGGAAGGCGTTTTCGCAAGGGTTTTAAACGGAGGAAAAATCGTCTGTGGGGACGAAGTAAGAATTGAAAAGTTGAATCCGGAGGAATCGTGAAGCATCGGAGAGATCACAGGGAAATACAGGAGGAAATTGTCAGGCTGAAAAGGAAATACGGGAAAGAACTGGTGATACTGACCCATCATTATCAGCGGAAAGATATTGTGGACCTTGGCGATTTCCAGGGGGATTCTTTCGGACTTTCACAAAAGGCCGCCGCAGACAGCGCCGCCAGGTATATTGTGTTCTGCGGGGTTCATTTCATGGCGGAGAGCGCCGCAGTGCTTGCGAAGAAGCATCAGGTCGTTCAGATCCCCGACCTGGAAGCGGGATGCTGGATGGCGGATATGGCGGACGCCTATGTTGTGGAAAAGGCATGGAAAGAGGTTTCCGGGATCGTCGGTGAGAAATCTCTTATGCCCATTGTCTATATGAATTCGGATGCTTTGATCAAGGCTCACTGTGGGAGAAATGGCGGCGCGGTTTGCACCTCTTCAAATGCGAAAGACGCATTTAAATGGGCATTTGAAAGGAGGGAAAAGATATTTTTTTTTCCGGATGAGCATCTGGGGAGAAACACCGGCAACAGACTGGGTATCTCACCTTCTGAAATGATCGTCTGGGATCCGGAGAAAAAATTGGGCGGCAACACCGAGAAAATGATTCGAAACGCAAAGCTGATTCTGTGGAGAGGATATTGTCTTGTTCATACCCGGTTTACCGAACAGGATGTAACAAGCATGAAAGAAAGAAATCCGGATGCTCTGATTCTCGTTCACCCGGAATGCACCCAGGAAGTGGTAGCGCTTGCAGATGCGGCAGGCTCGACAAGTTATATTGTAAAATATGTTGCAGAGGCGCCGAAAGGCTCAACGATCGCAGTGGGTACGGAAATAAATCTGATCAAAAGGCTTGCATTGGAATACCCTGATAAAAATGTGATTCCCCTGAAGGAATCTCTTTGTCCCAATATGTATAAGATAGATCCTTCGAAACTTCTTCACACACTGGAAAATATCGGGGAGTACAATCGGGTTGTCGTACCGGAAGAGATCGCCTCTGATGCACGGCTTGCATTGGATCGGATGATAGCCTTGCCTTCATAGGGTAGCATTGCCCTGGGTTTCAGATTCTCTGAGTGTTCATCAAGAATCATCCAAAATTAACAGGAAGAAGTTATATGGTATTTTCGGAAAAGGAAAGGGGATTAAAAAATGGTAGTATATCATAAGTCACAAGAGGAAAGCTGCAGAATAGAGGCGAATACATTTTCGGAATTCCGGCAAAAGATTCCTGAAATTGCGGAAAAAATCATTGAAAGCTGCAGTGACAAGGAATGTTATACCCATATCGATTATGACCCGATCCCGTCAAATCTTTCTGTTGTTGAGATTATAAACCGCTTTAAGGAGATCCTTTTCCCGGGCTACTTTTCAGCCGGAAAAATTAATCCCGCCAATCTCAAGTACAATATGGGTCAGACGGTTTCAATCCTTTTTGATATTCTTTCCGAACAGATTACAAACAGTATTCGCCATGAGTGCCTGCGGTATGAAAATGTCTGCACCGATTGCGGTGTGAAGGGGCAGGAGATCGCGATCGATGTTCTGGAATCGGTGCCCGCGATTCGAAAAATACTGGCAGCGGATGTCAAGGCCACTTATGGGGGAGATCCTGCGGCACGCAGTCATGACGAGATCATTTTCAGTTATCCGGGCATATTTGCCATTACCGTTCAGCGGGTGGCGCACAAAATTTTTAATCATGGCGTACCGTTGCTTCCCCGGGTTATGACCGAACACGCCCACAACAAAACCGGGATCGATATCCATCCGGGTGCAAGAATCGGAGAGGGTTTTGTCATTGATCACGGTACAGGCGTGGTTATTGGAGAGACATCTGAAATTGGAAAGAATGTTCGAATTTATCAGGGTGTAACGATTGGCGCGCTGTCTCTTCCCCAGGAGGCCGGAGAACAGTTCAGAGGGAAAAAACGTCATCCCACGATCGAGGATGATGTGATTATCTACTCCGGGGCTACAATTCTTGGCGGTGAAACGGTTATCGGAGCCCGTTCCGTGATCGGCGGCAACGTATGGATCACAAAATCCATACCACCGGATACAAAAGTACTGATGGAGGAACCGAAGCTGATTTATAAGTAGCCCGCCTGCAGCATATCGGTGTTGAGGCGATTTTTTTAAATTTTTTATAAAAAGCTGCATCCTCTTTGAGCGGATTCCAGTGAAGGCGAAATATCAAAAGGAGATTTTTTATGACAATCTATCCTGGAATAAGTGATACGGTCGGTTCGACGCCCATGGTAAGGTTGAACCGGATAGGCAAAGAATGCGGTGCTGAGATCCTCGCGAAATTGGAATTTTTCAACCCGCTGGGAAGCATAAAAGACCGGGTAGCGGTTTCCATGATCAATGCTGCGGAAAAACAAAATCGGATCACCGCGGAAACGTTGATTGTCGAACCGACCAGCGGAAATACGGGGATTGCCCTTGCTTTTGTCTGCGCGGAAAGGGGGTATAAGCTTTGTCTTACCATGCCAGAAACGATGAGTATAGAACGCAGAAAACTGCTTATGCACCTGGGTGCCAAGCTGGTACTTACACCTGGAAAGGAAGGGATGAAAGGGGCAATCGCGAAGGCAAAGGAAATTGTTCATTCAGAGAACAACACCTTCATGCCGGATCAGTTTGGAAATCCCGCGAATCCTGAAATACATCGAAAGACAACCGCAGAGGAGATATGGTCCGACACGGAAGGCGGTGTCGATATCTTTGTTTCAGGAGTCGGGACCGGTGGAACCATAACAGGCGTATCTCAGGCAATTCGAGAGAGAAAACCTTCTTTTAGAGCCATTGCGGTAGAGCCTGCCGACTCTCCGGTACTTTCCGGAGGAAAGCCGGGGCCTCACAAGATTCAGGGGATCGGTGCCGGCTTTATTCCGGATGTTCTCGACCGTTCGGTGATAGATGAGGTGGTAACGGTTACCAATGATGAGGCATTTGAAACGTCGAGAAATCTTGCCAGGCTTGAGGGCCTGCTATGTGGGATATCGTCTGGAGCAGCGGTCTGTGCAGCCCTGAAAGTAGCTTCAAGAGAAGATTCAGGCGGAAAAACGATTGTTGTCATCCTGCCAAGTACCGGCGAGAGATATATCAGCACGGAACTTTTTAAGAGCGATGATTCTTAAGGAACCCTCATGAAATGGACTTCGGAAGCCGAGGAAGCTGTAAAAAATGTACCCTTCTTTGTAAGAAAAAAAGTAAGAAGCCGCGTTGAACAAGAGGCTTCGGCTGAAGGTAAGACATTGATTTCAATGGCTGAGGTGAATGCCACCAGAACGCGTTTTATTTCCGGAATGGATTCGGAAATCAAAGGGTACCAGATTGAAGCATGTTTTGGGCAGGCTGGATGCCCGAACCGGGCTGTTTCCGGGGAGACACTTCTTGAAAAAATCGAAGAACTGTTCAAAGCGGAAAAGCTGCTTGATTTTTTAAGGCGGAATGTCAATGGAAAGCTTAAATACCATCATGAGTTCCGGGTCAGTATTTCCGATTGTCCCAACGCGTGCTCCCAGCCTCAAATAAAGGATATCGGAATACTGGGAGGCGTTTTACCGCAGGTAACCGATGTTCCCTGTTCTTTGTGCGGCGCATGTGAAGAATCATGCAGGGAAAATGCAGTAGCTGTGAACGCTGAAACCAGAACCCCTGTAATCGATCTGTCCAGATGTTTGAGATGTGGAAAATGTGTTGAAGGTTGTCCGACAGGAACGATACTTGAAAAAGAAAAAGGATTCAGAATTCAGCTTGGCGGGAAGCTGGGTAGACATCCAAGGCTCGCAAGCGAAATTCCAGGGCTTTTCAGCGAGGATGAAGTCGTCGAGGTTGTAAAAAAGTGTATCGCTTTTTATAAAAGCCGCAGCAAAAATGGCAGGCGGTTTTCGGAAATATATGAGGGGCCTGAATTTTTAGATCACCAGTAGCGAAAACAGTTCTAATGGTTTTGCGGAACCATCTCCCGGTAATGGGAAAAATTCACAATTTTTATATTTTTCTTTCAATCCCAATAGGTTATCGAGTTAACAGCATGTGTTACCCCTCTCCCTGATGTTACTTGCCGGAAAGGATAAAACGAGAAAGTAAACGTTTTGCCTGTTCCATGACAACAGGTTGTAACTATCAGCGGCCGGGATTTCTCCTTTTTTTTAGAGATTCTCAACGATAACGTGTCAACCCTTTATTTTAAATATAGATCTTGACAGCGCGAATCAGGTTTGATAGGCAACGCTTTAAATAAGGATTGAGGGGTCAAACCTTGCTTTAATAAGGGTCAAACCTTGTTTGCTGATGGTTCAAAAGAAAATGCAACTTGATTTTGATACTCATCCATTATGGCAAGACAGTTGCGGATAGAATATGCGGGAGCTTATTATCATGTGCTTTCCCGCGGTAATAACCTGAATGATATCTTTCTGAGCGATGATGATCGGAATGATTTTCTCGACATTCTCGCTGAAATGTCTGATCGGTTTGATATCGAGATATACGCATATGTGCTAATGAGGAATCATTATCACCTTTTGCTCAGAACCTTGAAGCCGAATCTCTCAAAAAGCATGCAATGGCTGGGTACGAGATATACCCGGAGTTTTAATATCAGGAATGAACAAAGCGGGCATTTGTTTCAGGGGCGATTTAAAAGTTTACTTGTAGAGAACGGTGCCTATTTAATGCAGCTTTCATGTTACATCCATCGCAATCCCTTGCGAGCAGGTGTTGTTGACCGTTTGAAGAAGTACAAATGGAGCAGTTATCAGTATTACGCCTATCGTACCCAAAGCCCCCCCAACTGGTTGAAAACAAGCCTCCTTTTTTCTCAATTAAAAGCAAAAAAAGACAAGCACCGCGCATTTCGTAACCAGGTTGCGGCATTTTCCGAAAAGGGCGGGAGTGTCTGGGATGAGGTTCGATGCGGATTGATCTACGGATCTCACGAGTTTCTTTCCCGCATAAGAGACACCTATCTGAACGGTCATAAGAATAAAGAGCTGCCGCAGCTGAATCAACTGTTAAGAGATGAAGAACCCAATACCGTGGTAGAAAAAGCCGCGGCAGTGCTGGATTGTGATATTAACGATTTTAAAGAATCCAGAAGGATAAACGGGGAATTGCGGGACAAGCGCGATGTCATTTTATATTTATTGTGGGAAACCGGGAAATACAGCAATCAAGAGGTTGGAGAGCTGATGGGGCTGACCTATTCGTCTGTGAGTCGAAG